>NZ_JBEXEA010000009.1:0-368179 GCF_040606035.1 Streptomyces sp. NPDC005483
GATCTTCAAGATCCTCGAACGTGCCGAGGGAAGCCAACTCGTCGATGCCGAAGAACTCGCTCAAGCGGCTTGACACGACATAGCAGCCTCGGGGGGTTGCAGTCGCTCTGCGCCAAGACGGGCCCGTTCGCCCCCTCACCCTTCACGGTGGGCCGTTGTCCGGACCGCGCACTACGACGGGCCGTTCGCCATCCCTCGTGCACCGCGGCGGGCCGTTCGCCGCGTACGGCGGGAAGGGGACGGGGTGGGAGGTGTCCGCCCGCAGCGGCCGGCGTCCGTCATCCAGCACTGCTCAGAGGGACCGAGCCGCCGGACCGAGGACGGATACCCCCCACCCCGGCACCGACCAACCCACCGGACGAGCACGCGCTACACAAGCCCCCACCGGGCCCGCAGCTGCGCCGCAGGCACCAGGGGCGCGGGGAACTGCGCGACCAGCCCCCACCGGCCCGCAGACACACCACCACCGAACCCGCCCAGCCCGCCGCAGGCACGCGCAGGCATCAGGGGCGCGGGGAACTGCGCAACAACGCCCGCCCCCAACGAACCCGCACAGACAAACCGCTCAACCGCCGGAGGCCCCCGTAGGGTGTACCGCGTGCAGGTACGACACGACGCCCCCCTCGCCCCCCTGACCACCTTCCGCCTCGGCGGCCCCGCCACCCGGCTCGTCACCGCGACGACCGACGCCGAGGTGATCGAGGTCGTCCGCGAGGCGGATGCCACCGGTACCCCCCTCCTCGTCATCGGCGGTGGGTCCAACCTCGTCATCGGGGACAAGGGGTTCGACGGCACCGCGCTCGTCATCGCCACCCAGGGGTTCGAGCTCACCGGCACCCACCTCACGCTCGCCGCCGGCGAAGTGTGGACCGACGCGGTCGCCCGCACCGTGGACGCCGGACTCGCCGGTGTCGAGTGCCTCGCCGGCATCCCCGGCTCCGCGGGCGCGACCCCCATCCAGAACGTAGGCGCCTACGGCCAGGAGGTGTCCTCCACGATCACCGAGGTCATCGCCTACGACCGCCGCAGCGGCGAGACCGTCACCCTCACCAACGACGACTGCGCCTTCTCCTACCGCCACAGCCGCTTCAAGGAAGACCCGTCCCGCTACGTCGTCCTGCGCGTCCACTTCGACCTGGAGGACGCCGACGGCCTCTCCGCGCCGATCAAGTACGCCGAGACCGCCCGCACCCTGGGCGTGGAACCCGGCGACCGGGTCCCCCTCACCGACGCCCGCGAGACCGTCCTGAAGCTGCGCGCCGGAAAGGGCATGGTCCTGGACCCCGACGACCACGACACCTGGTCGGCAGGCTCCTTCTTCACCAACCCCATCCTCACGGCCGCCCAGTTCGCGGAGTTCCACGCGCGCGTGAAGCACCACCTCGGCGAGGACGCCGTACCCCCCGCCTACCCTGCGGGCGACGGCCACACCAAGACCTCCGCGGCCTGGCTCATCGACAAGGCCGGCTTCGCCAAGGGCTACGGCACCGGCCCCGCCCGCATCTCCACCAAGCACACCCTGGCCCTCACCAACCGGGGCGACGCCACCACGGAGGACCTTCTCGCCCTGGCCCGGGAGGTCGTGGCGGGCGTACGGGAGACCTTCGGGATCACCTTGGTCAACGAGCCGGTGACGGTGGGCGTCAGCCTGTAGCCGACGTCAGGCCCCCGGCCCGCTGAGCCAGTCGTCCACTCCCGACAGCAGCTTGGCCTTCACGTCCTCCGGGGCCGCCGAGGCCCGCACCGACTGCCTGGCCAGCTCCGCCAGTTCCGCGTCCGAGAAGTCGTGCCACCGTCGCGCGAACTCGTACTGCGCGGCCAGCCTGGACCCGAACAACAGCGGGTCGTCCGCGCCCAGCGCCATGGGCACTCCGGCCTCGAAGAGCTTCCGCAGGGGCACGTCCTCCGGCTTCTCGTACACCCCGAGCGCCACGTTCGACGCCGGGCACACCTCGCACGTGACCTGCCGGTCCGCCAGCCGCTTCAGCAGCCGGGGGTCGTCCGCCGCGCGCACCCCGTGCCCGATCCGGTTCGCGTCCAAGTCGTCGAGACAGTCGCGTACCGACGACGGACCGGCCAGCTCGCCGCCGTGCGGCGCCGACAGCAGGCCGCCCTCGCGCGCGATGTGGAACGCGCGGTCGAAGTCCCGCGCCATGCCCCGGCGTTCGTCGTTCGAGAGTCCGAAGCCGACCACGCCCTTGTCCGCGTACCGCACCGCCAGCCGGGCCAGCGTGCGCGCGTCCAGGGGGTGCTTCATCCGGTTCGCGGCGACCAGCACCCGCATCCCGAGCCCGGTCTCGCGCGAGGTCGTCTCCACCGCGTCCAGGATGATCTCCAGCGCCGGGATCAGCCCGCCGAGCAGGGGCGCGTAGGACGTCGGGTCGACCTGGATCTCCAGCCATCCCGAGCCGTCGCGCACGTCCTCCTCGGCGGCCTCCCGCACCAGCCGCCGGATGTCCTCGGGCTCCCTGAGGCACGAGCGCGCCGCGTCGTACAGCCGCTGGAACCGGAACCAGCCCCGCTCGTCCGTCGCCCGTAGTTTCGGCGGCTCCCCGCTGGTCAGTGCGTCGACCAGCGCCTCGGGCAGCCGCACGCCGTACTTGTCGGCCAGTTCCAGAACCGTCCCCGGCCGCATCGAGCCGGTGAAGTGCAGATGCAGATGGGCTTTCGGCAGCTCAGAGACATCACGTACACGCTCCATCCCAGGATCCTGCCGTACGTCATGGGCGCCCCGGTACCACTTTCCCCTTTAGTGGTCTTGCTCGCACAAAAAAGGGACCAGCTACTCACGTGAGTAGCTGGTCCCTTTCACAGCGACCTCAGCCCCGCGCCTCCGCCAGCAGCTTCTGGATCCGCGAGACACCCTCGACGAGATCCTCGTCACCCAGCGCGTACGACAGCCGCAGATAGCCCGGCGTCCCGAAGGCCTCGCCCGGGACGACCGCGACCTCGGCCTCCTCCAGGATCAGCGCGGCCAGCTCGACCGTGTCCTGCGGGCGCTTGCCGCGGATCTCCTTGCCGAGCAGGGCCTTGACCGAGGGGTAGGCGTAGAAGGCGCCCTCGGGCTCCGGGCAGAGCACGCCCTCGATCTCGTTCAGCATGCGGACGATCGTCTTGCGACGGCGGTCGAAGGCCGTGCGCATCTCCGCCACCGCGTCGAGGTTGCCGGAGACCGCGGCGAGGGCGGCGACCTGGGCGACGTTCGACACGTTGGACGTGGCGTGCGACTGGAGGTTGGTCGCGGCCTTGACGACGTCCTTCGGGCCGATGATCCAGCCCACCCGCCAACCCGTCATGGCGTACGTCTTCGCGACGCCGTTGACGACGACGCACTTGTCGCGCAGCTCGGGCAGGAGCGCGGGCAGCGAGGTGAACTTCGCGTCGCCGTAGACGAGGTGCTCGTAGATCTCGTCGGTCAGCACCCACAGGCCGTGCTCCACGGCCCAGCGGCCGATCGCCTCGGCGTCGGCCTGGCTGTAGACCGCGCCGGTCGGGTTGGAGGGGGAGACGAAGAGGACGACCTTCGTCTTCTCGGTGCGGGCCGCCTCCAGCTGCTCGACGGAGACCCGGTAGCCGGTCGTCTCGTCGGCGACCACCTCCACCGGGACACCGCCGGCCAGCCGGATCGACTCCGGGTAGGTCGTCCAGTACGGCGCCGGGACGATGACCTCGTCGCCCGGGTCGAGGATCGCGGCGAAGGCCTCGTAGATCGCCTGCTTGCCGCCGTTGGTCACCAGGATCTGGGACGCGTCGACCTCGTAGCCGGAGTCGCGCAGCGTCTTCGCGGCGATCGCGGCCTTCAGCTCGGGCAGACCGCCGGCCGGGGTGTAGCGGTGGTACTTCGGGTTCGAGCAGGCCTCGATCGCGGCCTGGACGATGTAGTCCGGGGTCGGGAAGTCCGGTTCACCGGCGCCGAAGCCGATCACCGGCCGCCCGGCGGCCTTGAGGGCCTTGGCCTTGGCGTCCACGGCGAGGGTGGCGGACTCGGAGATCGCGCCGACTCGGGCGGAGACCCGGCGCTCGGTGGGAGGGGTTGCAGCGCTCATGGGGCCCATCGTTCCAGACCGGAAACTCCCCCGGCACACGGGTTTCACAGACTGAACAACGGCTGAACAACCGTCCGGATCCGTCACGCACGCTGGGCGATCTTGCGTTCCCAAGGCCCGTACGGGCGCTTTCTGTTCGACGAGGGGCCGCGGACCACGTACACTCTCACCTCGTTGGCCTTCAGCAGCCGCCTGTCCAGGTGCACACCGAGCACCCGGTCGGATGCGGTACGTTGGGGGACGCACAAAGGGTCGTAGCTCAATTGGTAGAGCACCGGTCTCCAAAACCGGCGGTTGGGGGTTCAAGTCCCTCCGGCCCTGCTACACACACCGTCGCCAGGATGTGTGCGCATGTACGTACAGCAATGCACCGCCGTGCGGCTCCAACCGGGCGCGGCACGGCCACGACCCGGGAACAGGTGAGGACGAATGGCGGACGCCGTGGGCTCCATTGATACGCCTGATGCCCAGGATGAGGCGCCGGAGTCCAAGAAGACCCGTAAGGGCGGCAAGCGTGCCAAGAAGGGCCCGCTGAAGCGTCTCGCGCTCTTCTACCGGCAGATCGTCGCAGAGCTCCGCAAGGTCGTCTGGCCGTCGCGGAACCAGCTGACGACGTACACGACCGTGGTGATCGTCTTCGTCCTCGTCATGATCGGTCTGGTGACCGTGATTGACTATGGACTCAACCACGCCGCCAAGTACGTATTCGGCTGAGCACAGAGCGAAGGGCGCCGAGGTTACCGGCGCCCCTTTTCGCATGTTCCACCCCTTGTATCCAGGAAGAAGCAGCCACCGTGTCTGACCAGAACCTGAACGACGCCATCGAGCCCGACGAGTCTGTCGACGACGAGCTCGACATCGTCGAGGGCGCGGACGAGGACCTGGACGAGGTCGAGGCTGCCGACGCCGAGGCGGGCGAGCCCGCCGAGGAAGCCGCGCTCCACGCCGAGGACGAGGCCGAGGACGAGTCCGGCGGCGACGTCGAGGCCGTCGAGGACGAGGAAGAGCTCGTCGAGGAAGAGCCGGCCGAGCCGGTCGACCCCGTCGCCGCCCTGCGCGAGGAACTGCGGACCCTTCCCGGCGAGTGGTACGTCATCCACACGTACGCCGGTTACGAGAACCGCGTGAAGACCAACCTCGAGCAGCGCGCCGTCTCGCTGAACGTCGAGGACTACATCTTCCAGGCCGAGGTGCCGCAGGAAGAGGTCGTCCAGATCAAGAACGGCGACCGCAAGACGATCCGCCAGAACAAGCTCCCCGGCTACGTCCTCGTCCGCATGGACCTGACGAACGAGTCCTGGGGCGTCGTCCGCAATACCCCCGGCGTCACCGGCTTCGTGGGCAACGCCTACGACCCGTACCCGCTGACCCTGGACGAGATCGTCAAGATGCTCGCCCCGGAGGCCGAGGAGAAGGCCGCCCGCGAGGCCGCCGAGGCCGAGGGCAAGCCGGCTCCGGCCCGCAAGGTCGAGGTCCAGGTCCTGGACTTCGAGGTCGGCGACTCGGTCACCGTCACCGACGGTCCCTTCGCCACCCTGCAGGCCACGATCAACGAGATCAACGCCGACTCGAAGAAGGTCAAGGGCCTCGTCGAGATCTTCGGCCGAGAGACCCCGGTCGAGCTGAGCTTCGACCAGATCCAGAAGAACTGACGTCTTCCGGACAGAGCTTCCGACCAGGTCAGGCGGGCTGTCACAGCCCGTCTGACCTGCTCGGTTTTTGGCCGCGCATCTATACCCGTTATCGTTGTGCGGTATGCCTGCGTTCGGGTGGTCCCCGCACGCAGGCAGGACCCGAATCGAAAGGACCCGGAGAGCTATGCCTCCCAAGAAGAAGAAGGTCACGGGGCTCATCAAGCTCCAGATCCAGGCCGGTGCCGCCAACCCGGCTCCGCCGGTCGGCCCCGCGCTGGGTCAGCACGGCGTCAACATCATGGAGTTCTGCAAGGCGTACAACGCCGCGACCGAGTCGCAGCGTGGCTGGGTGATCCCGGTGGAGATCACGGTCTACGAGGACCGTTCCTTCACCTTCATCACCAAGACGCCGCCGGCCGCCAGGATGATCCTCAAGGCCGCGGGCATCGAGAAGGGCTCCGGCGAGCCGCACAAGACCAAGGTCGCCAAGATCACCCAGGCGCAGGTCCGCGAGATCGCCACCACCAAGCTCCCCGACCTCAACGCCAACGACCTGGACGCCGCCGCGAAGATCATCGCCGGCACCGCGCGTTCCATGGGCGTCACGGTCGAGGGCTGAGCCCCAACCCCCGTACACCACAAGCAGAAGTGGCAGGGCCTGCTCGGCCCGTACCACGACTCCTTTCAGAACACACAGGAGCAGTTGTGAGCAAGCGCAGCAAGGCCCTTCGCGCTGCGGACGAGAAGATCGACCGGGAGAAGCTGTACGCCCCGCTCGAGGCCGTCCGTCTTGCCAAGGAGACCTCCACGTCCAAGTTCGACGGCACCGTCGAGGTCGCCTTCCGTCTGGGTGTAGACCCGCGCAAGGCCGACCAGATGGTCCGTGGCACCGTGAACCTCCCGCACGGCACCGGTAAGACCGCCCGGGTCCTGGTCTTCGCGACCGGTGACCGTGCCGAGGCCGCTCGTGCCGCGGGCGCCGACATCGTCGGCGCCGACGAGCTCATCGACGAGGTGTCGAAGGGCCGTCTGGACTTCGACGCCGTCGTCGCCACCCCGGACCTCATGGGCAAGGTCGGCCGCCTCGGCCGCGTGCTCGGTCCCCGTGGTCTCATGCCGAACCCCAAGACCGGCACCGTCACCCCCGATGTCACCAAGGCTGTCAACGACATCAAGGGCGGCAAGATCGAGTTCCGCGTCGACAAGCACTCGAACCTGCACTTCATCATCGGCAAGACGTCGTTCGACGACACCAAGCTGGTGGAGAACTACGGCGCGGCGCTGGAGGAGATCCTCCGTCTGAAGCCGTCCGCCGCCAAGGGTCGCTACATCAAGAAGGCCGCCATCAGCACCACGATGGGCCCCGGCATTCCGCTGGACTCCAACCGCACCCGCAACCTCCTCGTCGAGGAGGACCCGGCCGCGGTCTGAGACACCGGCAGGTTCCCGGGCCCCGCACCTTTCGAGGTGCGGGGCCCGTTCCCATGTGCGGGCGCTGTGCTCTGAGTTAGCGTGCGAGCAGGGCACTTGCAGCTGGGGGACGTATGAAGAGGACGACGGTCTGGCTCACGACGGCCGCCGCGCTGGCGGGACTCGCCGCCTGTACGTCCTCCGGCTCCTCCGACCGGCCGGCGCAGGACAAGCGCACGGCGTCGGCCCCCGCCTCCCTCGCGGCCCTGCGCACCGCGGAGCGCACGACCGAGCGGGCCCGGACCGCCCGGGTGAGATCCACCACCGTGATGGGCACCCAGCTGTCCCTCACCGCCGACGGCGTCCTCGCCTGGGCCGGCGGCCTCTCCGGCTCCCTCACCATCGACTACACCGGCGGCACCGCGGCCGAGACGATGCGCGGCCTCGGCGTCACCTCCATGGAGGCCCGCTACCTCTCCGACGCCTACTACGCGCGCATGGGCGACGCCTTCGCCGCGAAGACGGACGGCAAGCACTGGCTCAGGTACGGCTACGACGACCTGAAGACCCTCGGCGGCGGGGCCGCCCTCGCCGACCAGATGCGCTCCACCACCCCGGGCCAGGCCGTGAGGCTGCTGCTGGACTCCGACGACGTGCGCGAGCTCGGCCGGGAGACCGTGGACGGCCGGACGACCACGCACTACGCCGGCACCGTGGACGTCGAGGACGTCACCGACACCGGGCTCCGGCAGCGCCTCCAGGACGCCGACGTCACCGCCGAGACCGTCGACATCTGGATCAGCGAGAAGAACCTGCTGGTCAAGAAGGTCGAGAAGACCAGCACGGCGAACGGCAGGGTGACCCAGACCGCCCACTACAGCGACTTCGGCGTCCGGGTCGCCGTACAGCGGCCGCCGGCCTCCGACACGGCGGACTTCAAGGCCCTCCTGTCACAGTCGAGCACCAACCCCTCCTGAGCGGCAGGGAATTCACGGACCCCTCGCGCCCCTCTCGGATAGGCTCGCGGTCTTGCTGTGAATCGACCATGTGTTCCTTGGGGGGAATCAATGACCACTTCTGTACGACCTTCCGCGCGCCGCCGGACCATCGGTGCCGGGCTCGTCGCCGCGGCTCTCGCCGCGGGTGCGGTGAGCTGTTCCAAGGGCGGCGACGAGTCGCCCGAGATGACGCCCGCGGCGGCGGTCGCCAAGGCGGCGAAGAACACGGAGGACATCACCTCCTTCCACTACCGCATGAAGGGCGAGATGCCCGAGCAGGGCCAGGTCACCGCCGAGGCCGCCATGCGGACCAAGCCCGACATCGCGATGAGCATGAAGATGACCGCGCCCAAGGAGGGCACGGTGGAGATCCGCCTCGTCGACAAGGCCATGTACATCGGCGGCAACGCCGATCTGGCCAAGGAGATGGACGGCAAGAAGTGGATGAAGTTCGACCTGTCCTCGCTGGGCAAGGACGGTGGCCTCGGCGCCACGGCGCCCGGCGCCGGCCAGGCCGACCAGAACCCGGCCTCCATGTCCTCCTTCCTCAACGGCGCCAAGAACGTGAAGAAGGTCGGCACCGAGACCGTGGAGGGCGTCAAGACCACGCACTACGCGGGCGACGTCACCATGGCCGAGCTCAAGGCATCCTTCAAGGACGCCGACAAGTCGGTCCGTGAGCAGCGCGAGAAGAGCACCGAGCAGCTCGAGAAGCTGGGCCTCGACAAGTTCACGATGGACATGTGGGTCGACGGCGAGAACCACGCCAAGCAGTTCCGCATGCAGGGCGACGCCACCAAGGGCAAGTTCGACATGACCTTCACCTTCCTCGACTACAACAAGCCGGTGACCGTCGCGGCGCCGCCCGCCAAGGAGACCGCGGACCTGGCCGAGATGATGAAGGAACTCCAGAACAGCTGAGCGCCGTAGGACCGGATTTGCTTGACAGGGATCCGGTCCCGTACGCTCCTACAGAAGCCAAAGACCGCTGGTCGTTGCCGTGTCCTCGGAAGAGGGGGCGGTGGCCGAAGGATCCGCTGAAAACTGCGGACGACCCGCGCAGGTGACCGTGGAAGTGCTCCCAGGATCGCGTAAGTGATTCCGGTCGAGCTACGCCCCGTGCGCCTGCGCCGGGGCGTTTCGTTGTGTGCAGCCCCTTCTGAGCGGTCCTCATCACCCGGAAGGAGGCCGACGCTCTATGGCAAGGCCCGACAAGGCTGCCGCGGTGGCCGAGCTGACGGAGCAGTTCCGCAGCTCGAACGCCGCCGTGCTGACCGAGTACCGGGGTCTCACCGTGGCGCAGCTCAAGACGCTGCGTCGTTCGCTCGGTGAAGACGCCCAGTACGCCGTGGTGAAGAACACGCTGACCAAGATCGCGGCCAACGAGGCCGGGATCTCGACGCTCGACGACCTGTTCAACGGTCCGACGGCGGTTGCCTTCATCACCGGTGACCCGGTGACGTCGGCGAAGGGTCTTCGTGACTTCGCCAAGGACAACCCGAACCTCGTCATCAAGGGCGGTGTCCTTGACGGCAAGGCGCTGTCCGCCGACGAGATCAAGAAGCTTGCGGACCTCGAGTCCCGCGAGGTTCTGCTCGCCAAGCTGGCGGGTGCCTTCAAGGGCAAGCAGACTCAGGCTGCTCAGGTCTTCCAGGCGCTCCCGTCGAAGCTCGTCCGCACCGTGGACGCGCTCCGTGCCAAGCAGGACGAGCAGGGCGGTGCCGAGTAACTCGGCTCGCTTCATGACCGCCGCCTGAGGCAGCCCGCCCCAGGAAGTGGTCGTAGCGGGCCGAACGTACGCCCGCCAGACATGTACATACCGGCACCAGCCGAAATAGTGGAAGGATCGCCCATCATGGCGAAGCTCAGCCAGGAAGACCTGCTCGCGCAGTTCGAGGAGATGACCCTCATCGAGCTCTCCGAGTTCGTGAAGGCGTTCGAGGAGAAGTTCGACGTCACCGCCGCCGCGGCCGTCGCTGTCGCCGGTCCGGCCGGTCCGGCCGCCGCCGCCGAGGTTGCCGAGGAGCAGGACGAGTTCGACGTCATCCTCACCGGTGCCGGCGACAAGAAGATCCAGGTCATCAAGGTCGTGCGTGAGCTGACCTCCCTGGGTCTGAAGGAGGCCAAGGACCTCGTGGACGGCGCCCCGAAGCCCGTTCTCGAGAAGGTCGCCAAGGAGGCCGCCGAGAAGGCTGCCGAGTCCCTCAAGGGCGCCGGCGCCTCGGTCGAGGTCAAGTAACACCTCACAGGTTCCGCTGGACCTGTAACGCGCAAGCACCGAAGAGCGATCATCCATCTGGGTGGTCGCTCTTCGGCGTTCCTGGAGGCGCGGTCACGGTTACCGTGCGGCCTTGAGGGCGAGGGGTATGGTGATCTTCGTCGTGTCTCCCGCAACCCATCGTTCGGGCAGGGGGGCCTTGACGAACCGCACGCAGCGCGCAATTCTCAGGACGCGTCGCCAGAACGGTCCGAATCCGAGGCATGGATCGGCGGCGAAGAGGGCAGTATCAACGTGCGTTGAGGGCACCATGTCGAGGACGTTGAGGGCAGCGAGAGTTTTTGAAGACTGGGCAGAAAAGCAGGGCTGGACATCAGTGCGCCAAGTGGCTACACTGACCCTTTGCGCTGCCTGTTAGCTGTCCCCTGCCCGTCACCAGGGGTCTGCCCTCGCCTCAGCATCGACGACCGGATCATCTTCGACCTGGCCTTTTGGCCAAATCGGAGAGACCTGTCCTCTGTGCCGCGGAGGAGGGCCCGGGGAGCGCGTAGTGAGTCCGAGCCCTCGGAAGGACCCCCTCTTGGCCGCCTCGCGCACTGCCTCGACCGCGAATACGAACAACGCCGCCAGCACCGCCCCGCTGCGCATCTCTTTTGCAAAGATCAAGGAGCCTCTCGAGGTTCCCAACCTGCTCGCGCTGCAGACCGAGAGCTTTGACTGGCTGCTCGGGAACACCGCCTGGCAGAGTCGGGTCGAGGAGGCTCTGGAGTCCGGTCAGGACGTCCCCACCAAGTCCGGTCTGGAGGAGATCTTCGAGGAGATCTCCCCGATCGAGGACTTCTCCGGGTCGATGTCGCTGACGTTCCGCGACCACCGTTTCGAGCCGCCGAAGAACAGCATCGACGAGTGCAAGGACCGCGACTTCACGTACGCGGCCCCGCTCTTCGTGACGGCCGAGTTCACCAACAACGAGACCGGCGAGATCAAGTCCCAGACGGTCTTCATGGGCGACTTCCCGCTCATGACCCACAAGGGCACCTTCGTCATCAACGGCACCGAGCGTGTCGTGGTGTCGCAGCTGGTCCGCTCGCCGGGTGTCTACTTCGACTCCTCCATCGACAAGACGTCCGACAAGGACATCTTCTCGGCCAAGATCATCCCGTCCCGGGGTGCCTGGCTGGAGATGGAGATCGACAAGCGCGACATGGTCGGTGTCCGCATCGACCGCAAGCGCAAGCAGTCCGTCACCGTTCTCCTGAAGGCTCTCGGCTGGACCACCGAGCAGATCCTCGAGGAGTTCGGCGAGTACGAGTCGATGCGCGCCACCCTGGAGAAGGACCACACCCAGGGCCAGGACGACGCGCTGCTCGACATCTACCGCAAGCTGCGTCCGGGCGAGCCCCCCACGCGTGAGGCCGCCCAGACGCTTCTGGAGAACCTCTACTTCAACCCGAAGCGTTACGACCTCGCCAAGGTCGGCCGCTACAAGGTCAACAAGAAGCTGGGTGCGGAGGCTCCGCTGGACGCGGGCATCCTGACCGTCGAGGACATCATCTCGACGATCAAGTACCTGGTGAAGCTGCACGCGGGCGAGACCGAGACGGTCGGCGACAGCGGCACGAACATCGTCGTCGAGACCGACGACATCGACCACTTCGGCAACCGTCGTCTGCGCAGCGTCGGCGAGCTCATCCAGAACCAGGTCCGCACGGGTCTGGCTCGTATGGAGCGCGTCGTCCGCGAACGCATGACGACCCAGGACGTCGAGGCGATCACGCCGCAGACCCTGATCAACATCCGGCCGGTCGTCGCCTCCATCAAGGAGTTCTTCGGCACCAGCCAGCTGTCGCAGTTCATGGACCAGAACAACCCGCTGTCGGGTCTCACCCACAAGCGCCGTCTGTCGGCTCTTGGCCCGGGTGGTCTCTCCCGTGAGCGGGCCGGCTTCGAGGTCCGTGACGTGCACCCGTCCCACTACGGACGCATGTGCCCGATCGAGACGCCTGAAGGCCCGAACATCGGTCTGATCGGTTCGCTCGCCTCCTACGGCCGCGTCAACGCGTTCGGTTTCGTGGAGACGCCGTACCGCAAGGTCACCGGCGGTGTCGTCACCGACGAGGTCGACTACCTGACGGCCGACGAGGAGGACCGCTTCGTCATCGCGCAGGCCAACGCCACGCTCAACGAGGACATGCGGTTCGAGGAGTCCCGGGTCCTGGTCCGCCGTCGTGGCGGCGAGGTCGACTACGTCCCCGGTGACGACGTCGACTACATGGACGTCTCGCCGCGCCAGATGGTGTCGGTCGCGACCGCCATGATCCCGTTCCTCGAGCACGACGACGCCAACCGTGCCCTCATGGGCGCGAACATGATGCGTCAGGCCGTGCCCCTCATCAAGAGCGAGTCCCCGCTCGTCGGCACCGGCATGGAGTACCGCTCCGCCGTCGACGCCGGCGACGTGGTCAAGGCCGAGAAGGCGGGTGTGGTCCAGGAGGTCTCCGCGGACTACATCACCACCGCCAACGACGACGGCACGTACATCACGTACCGCCTGGCCAAGTTCGCCCGCTCCAACCAGGGCACCTCGGTCAACCAGAAGGTCATCGTCGACGAGGGCGACCGGATCATCGAGGGCCAGGTCCTGGCCGACGGTCCGGCCACCGAGAACGGCGAGATGGCGCTGGGCAAGAACCTGCTCGTGGCGTTCATGCCGTGGGAGGGTCACAACTACGAGGACGCGATCATCCTGTCGCAGCGCCTCGTGCAGGACGACGTCCTCTCCTCGATCCACATCGAGGAGCACGAGGTCGACGCCCGTGACACCAAGCTCGGCCCCGAGGAGATCACCCGGGACATCCCGAACGTCTCCGAGGAGGTCCTCGCGGACCTCGACGAGCGCGGCATCATCCGTATTGGTGCCGAGGTCGTCGCCGGTGACATCCTCGTCGGCAAGGTCACGCCCAAGGGTGAGACCGAGCTGACGCCGGAGGAGCGCCTGCTGCGCGCGATCTTCGGTGAGAAGGCCCGTGAGGTCCGTGACACCTCGCTGAAGGTGCCGCACGGCGAGATCGGCAAGGTCATCGGCGTCCGCGTCTTCGACCGTGAAGAGGGCGACGAGCTGCCGCCGGGCGTGAACCAGCTGGTTCGCGTCTACGTGGCGCAGAAGCGCAAGATCACGGACGGTGACAAGCTCGCCGGCCGCCACGGCAACAAGGGTGTCATCTCCAAGATCCTGCCCATCGAGGACATGCCGTTCCTCGAGGACGGGACCCCGGTCGACATCATCCTCAACCCGCTGGGTGTGCCGTCCCGAATGAACCCGGGACAGGTCCTGGAGATCCACCTCGGCTGGCTCGCCAGCCGCGGCTGGGACGTCTCCGGCCTCGCCGAGGACTGGGCGCAGCGCCTGCAGGTGATCGGCGCCGACGCCGTCGCCCCGGGCACCAACGTCGCGACCCCGGTCTTCGACGGTGCCCGTGAGGACGAGCTGGCGGGTCTGCTCCAGCACACCATCCCGAACCGCGACGGCGAGCGCATGGTGCAGCCGACCGGTAAGGCGAGGCTGTTCGACGGCCGCTCCGGCGAGCCGTTCCCGGAGCCGATCTCGGTCGGCTACATGTACATCCTCAAGCTCCACCACCTGGTCGACGACAAGCTCCACGCCCGTTCGACCGGTCCGTACTCGATGATCACCCAGCAGCCGCTGGGTGGTAAGGCCCAGTTCGGTGGCCAGCGCTTCGGTGAGATGGAGGTGTGGGCGCTGGAGGCATACGGCGCCGCGTACGCCCTCCAGGAGCTGCTGACCATCAAGTCCGACGACGTCACCGGCCGCGTGAAGGTCTACGAGGCCATCGTCAAGGGCGAGAACATCCCCGAGCCCGGCATCCCCGAGTCCTTCAAGGTGCTCATCAAGGAGATGCAGTCCCTGTGCCTCAACGTGGAGGTGCTGTCCTCGGACGGCATGTCCATCGAGATGCGCGACACCGACGAGGACGTCTTCCGCGCGGCGGAAGAGCTCGGCATCGACCTGTCCCGGCGCGAGCCGAGCAGCGTCGAAGAGGTCTGACGGGAGTCCGGCCGGAGGACCTGGTGAGGAACCTCCGGCCGGCCCCTGGACCCCCGTTTCAGACCCCAAGACTTACAACCCTGAGAGGGATTGACGCATAGTGCTCGACGTCAACTTCTTCGATGAGCTCCGGATCGGTCTGGCCACCGCTGACGACATCCGTCAGTGGAGCCACGGCGAGGTCAAGAAGCCCGAGACCATCAACTACCGCACCCTCAAGCCCGAAAAGGACGGACTCTTCTGCGAGAAGATCTTCGGTCCGACCCGGGACTGGGAGTGCTACTGCGGCAAGTACAAGCGTGTCCGGTTCAAGGGCATCATCTGTGAGCGCTGCGGCGTCGAGGTCACTCGCGCCAAGGTGCGTCGTGAGCGGATGGGCCACATCGAACTGGCCGCCCCCGTCACGCACATCTGGTACTTCAAGGGTGTCCCGTCGCGTCTGGGCTACCTGCTCGACCTGGCCCCCAAGGACCTCGAGAAGGTCATCTACTTCGCGGCGTACATGATCACGTACGTCGACGAGGAGCGCCGCACGCGTGACCTGCCCTCCCTGGAGGCGCACGTCTCCGTGGAGCGTCAGCAGGTCGAGAACCGTCGCGACGCCGACCTCGAGGCCCGCGCCAAGAAGCTGGAAAGCGACCTGGCCGAGCTGGAGGCCGAGGGCGCCAAGGCCGACGTGCGCCGCAAGGTGCGCGAGGGTGCCGAGCGTGAGATGAAGCAGCTGCGCGACCGTGCGCAGCGCGAGATCGACCGTCTCGACGAGGTGTGGACCCGCTTCAAGAACCTCAAGGTCCAGGACCTCGAAGGTGACGAGCTGCTCTACCGCGAGCTGCGTGACCGCTTCGGCACGTACTTCGACGGTTCGATGGGTGCCGCGGCGCTGCAGAAGCGCCTGGAGTCCTTCGACCTCGACGAGGAGGCCGAGCGTCTCCGCGAGATCATCCGTACCGGCAAGGGCCAGAAGAAGACCCGTGCGCTGAAGCGGCTGAAGGTCGTGTCTGCCTTCCTGCAGACCTCCAACAGCCCCAAGGGCATGGTTCTCGACTGCGTCCCGGTCATCCCGCCGGACCTTCGCCCGATGGTGCAGCTGGACGGTGGCCGCTTCGCGACCTCCGACCTGAACGACCTGTACCGCCGTGTGATCAACCGCAACAACCGTCTGAAGAGGCTCCTCGACCTCGGCGCGCCCGAGATCATCGTCAACAACGAGAAGCGCATGCTTCAAGAGGCTGTTGACGCCCTCTTCGACAACGGTCGTCGTGGTCGTCCGGTCACCGGCCCGGGTAACCGCCCGCTGAAGTCCCTCAGCGACATGCTGAAGGGCAAGCAGGGTCGATTCCGTCAGAACCTGCTCGGCAAGCGTGTGGACTACTCCGCGCGTTCCGTGATCGTCGTCGGTCCGCAGCTGAAGCTGCACCAGTGCGGTCTGCCGAAGGCGATGGCGCTGGAGCTGTTCAAGCCGTTCGTGATGAAGCGCCTGGTCGACCTGAACCACGCGCAGAACATCAAGAGCGCCAAGCGCATGGTGGAGCGCGGCCGCACGGTCGTGTACGACGTCCTCGAAGAGGTCATCGCCGAGCACCCGGTTCTGCTGAACCGTGCTCCCACCCTGCACCGCCTCGGCATCCAGGCCTTCGAGCCGCAGCTGGTCGAGGGCAAGGCCATCCAGATCCACCCGCTCGTCTGCACCGCGTTCAACGCGGACTTCGACGGCGACCAGATGGCCGTACACCTTCCGCTGTCCGCGGAGGCGCAGGCCGAGGCACGCATCCTGATGCTGTCCTCGAACAACATCCTCAAGCCCGCCGACGGCCGTCCGGTGACGATGCCGACCCAGGACATGGTCCTCGGTCTGTTCTTCCTCACCACCGACGGCGAACTGCGTGACACCAAGGGCGAGGGCCGCGCGTTCGGCTCCACGGCCGAGGCGATCATGGCGTTCGACGCCGGCGAGCTGGCGCTGCAGTCGCCGATCGACATCCGCTTCCCGGTGGGCACCATCCCGCCGCGTGGCTGGACGCCGCCGGCCGTCGAGGAGGGCGAGCCGGAGTACCAGGCCGGTGACACCTTCCGGCTGCGCACCACCCTGGGCCGCGCGCTCTTCAACGAGCTGCTGCCCGAGGACTACCCGTTCGTCGACTACTCGGTGGGCAAGAAGCAGCTCTCCGAGATCGTCAACGACCTGGCCGAGCGCTACCCCAAGGTCATCGTGGCGGCGACGCTCGACAACCTGAAGGCGGCCGGCTTCTTCTGGGCGACCCGTTCCGGTGTCACCGTGGCCATCTCCGACGTCGTCGTTCCCGAGGCGAAGAAGGAGATCGTCAAGGGCTACGAGGCGCAGGACGAGAAGGTCCAGAAGCAGTACGAGCGCGGTCTGATCACGAAGGAAGAGCGCACTCAGGAGCTCATCGCGATCTGGACCAAGGCGACCAACGAGGTCGCCGAGGCGATGAACGCGAACTTCCCCAAGACGAACCCCATCTTCATGATGGTTGACTCGGGTGCCCGAGGAAACATGATGCAGATGCGGCAGATCGCCGGTATGCGTGGTCTGGTGTCGAACGCCAAGAACGAGACGATCCCGCGTCCGATCAAGGCGTCCTTCCGTGAGGGCCTGTCCGTGCTGGAGTACTTCATCTCCACGCACGGTGCCCGTAAGGGTCTGGCGGACACCGCCCTGCGTACCGCCGACTCGGGTTACCTCACCCGTCGTCTGGTGGACGTCTCGCAGGACGTCATCATCCGCGAGGAGGACTGCGGCACCGACCGTGGCCTCAAGCTCAACATCGCGGAGGTCGGCGCGGACGGCGTGCTGCGCAAGGCGGACGACGTCGAGACCAGCGTGTACGCACGTGCGCTGGCCGAGGACATCACCGTCGACGGCAAGGTGCTGGCCCCGGCCAACACCGACCTCGGCGACGTCCTCATCGACGAGCTCGTCAGGCACGGCGTCTCCCAGGTCAAGACCCGCTCGGTCCTGACCTGCGAGTCCGCCGTCGGCACCTGCGCCATGTGCTACGGCCGCTCGCTGGCCACCGGCAAGCTGGTCGACATCGGTGAGGCGGTCGGCATCATCGCCGCCCAGTCCATCGGTGAGCCCGGTACCCAGCTGACGATGCGTACCTTCCACACCGGTGGTGTGGCCGGTGACGACATCACCCAGGGTCTGCCGCGTGTCGTCGAGCTCTTCGAGGCCCGTACCCCGAAGGGTGTCGCCCCGATCTCCGAGGCCCAGGGCCGCGTGCGGATCGAGGAGACCGAGAAGACCAAGAAGATCGTCATCACGCCGGACGACGGCAGCGACGAGACGGCGTTCCCGATCTCGAAGCGTGCCCGTCTCCTGGTCAGCGAGGGCGAGCACGTCGAGGTGGGCCAGAAGCTCACCGTGGGTGCCACCAACCCGCACGACGTGCTGCGCATCCTGGGTCAGCGTGCCGTCCAGGTCCACCTGGTCGGTGAGGTCCAGAAGGTCTACAACTCGCAGGGTGTGTCGATCCACGACAAGCACATCGAGATCATCATCCGGCAGATGCTGCGCCGCGTGACGATCATCGAGTCCGGCGACGCCGAGCTGCTGCCCGGCGAGCTGGTCGAGCGCTCGAAGTTCGAGACCGAGAACCGTCGTGTGGTCCAAGAGGGCGGTCACCCGGCCTCCGGTCGTCCGCAGCTGATGGGTATCACCAAGGCCTCGCTGGCGACGGAATCCTGGCTGTCGGCCGCCTCCTTCCAGGAGACGACCCGAGTCCTGACGGACGCGGCGATCAACGCCAAGTCCGACAGCCTCATCGGCCTCAAGGAGAACGTCATCATCGGTAAGCTCATCCCGGCCGGTACGGGCCTGTCCCGCTACCGCAACATCCGGGTCGAGCCGACCGAGGAGGCCAAGGCCGCGATGTACTCGGCCGTCGGCTACGACGACATCGACTACTCGCCGTTCGGCACGGGTTCCGGCCAGGCCGTTCCGCTGGAGGACTACGACTACGGTCCGTACAACCAGTAAGTCGGGTTGCTCGATCCGGAGGGCGGTCACCTTTTGGGGTGGCCGCCCTTCGGCGTGCGTGCACGTTATGATCCGCCGGGATCGTCGGTGAACTGCCTTGCAGGCAGCAGGTGTTGGGGGGGCGGGCGAGTGGAGGCAGCCCGGCTGGGGTTCGGTCTTGCGGCTGCCGTGGTGGTTCCCTGGGGCCTGGGCTGGCAGCGCTCCCGCCCAGGACTCCTGGCTCTCTTCGCGCTTGCCTTTGGTGCTTACGCGATCGCTCCGTACCGGGCTCAGGAGAGGCCGTGGATCGTGCTTGGCGCCACGCTGCTGGTGGCCGTTGGATCGATTCTCTGGCACCACGCGACGGGTAGCGCAGGCCTGGGCCTCTCCATCACGCTCCCCATGCCCACAGGGGCTCCAGCGGCATCCAGGCGCCTTGGCCTGGCAGCCTTCGGTACTGCCGCGCTCGTGTCCGTCTGGGCGGCGGGAGCGACCACGGCTTCGCTCGGCGTGGATCTGCTCCTGAGCGATCGAGTGGCGGTCGTCTCCTCGGCCCTGCTCATCTCAGTGTTCGGCGGGGGAGTCCTCGCCAGATCAGCCACAGTCCCCGTCCGTCGGGAGATCGACGCCCTTGAGGACGGGCCGGCCAGAGATGCCGCCATGGAGTTCATGAACGGCGGGCCGATCATCGGCCTTCTGGAGCGTGGGCTGCTCTTCGCTTTTCTCGTGGCAGGGCGACCCGAGGCCGCGGCACTGGTCCTGGCGGCCAAGTCCCTCGCCCGGGTGCCTACGGCGGAGCACGGCAAGCACGCGTCGGAGTACTTCCTCATCGGTACGCTGGCGAGTGTCATCGCGGCTTTGACGATGAGTATGGCTGCTCGTTCGGCGATTGGGCTGCCTGTCCTCTAGGAGACCTCTTGGAGTTGAGCGGGCACCCCCTGATCCGGAAGTTGTTGTCGCTCAAGCTGCCGCCTACGGAATACGTGGTGGCGGGAAGTGGACCGCTGCTTGCCCGCGGTCTTCGCAACGTGATCGGCGACCTGGACCTGGTCGCCAGGGGCGCAGCATGGAAGATCGCCCTGGAGCTGGCGGATCCGGTGATTGCGCCCTCGGGCTGCGGCCGCTTGGTGTCGCTTTTCCAAGGGGACATCGAGGTCTTCGACCGCTGGCTGCCGGGGGCGCCTGAACCGGACGCGATGATCGACGGTGCCGAGTGGATCCAGGGCATTCCGTTCTGCTCGCTTTCTGAGGTGCTGGCCTGGAAGGAAAGGCTTCATCGCGAAAAGGATCAGGAGGACATCAAGCTGATCCGACAGCATCTGCGGAGCTCGCAGGACTGAGCGGGCGGTACCTCGTGAAGCCGACCGACGCTCACCCGGCCAGGTGTTTCCCGTTGGAGATGCAGGAACCTGTCCCGGTATCGGAGCGTTGGAGCATCATGGAGGCATTCGACCGCCCAGGGGGTGCTCCTGTGTCGCAACCGTCGTGGCAACCGTGGCAGGGCAAGGACGAGTCGCCGTCAGGGCCGGGCAGGGACGGCCCGGCGGCGGGGTCCTGGTCCGGTGCGGGCGCCCCCGTGGCCCGGCCCTGGCCCGGATATGTCGCCCCGCAGCCCGTCGCCCACCCCAGTGCCTCCGCCATGCTCGCCTCGCATGCCGACCGTGAGCGTGCCGTCGACGTGCTGCGGGCCGGGTACGGGGAGGGGCGGCTGGAGAAGGGGGAGTTCGACAAGCGGGTGGAGCGGGCGTACGGCGCGCGTACCGTCGGGGAGCTGGCGCTGCTCGTCGCCGACCTGCCGCTCGGGCCCGTGCCGCAGCCGGCGCCCTTCACCGCCGTACCGCGGACGTTTCTGCCCGCCCCACGGCCGCGGGCGAACGGGAAGGCGGTCGGAGCCGCGGTGTGCGGGCTGCTGTGTGTGCCGACCTTCGGGTTCACCGGGATTCCCGCGGTGATCCTCGGGCACGCGGCGCGGGCGGAGATCGAGCGAACGGGCGAGAGCGGCGACGGGCTCGCGATGACCGGGCTCGTGTTCGGCTGGCTGTCGATCGCCGCGTGGTCGGTGGTGATGACGCTGCTGATCGCGGTGGGGCTCGCCTCCGGGTGAGCGCTCCGAGGAACCGCGGGAAGACGCTTCACGCGCGTGTGCACCATGTGAAATCGAAGATCGTCCACGGCGTAGGGGCTTGACATCGACCGCCCCGCGATGGTGTCGCCGTCCATCTGTTTTGACCGCAGCGAATGAGCTGGGTACGCTCAGACCTTGTGCCTGGGGTGTGCCCTGGCTTCCGTGCGTGCCTTGAACCGCACTAGGGGGCCTTGAGCGGCCACCGTAATCTGCGCCCTTTTCGCCTTGCGGCGGGAGTCCGCCGGATTCGACACACCCGACCGCGTGGGTCGGCGACTGTTTCAGGTTAGCTTCACCATTCGGCACACAGAAACCGGAGAAGTAGTGCCTACGATCCAGCAGCTGGTCCGCAAGGGCCGGCAGGACAAGGTCGAGAAGAACAAGACGCCCGCACTCGAGGGTTCCCCTCAGCGTCGGGGCGTCTGCACGCGTGTGTTCACGACCACCCCGAAGAAGCCGAACTCGGCCCTGCGTAAGGTCGCGCGTGTGCGTCTGACCAGCGGGATCGAGGTCACTGCTTACATTCCGGGTGAGGGACACAACCTGCAGGAGCACTCCATCGTGCTCGTGCGTGGCGGTCGTGTGAAGGACCTGCCCGGTGTTCGCTACAAGATCATCCGCGGTTCGCTCGACACCCAGGGTGTCAAGAACCGCAAGCAGGCCCGCAGCCGCTACGGCGCCAAGAAGGAGAAGTAGAAAATGCCTCGTAAGGGCCCCGCCCCGAAGCGCCCGGTCATCATCGACCCGGTCTACGGTTCTCCTCTTGTCACCTCCCTGATCAACAAGGTGCTGCTGAACGGCAAGCGCTCCACCGCCGAGCGCATCGTGTACGGCGCCATGGAGGGCCTGCGCGAGAAGACCAGCAACGACCCGGTCATCACGCTCAAGCGCGCGCTCGAGAACATCAAGCCCACCCTTGAGGTCAAGTCCCGCCGTGTCGGTGGCGCCACCTACCAGGTGCCGGTCGAGGTCAAGCCCGGCCGCGCCAACACGCTGGCGCTGCGCTGGCTGGTCGGTTACTCCCGCGCCCGTCGCGAGAAGACCATGACCGAGCGCCTGCTCAACGAGCTTCTCGACGCCTCGAACGGCCTCGGTGCGGCCGTCAAGAAGCGCGAGGACACGCACAAGATGGCCGAGTCCAACAAGGCCTTCGCGCACTACCGCTGGTAGTCGCAGACCCCATCGAGACCGAGAGAAGACTGAAGCCTTATGGCTACCACTTCGCTTGACCTGGCCAGGGTCCGCAACATTGGGATCATGGCCCACATCGACGCGGGCAAGACGACCACCACCGAGCGGATCCTGTTCTACACCGGCGTTTCGTACAAGATCGGTGAGGTCCACGACGGCGCCGCCACCATGGACTGGATGGAGCAGGAGCAGGAGCGTGGCATCACGATCACCTCTGCTGCCACCACCTGTCACTGGCCGCTTGAGGGCGTCGACCACACCATCAACATCATCGACACCCCGGGTCACGTCGACTTCACCGTCGAGGTGGAGCGTTCGCTCCGCGTTCTCGACGGTGCCGTGACGGTGTTCGACGGCGTTGCCGGCGTGGAGCCGCAGTCCGAGACGGTGTGGCGTCAGGCCGACCGTTACGGCGTGCCCCGCATCTGCTTCGTCAACAAGCTGGACCGTACCGGCGCCGAGTTCCACCGCTGCGTGGACATGATCTCGGACCGTCTGGGCGCCCAGCCGCTCGTCATGCAGCTGCCGATCGGCGCCGAGGCTGACTTCAAGGGTGTCATCGACCTCGTCACCATGAAGGCGCTCGTGTGGTCCGCCGAGGCGGCCAAGGGCGAGATGTACGACACCGTCGACATCCCGGCCACGCACACCGAGGCTGCCGAGGAGTACCGCGGCAAGCTCATCGAGGCCGTCGCGGAGAACGACGAAGAGATCATGGAGCTGTACCTGGAGGGCGAGGAGCCTTCCGTGGAGCAGCTGTACGCCGCGATCCGTCGTATCACCATCGCGTCCGGCAAGTCCAAGGACACCACGGTCACCCCGGTGTTCTGCGGCACCGCGTTCAAGAACAAGGGCGTCCAGCCCCTGCTCGACGCGGTCGTGCGCTACCTCCCGACCCCGCTTGACGTCGAGGCCATCGAAGGCCACGACGTGAAGGACCCCGAGGTCGTGATCAAGCGCAAGCCGTCCGACGAGGAGCCGCTGTCGGCGCTCGCGTTCAAGATCATGAGCGACCCGCACCTCGGCAAGCTCACCTTCGTCCGGATCTACTCCGGTCGCCTGGAGTCCGGCACCGCGGTGCTGAACTCCGTCAAGGGCAAGAAGGAGCGCATCGGCAAGATCTACCGCATGCACGCGAACAAGCGTGAGGAGATCGAGTCGGTGGGCGCCGGCGACATCGTCGCCGTCATGGGCCTGAAGCAGACCACCACCGGTGAGACGCTGTCCGACGACAAGCAGCCGGTGATCCTGGAGTCCATGGACTTCCCGGCGCCGGTCATCCAGGTCGCCATCGAGCCCAAGTCCAAGGGTGACCAGGAGAAGCTGGGTGTCGCCATCCAGCGTCTCGCGGAGGAGGACCCCTCCTTCCAGGTTCACTCGGACGAGGAGACCGGCCAGACCATCATCGGTGGTATGGGCGAGCTGCACCTCGAGGTGCTGGTCGACCGTATGCGCCGTGAGTTCAAGGTCGAGGCCAACGTCGGCAAGCCGCAGGTCGCCTACCGTGAGACGATCCGCAAGGCCGTCGAGCGCGTGGACTACACCCACAAGAAGCAGACCGGTGGTACCGGTCAGTTCGCCAAGGTGCAGATCGCGATCGAGCCCATCGAGGGCGGCGACGCCTCGTACGAGTTCGTGAACAAGGTCACCGGTGGCCGTATCCCGAAGGAGTACATCCCTTCGGTGGACGCCGGTGCGCAGGAGGCCATGCAGTTCGGCATCCTCGCGGGCTACGAGATGACGGGCGTCCGCGTCACGCTCATCGACGGTGGCTACCACGAGGTCGACTCCTCCGAGCTCGCCTTCAAGATCGCCGGTTCGCAGGCCTTCAAGGAGGCCGCGCGCAAGGCCAGCCCCGTGCTCCTCGAGCCGATGATGGCCGTCGAGGTCACCACGCCCGAGGACTACATGGGTGAGGTCATCGGCGACATCAACTCCCGTCGTGGCCAGATCCAGGCCATGGAGGAGCGGGCCGGTGCCCGCATCGTGAAGGGCCTCGTGCCCCTCTCGGAGATGTTCGGCTACGTCGGAGACCTCCGCAGCAAGACGTCGGGTCGCGCAAGCTACTCGATGCAGTTCGACTCCTACGCCGAGGTTCCGCGGAACGTCGCCGAGGAGATCATCGCGAAGGCCAAGGGCGAGTAACGCACCGCGTTCGCACGCTTTAGGCTTGACTCCGGAGCCCGGAGGGGCATTCACCCGCGTTTGTGGGGGAGTGCCCCCGGGCCGAGGCTTTCCAGCAAAGATCACCTGGCGCCGATGAAGCAAGGCGTTCAGAACCACTCCACAGGAGGACCCCGTGGCGAAGGCGAAGTTCGAGCGGACTAAGCCCCACGTCAACATCGGCACCATCGGTCACATCGACCACGGTAAGACGACCCTTACGGCCGCCATTACCAAGGTGCTGCACGACGCGTACCCCGACCTGAACGAGGCCTCGGCGTTCGACCAGATCGACAAGGCTCCCGAGGAGCGCCAGCGCGGTATCACCATCTCCATCGCGCACGTCGAGTACCAGACCGAGACGCGTCACTACGCCCACGTCGACTGCCCCGGTCACGCGGACTACATCAAGAACATGATCACGGGTGCGGCGCAGATGGACGGCGCCATCCTCGTGGTCGCCGCCACCGACGGCCCGATGCCGCAGACCAAGGAGCACGTGCTCCTGGCCCGCCAGGTCGGCGTCCCCTACATCGTCGTCGCCCTGAACAAGGCCGACATGGTGGACGACGAGGAGATCCTGGAGCTCGTCGAGCTCGAGGTGCGTGAGCTCCTCTCCGAGTACGAGTTCCCGGGCGACGACGTTCCGGTCGTCAAGGTCTCGGCGCTCAAGGCGCTCGAGGGCGACAAGGAGTGGGGCCAGTCGGTCCTGGACCTGATGGCCGCCGTCGACGAGGCGATCCCGCAGCCCGAGCGTGACGTCGACAAGCCGTTCCTGATGCCGATCGAGGACGTCTTCACGATCACCGGTCGTGGCACCGTCGTCACCGGTCGTATCGAGCGTGGTGTCCTCAAGGTCAACGAGACCGTCGACATCATCGGCATCAAGACCGAGAAGACCACCACCACGGTCACCGGCATCGAGATGTTCCGCAAGCTGCTCGACGAGGGCCAGGCCGGTGAGAACGTCGGTCTGCTCCTCCGTGGCATCAAGCGCGAGGACGTCGAGCGCGGCCAGGTCATCATCAAGCCGGGTTCGGTCACGCCGCACACCCAGTTCGAGGCCCAGGCCTACATCCTGTCCAAGGACGAGGGTGGCCGCCACACGCCGTTCTTCAACAACTACCGTCCGCAGTTCTACTTCCGTACGACGGACGTGACCGGCGTCGTGACCCTCCCCGAGGGCACCGAGATGGTCATGCCGGGTGACAACACCGAGATGAAGGTGGAGCTCATCCAGCCCATCGCCATGGAAGAGGGCCTGAAGTTCGCCATCCGTGAGGGTGGCCGGACGGTCGGCGCCGGCCAGGTCACCAAGATCACCGCCTGATCTTGACCCGGTAGGTCTCCGAGACCCCGTAGGTCTCTGAAGGGGCCCGTACGACTTCGGTCGTACGGGCCCTTTCGCATGCCTGGCTGGGATCCGCGCCAGGATCGGCCGCACCGGATGCCCGCTGGCTTCTTCCACGGCGGCGCTCTCCGGCGGCGCGGTCGGGTTGCCGGCGCGGGGCGGTCGGGATGACCGAGTACACGGTCTCGCTCATGGCCTCATCCTGGCTGCGCTTCCGGCGTGGGCTGCGGGCCGGCGGCCATGAGGGCGAGGGTCAGGCAGCGGACGATCGCGCCGGCCAGCAGGGCCGTGACGAAGGAGTCGACGTGCATGCCGTAGTCCAGCCGGGAGCTGATCCAGGAGACGAGGAGCCAGACCAGGGCGTCCTGGAGGGTGCCGATCGCGGCGAAGAGGAGCCAGGGGGAGGTCCTGATCGCGCTCGGGTAGCAGTGGATGAGCTGGCCCACGACGAGGAGGACCGAGCCGCTGAGGAGGAAGTCCCAGGGCGGGGTGTCGCCCACGGGGGAGACACCGGGGAGGAGACCCGCGGCGAGCGCGGCTCCGGCGTAGGTGCCTGTGACGCGCCTTCGTTTGTACATGGCCGAGATCATCGGGACGGCTGTCGCGTTTCCGCAAGACGTCAAGTGAAGTCTGCGGGAACTCTGTGAAGCGGCTCGGCGAGGTTTGCGGCAACTCCCCGGCGACCGTGGGGGGAATGTTCTTGTCTGGCCGCTGTGGGGTGGTTGTGAGGGTCGTAGCCTGAGGCGTCCGGTGGCCACTCCCGGCCCGGGATTCCCTCGCGAGGACGGACGGACACGCAGGTGTCGATGCAGGACGCGGAGCGCAGAAGGCCGATACCGCGACGGGTCGTCAGCGGCCTGCAGCAGCCACTTCCGCCCCTCGCCGTGCCCGCCCGGCCGGGACAGCCCGCCTCCGCCGCCCGGCACGCCGCCGTACGCGACCGCGCCGGCCGCCGGCTGTACGCCATCGACGGCATCCGGTTCCTCGCCGCCCTGATGGTCGCCGTACACCACTACGCCGGCACCCACCGCGTCGACCAGCCCGGCAACCGCATCTGGGACCGCCCGGTCTCCGACATCATGCCGACGGTGTTCCGGTTCGCCTCCTACGGCTGGATCGGCGTCGAGATCTTCTTCGTGATCAGCGGCTTCGTGATCTGCATGTCCTGCTGGGGCCGTACCCCCCGGCAGTTCTTCACCTCACGGGTGATCCGGCTGTACCCGGCGTACTGGTTCGCCATCGTCTTCACCACGGCCGTCCTGATCGCCCTGCCGGGCGTGTGGGACCGCCTGCGCACCCGCGACATCCTCCTCAACTTCACGATGCTCCAGTCCGGTTCGGGCGTCATGAACGTCGACGGCGTCTACTGGACCCTGTGGTCGGAGCTCCGCTTCTACCTCCTCTTCCTGATCGTCGTGTGGAGCGGCCTGACCTACCGCAAGGTCGTCGTCTTCTGCTGTGTGTGGGGCGCCGCGGCCATGCTCGCCCCGATCTCCGAGCTCCCCCTGCTGGAACTGGTCGCCAACCCGGAGGGCGCCTGGTACTTCATCGCTGGCCTCTCCCTGTACCTGATGCACCGCTTCGGCCAGGACCTGCTGCTGTGGGGCATCCTCGCGATGGCCTGGCTGATGGGCCAGCGCGAACTGGGCATCCGGATCGACGAGGTCGAGCACGTGTCAGGATGGCGGGGGAGCGTGACGATCTTCACCGTGTTCCTGCTCGCCATGGTCGCCATCGCCCTCGGCGCCACCGACCGCATCCGCTGGAAGTGGCTGGTGACGGCCGGCGCGCTGACGTATCCGCTGTACCTGATGCACTACGCGGCGGGTACGGTCCTCATCAACCGCCTGCGCGACACCATGGACGCCCGTCTCCTGATCGCCTCCGTCATCGCCGGCTTCATGCTGCTGAGTTGGCTGGTGCACCGGTTCGTGGAGCGGCCGGTGGCGCGGTTGCTGAAGCGGGGGTTGGACACGTCGTTCGCGCGATTGCGGAACGCGGGCGCCTGAAGCGCCTGGTTCAGTACGGCGACCGCGTGTTCTGAGTACGAACGCTCATGCGGCCTGGGGTGTCGGCGCGCTGTGATGGACCCATGCCGGACCTCACGCTCGACGACGACCGCGCGACCGGAGCCTGGGTCGCCCCGCTGGTCTCGACCCTGCTCACGCTTCCCGCGTGCCTGGCCGCCTGGTTCTTCGGCGGTTTCTCCGCGATGGCCTGCGACGCCTGCGACGGCACTGAGGCCGACCGCTTCGACTCCAGCTTCGCCGTCGCCTTTCCGGTGCTGCTCGGGGGCCTGGGGATCGCTCTGCTGCTGGCGGCGGCGAGTTGGGCGCTGCCGTGGGAGCGCCGGAACGCGGCCGGCCGGGTGGGCCTCGCGCTGGCCGCGCCCGTGCTGGTGCCGTGCGTGTGCGTCGTGTTCGCGGCGCTGGTCGACTGGCCGTAGACCAAGCACTCGTCATGATCAGGTCATGGGATAGTCTGCCTCCTCCTTTTCCGCGCCACGAAAGAGGTGGTAATGACCACTGGCAGACGAACGGCCACCGGGGTCGCGCTCGTGGGGGCCCTCGCTCTCACCCTCCTGAACGCCCCGGCGGCCCACGCCCAGGACACCGGGATCAAGGTGACCGACATCGTGATCAACAAGGGCAAGCCGATCGTCGTCGGCACCTCGAAGGTGGTGGAGCCGTCCCTCACCTTCACGATCACCCTGCCGTCCGGGTACAGCACGAGCGACCCGTTCCGGTACGACGCCACCCCCTTCCTGTACCGGGGACGCCTGACGCAGGACCTGGACGCCAACTTCGAGAACTACATAGGCCCCGGTGGCTACACCTGCTACGAGCAGAGCGACAAGAAGGCCAATTGCGAGGGGTCCCTCTACGTCGACCCCGACCGGAGTCACGACGAGGTCGACTCCAACGCCGACGCCACCACCTGGAAGACCGGCGTCTCCCTGCTCCTGTTCAAGGCCAACGGCAACCTCGCGGCCCACGAACGTGAGACCCGGTCCCTGACCGTCCGGCTCAAGCGGGCGGCCAAGGTCACCGTGAACGCCGCGCCGGAGCCGGTCGTCAAGGGCAAGAAGATCACCGTCACCGGCAAGCTCACCCGCGCCGACTGGGCGACCAAGAAGTACGGGGCCTACGGCGGCCGTTCGGTCACCCTCCAGTTCCGCGCGACGGGCACCAGCTCCTTCGTCACGGTCAAGAAGGTCACGACGAGCAGCACCGGCGCCCTGAAGACCACGGTCACCGCCGCGAAGGGCGGCACCTGGCGCTGGTCGTACGGCGGCAACGACACGACGGGCGCCACGACGAGCGGCGGGGACCACGTCGACGTGCGCTGACCAGGGACTCCGGGTCGGTTGTGGTCTCCCCGCCGAGCGGTGGGGAGACCGGTGCCCGGACGGACCCGGCGCCCACCAGGAGGGAAAGGAAGGCCCCGAGGGCCTCCGCCGCGTCGGTCAAAGCGGCAATGTGTTTGACCTGCGTCACTCCCGGGGTATTGTCTCCGGCTCGATTGGCCAGGCCCGTGCCCCGTATGGCAGACTAGCGGGGTTGCTCGGTCGAGTGTTGATGCTGTGCGCCTCCCGCCGGGAGGACCGGAAGCGAGTCCCACAGTACTCGTCGTCCCAACTGCCGTAAGGCAGCGCTGGGACGGACGTACGGGAATCTTTCGGGAAGCGGAGTGCGGCACTGGCCAGGCGCCCGGTGGACCTCTTTCCCAGACAAGGGATGTTCGAACAAGGGACATCTGTGTCGGTGAGAGTGCGACACACCCGACCGCGTGGGTCGGCGGAAGTCAAAGGAACACCGGGTTCCAGAGCGGTAAATAGACAGGACTACGGAGTAGCCATGGCGGGACAGAAGATCCGCATCCGGCTCAAGGCCTACGACCACGAGGTCATCGACTCCTCGGCGAAGAAGATCGTCGAGACGGTGACTCGCACTGGTGCGTCGGTCGCGGGCCCGGTGCCGCTGCCCACTGAGAAGAACGTGTACTGCGTCATCAAGTCGCCGCACAAGTACAAGGACTCGCGCGAGCACTTCGAGATGCGCACGCACAAGCGCCTGATCGACATCCTCGACCCGACGCCCAAGACCGTTGACTCTCTGATGCGACTCGACCTCCCGGCCGGTGTCGACATCGAGATCAAGCTCTGAAGGCCGGTGATCTGAGAATGGCTAAGCAGATCAAGGGCATCCTGGGCGAGAAGCTCGGCATGACGCAGGTGTGGGACGAGAACAACCGTGTTGTTCCGGTCACCGTCGTCAAGGCCAGCCCCAACGTCGTGACCCAGGTGCGTACGAACGATGTCGACGGCTACGAGTCGGTCCAGATCGCCTTCGGCGAGATCGACCCTCGCAAGGTGAACAAGCCCCTCAAGGGTCACTTCGCCAAGGCCGACGTCACGCCCCGCCGCCACCTCGTCGAGATCCGCACCGCGGACGCCTCCGAGTACACGCTGGGCCAGGAGATCTCCGCGGAGGTCTTCGAGGCCGGCGTCAAGGTGGACGTGACCGGCAAGAGCAAGGGCAAGGGCTTCGCCGGTGTCATGAAGCGTCACAACTTCAAGGGCCTCGGCGCCGGTCACGGCACCCAGCGCAAGCACCGCTCTCCCGGTTCCATCGGTGGCTGCGCCACCCCGGGCCGTGTGTTCAAGGGCCTCCGCATGGCGGGTCGCATGGGCAACGAGCGGGTCACCACCCAGAACCTGACCGTTCACGCCGTTGACGCGGAGAAGGGCCTGCTCCTCATCAAGGGCGCGGTTCCTGGTCCGAACGGCGGCCTCGTCCTGGTCCGCACCGCGGCCAAGGGGGCCTGAGGACTATGAGCACCATTGACATTCTGTCGCCCTCCGGCGACACCGCCGGGACCGTTGAGCTCCCGGCCGAGATCTTCGACGTAGAGAAGATCAGCATCCCGCTGCTTCACCAGGTCGTCGTCGCGCAGCTGGCCGCCGCCCGTCAGGGCACGCACAAGGTCAAGCGTCGTGGCGAGGTCCGTGGTGGCGGTAAGAAGCCGTACCGCCAGAAGGGCACCGGCCGCGCCCGTCAGGGTTCGACCCGTGCGCCGCAGTTCGCGGGCGGTGGCGTCGTTCACGGCCCCACCCCGCGTGACTACTCGCAGCGGACCCCCAAGAAGATGAAGGCCGCGGCCCTGCGCCACGCCCTCACCGACCGGGCTCGCAACAACCGCATCCACGTCGTCTCCGGCGTCATCGAGGGCGAGTCGCCTTCGACGAAGGCCGCCAAGACGCTCTTCGGCAAGATCAGCGAGCGCAAGAACCTGCTGCTCGTGATCGACCGTGCCGACGAGGCCGCGTGGCTGTCCGCCCGCAACCTGCCCCAGGTCCACATCCTGGAGCCGGGCCAGCTGAACACGTACGACGTTCTCGTCTCGGACGACGTGGTCTTCACCCAGGCCGCTTTCGAGTCCTTCGTGTCTGGCCCCAAGGCCGCTGACACCGAAGGGAGCGAAGCCTGATGGCTACGCGTCACCCGAGCATCGCCTCGAAGGCCGCCAAGGCAGCCAAGGCCGCGCGCGTCGCCAAGGCGCGCCGCCACGAGGCCGAGGGCAAGAACACCGTCGTCACCGCGCCCAGCAAGGCGTTCACGGACCCCCGTGACGTCCTGCTGAAGCCGGTCGTGTCCGAGAAGAGCTACGCGCTTCTCGACGAGGGCAAGTACACGTTCATCGTGGCGCCCGGCGCCAACAAGACCCAGATCAAGCAGGCCGTCCAGGCGGTCTTCTCGGTCAAGGTCACCGGGGTGAACACGATCAACCGCCAGGGCAAGCGCAAGCGGACCCGCACCGGCTTCGGCAAGCGTGCCGACAGCAAGCGCGCGATCGTGACCCTTGCCGAGGGCGACCGTATCGACATCTTCGGCGGTCCGTCCGCGTAAGCGGGTCGGATCGTCCGATATCGGACGAGGACTGAGAAATGGGAATCCGCAAGTACAAGCCGACTACGCCGGGCCGTCGTGGCTCCAGCGTCGCCGACTTCGTCGAGGTCACGCGGTCCACGCCGGAGAAGTCGCTGGTCCGCCCGCTGCACAGCAAGGGCGGCCGTAACAACGCCGGTCGTGTGACCGTTCGCCACCAGGGTGGCGGACACAAGCGCGCCTACCGAGTGATCGACTTCCGTCGTCACGACAAGGACGGCGTGCCGGCGAAGGTCGCGCACATCGAGTACGACCCCAACCGCACCGCGCGCATCGCGCTGCTGCACTACGCGGACGGCGAGAAGCGCTACATCCTCGCCCCGCGCAACCTGCAGCAGGGTGACCGCGTCGAGAACGGTCCCGGGGCCGACATCAAGCCGGGCAACAACCTGGCGCTCCGCAACATCCCGGTCGGTACCACGATCCACGCGATCGAGCTCCGTCCCGGTGGCGGCGCCAAGTTCGCCCGCTCCGCTGGTGCCTCCGTGCAGCTGCTGGCGAAGGAGGGCACGATGGCCCACCTTCGTATGCCCTCCGGTGAGATCCGCCTGGTCGACCAGCGCTGCCGCGCCACGGTCGGCGAGGTCGGCAACGCCGAGCAGAGCAACATCAACTGGGGTAAGGCCGGCCGCAAGCGCTGGCTGGGCGTCCGCCCGACCGTTCGCGGTGTGGCGATGAACCCGGTTGACCACCCCCACGGTGGTGGTGAGGGCAAGACCTCCGGTGGTCGCCACCCGGTCAGCCCCTGGGGTCAGAAGGAGGGTCGTACTCGTTCGCCGAAGAAGGCTTCGAACAAGTACATCGTCCGCCGCCGCAAGACGAACAAGAAGCGCTAGGAGCGGGTTTAGATGCCGCGGAGTCTCAAGAAGGGGCCCTTCGTCGACGACCACCTGATCAAGAAGGTGGACGCCCAGAACGAAGCCGGTTCCAAGAACGTCATCAAGACCTGGTCCCGTCGCTCCATGATCGTCCCGGCCATGCTCGGCCACACGATCGCGGTGCACAACGGCAAGACCCACATCCCGGTGTTCGTCACCGAGTCGATGGTCGGCCACAAGCTCGGCGAGTTCTCGCCGACGCGCACCTTCCGGGGTCACGTCAAGGACGACCGGAAGTCGAAGCGCCGCTAAACGCGGATCGCATTCAGACACGTAAGTAACTGAGAGGGACAACCATGGAAGCCAGGGCCCAGGCGCGGTACATCCGCGTTACGCCCATGAAGGCCCGCCGCGTGGTGGACCTTATCCGTGGCATGGACGCCACGGAGGCTCAGGCTGTTCTGCGATTCGCTCCGCAGGCAGCCTCAGTGCCCGTCGGCAAGGTGCTCGACAGCGCCATCGCCAACGCCGCGCACAACTACGACCACACCGACGCCGGCAGCCTCGTCATCTCCGAGGCGTACGTCGACGAGGGCCCGACCCTGAAGCGGTTCCGGCCGCGCGCCCAGGGCCGTGCCTACCGGATCCGCAAGCGGACCAGCCACATCACCGTGGTCGTCAGCAGCAAGGAAGGAACCCGGTAATGGGCCAGAAGGTAAACCCGCACGGGTTCCGGCTCGGCATCACCACGGACTTCAAGTCCCGTTGGTACGCCGACAAGCTGTACAAGGACTACGTCAAGGAAGACGTCGCCATCCGTCGGATGATGACGTCCGGCATGGAGCGCGCCGGTATCTCGAAGGTGGAGATCGAGCGCACCCGTGACCGTGTGCGTGTGGACATCCACACCGCTCGTCCGGGCATCGTCATCGGCCGCCGTGGCGCCGAGGCCGACCGCATCCGCGGTGACCTCGAGAAGCTCACGGGCAAGCAGGTCCAGCTGAACATCCTCGAGGTCAAGAACCCCGAGACCGACGCTCAGCTGGTTGCCCAGGCCGTCGCCGAGCAGCTCTCCTCCCGCGTCTCCTTCCGCCGCGCCATGCGTAAGAGCATGCAGTCGGCGATGAAGGCCGGCGCCAAGGGCATCAAGATCCAGTGCGGTGGCCGCCTCGGCGGCGCCGAGATGTCCCGCTCGGAGTTCTACCGCGAGGGCCGCGTGCCCCTGCACACGCTCCGCGCGAACGTGGACTACGGCTTCTTCGAGGCCAAGACGACCTTCGGCCGCATCGGTGTGAAGGTCTGGATCTACAAGGGCGATGTCAAGAACATCGCCGAGGTCCGCGCCGAGAACGCTGCTGCCCGCGCCGGCAACCGCCCGGCCCGTGGTGGCGGCGGCGCCGACCGCCCGGCCCGTGGTGGCCGTGGCGGCGAGCGCGGCGGTCGCGGTCGTAAGCCGCAGACGGCTCCCGCTGCCGAGGCCCCCAAGGCCGAGGCTCCGGCTGCCGCTCCGGCTGAGAGCACCGGAACGGAGGCCTGACCGACATGCTGATCCCCCGTAGGGTCAAGCACCGCAAGCAGCACCACCCGAAGCGCCGCGGTCAGGCCAAGGGCGGTACGACGGTCGCGTTCGGCGAGTACGGCATTCAGGCCCTCACGCCGGCGTACGTGACCAACCGCCAGATCGAGGCGGCCCGTATCGCCATGACCCGCCACATCAAGCGTGGCGGCAAGGTCTGGATCAACATCTACCCGGACCGCCCGCTCACGAAGAAGCCTGCCGAGACCCGCATGGGTTCCGGTAAGGGTTCGCCGGAGTGGTGGATCGCGAACGTGCACCCGGGCCGGGTCATGTTCGAGCTGTCCTACCCCAACGAGAAGATCGCCCGTGAGGCGCTTACTCGCGCAGCCCACAAGCTGCCGATGAAGTGCCGGATCGTCAAGCGCGAGGCAGGTGAAGCGTGATGTCGGCCGGTACCAAGGCGTCCGAGCTGCGCGAACTGGGTGACGAGGAGCTGCTGAACAAGCTCCGCGAAGCCAAGGAAGAGCTGTTCAACCTCCGCTTCCAGGCGGCGACCGGTCAGCTCGAGAACCACGGTCGGCTCAAGGCCGTCCGTAAGGACATCGCGCGGATCTACACCCTGATGCGTGAGCGCGAGCTGGGCATCGAGACGGTGGAGAGCGCCTGATGAGTGAGAGCAACGTGACTGAGCAGACTGCAGAGGCCCGCGGCTTCCGCAAGACCCGTGAGGGTCTCGTCGTCAGCGACAAGATGGACAAGACCGTCGTCGTCGCCGTCGAGGACCGCGTCAAGCACGCGCTGTACGGCAAGGTCATCCGCCGTACCAACAAGCTCAAGGCGCACGACGAGCAGAACGCTGCCGGCGTCGGCGACCGGGTCCTCCTCGCGGAGACCCGCCCGCTGTCCGCCACGAAGCGCTGGCGCGTCGTCGAGATCCTCGAGAAGGCCAAGTAATTCCTGCGGCCAACCCCGCAGGTCAGTTCCGCCAGGCTCGGCAGGGGCGCTCGTACTGAGGCCCCTGCCGGGAACCGGCAGACAAACAGGAGATAGACGTGATCCAGCAGGAGTCGCGACTGCGTGTCGCCGACAACACTGGTGCGAAGGAGATCCTTTGCATCCGTGTGCTCGGTGGCTCCGGTCGCCGCTACGCGGGCATCGGTGACGTCATCGTCGCCACCGTCAAGGACGCGATCCCCGGTGGCAACGTGAAGAAGGGTGACGTCGTCAAGGCGGTCATCGTTCGCACCGTGAAGGAGCGCCGCCGTCCGGACGGCTCGTACATCCGCTTCGACGAGAACGCCGCCGTCATTCTGAAGAACGACGGCGACCCTCGCGGCACCCGTATCTTCGGCCCCGTCGGCCGTGAGCTGCGCGAGAAGAAGTTCATGAAGATCATCTCGCTCGCGCCGGAGGTGCTGTAAGCATGAAGATCAAGAAGGGCGACCTGGTCCAGGTCATCACCGGTAAGGACAAGGGCAAGCAGGGCAAGGTCATCGCGGCCTTCCCCCGCGAGGACCGCGTCCTGGTCGAGGGTGTCAACCGGGTCAAGAAGCACACCAAGGCCGGCCCGACCGCTCGCGGTTCGCAGGCCGGCGGCATCGTCACGACCGAGGCGCCCGTCCACGTCTCCAACGTCCAGCTGGTCGTTGAGAAGGACGGCAACAAGGTCGTCACGCGTGTCGGTTACCGCTTCGACGACGAGGGCAACAAGATCCGCGTTGCCAAGCGGACGGGTGAGGACATCTGATGGCTACCACCACGACTCCGCGTCTCAAGACGAAGTACCGCGAGGAGATCGCGGGCAAGCTGCGTGACGAGTTCAAGTACGAGAACGTCATGCAGATCCCCGGCCTCGTCAAGATCGTGGTCAACATGGGTGTGGGCGACGCCGCCCGCGACTCCAAGCTGATCGACGGCGCGATTCGCGACCTCACCACGATCACCGGTCAGAAGCCGGCCGTCACCAAGGCCCGTAAGTCCATCGCGCAGTTCAAGCTGCGTGAGGGCCAGCCGATCGGTGCCCACGTCACGCTTCGTGGCGACCGCATGTGGGAGTTCCTGGACCGCACCCTGTCGCTCGCGCTGCCGCGCATCCGCGACTTCCGTGGTCTTTCCCCCAAGCAGTTCGACGGCCGTGGCAACTACACCTTCGGTCTCACCGAGCAGGTCATGTTCCACGAGATCGACCAGGACAAGATCGACCGTACCCGGGGCATGGACATCACCGTGGTGACCACGGCGACCAACGACGCTGAGGGCCGCGCGCTCCTTCGTCACCTCGGCTTCCCCTTCAAGGAGGCGTGAGCGAGATGGCGAAGAAGGCTCTGATTGCCAAGGCTGCTCGCAAGCCCAAGTTCGGTGTACGTGGCTACACGCGCTGCCAGCGCTGCGGCCGTCCGCACTCCGTGTACCGCAAGTTCGGCCTGTGCCGCGTGTGCCTTCGTGAGATGGCTCACCGTGGCGAGCTGCCGGGCGTGACCAAGAGCTCCTGGTAGTCCCGTCTTTTAGGGACTCCCGAAGCTCTCGGTAAGTAAAGGGATTGGTCAGGGGCCCATCCTCCATGGCTTAGGCTAGGAGGGTTGGGCGCCCTGACGCCCATACGACTTACTACGCCGTAGGTCCACCGCACCGCACCCGCCTCGTCTCGGATCGAGGAGAGGGATGGGCACCTGGAAACCCCGGCGAGAGAGGCCGAAGGCCAATTCATGACCATGACTGATCCGATCGCAGACATGCTTACGCGTCTGCGGAACGCGAACTCGGCGTACCACGATTCCGTGACGATGCCGGCGTCCAAGATCAAGTCTCACATCGCGGAGATCCTCCAGCAGGAGGGCTTCATCACGGGCTGGAAGGTCGAGGACGCCGAGGTCGGCAAGAACCTCGTTCTCGAGCTGAAGTTCGGCCCGAACCGTGAGCGCTCCATCGCGGGCATCAAGCGGATCTCCAAGCCCGGTCTCCGGGTGTACGCGAAGTCCACCAACCTGCCGAAGGTGCTCGGCGGCCTGGGCGTGGCGATCATCTCCACGTCGCACGGGCTCCTCACCGACAAGCAGGCCGGCAAGAAGGGCGTGGGTGGGGAAGTCCTCGCCTACGTCTGGTAGCGGAAGGGAACGGAGGAAACAGCTATGTCGCGTATTGGCAAGCTCCCCATCACGGTTCCCGCCGGCGTGGACGTCACCATCGACGGCCGTACGGTCTCGGTCAAGGGCCCCAAGGGTTCCTTGAGCCACACCGTCGCTGCGCCGATCGACATCGCCAAGGGTGAGGACGGCGTTCTCAACGTCACCCGCCCCAACGACGAGCGTCAGAACAAGGCCCTGCACGGCCTGTCCCGCACGCTGGTGGCGAACATGATCACCGGCGTGACCCAGGGTTACGTGAAGAAGCTCGAGATCAGCGGTGTCGGTTACCGCGTGCAGGCCAAGGGTTCGAACCTCGAGTTCGCTCTCGGCTACAGCCACCCGATCACCGTCGAGGCCCCCGAGGGCATCACCTTCAAGGTGGAGGCCCCCACCCGGTTCTCGGTCGAGGGCATCGACAAGCAGAAGGTCGGCGAGGTTGCGGCCAACATCCGCAAGCTGCGCAAGCCTGACCCGTACAAGGCCAAGGGCGTCAAGTACGAGGGCGAAGTCATCCGCCGCAAGGTCGGAAAGGCGGGTAAGTAAGCCATGGCATACGGACAGAAGATCCTGAAGGGCGACGCCTACAAGCGCGCCGCGATCAAGCGCCGTCACATCCGGATCCGCAAGCGGCTCTCCGGTACGGCGGAGCGTCCCCGTCTGGTCGTTACCCGCTCCAACCGCCACATCGTGGCCCAGGTGATCGACGACATCAAGGGTCACACCCTGGCGTCGGCGTCCACCCTGGACACCACGGTGCGCGGTGGCGAGGGCGACAAGTCGGCGCAGGCCAAGCAGGTCGGCGCCCTGGTCGCCGAGCGCGCCAAGGCCGCCGGTGTCGAGGCTGTCGTGTTCGACCGTGGTGGCAACCAGTACGCCGGGCGCATCGCCGCCCTGGCGGACGCCGCCCGCGAAGCCGGCTTGAAGTTCTGAGCCGTTCGTAGCTAGCGGAAAAAGAGAGAGGTAATTCCAATGGCTGGACCCCAGCGCCGCGGTGGCGGTGCCGGTGGCGGCGAGCGGCGGGACCGGAAGGGCCGTGACGGCGGCGCTGCTGCCGCCGAGAAGACCGCGTACGTTGAGCGCGTTGTCGCGATCAACCGCGTCGCCAAGGTTGTGAAGGGTGGTCGTCGCTTCAGCTTCACTGCGCTCGTCGTAGTGGGCGATGGCGATGGCACCGTCGGTGTCGGTTACGGCAAGGCCAAGGAGGTGCCGGCCGCCATCGCCAAGGGTGTTGAGGAGGCCAAGAAGCACTTCTTCAAGGTCCCCCGTATCCAGGGCACCATCCCGCACCCGATCACGGGTGAGAAGGCGGCGGGCGTCGTCCTGCTCAAGCCGGCGTCCCCCGGTACCGGCGTTATCGCCGGTGGCCCGGTGCGTGCCGTGCTCGAGTGCGCCGGCGTTCACGACATCCTGTCGAAGTCGCTCGGCTCGTCGAACGCGATCAACATCGTGCACGCGACCGTGGAGGCCCTGAAGGGCCTGCAGCGTCCCGAGGAGATCGCGGCCCGCCGCGGTCTGCCCCTCGAGGACGTCGCTCCCGCGGCTCTGCTGCGTGCGCGTGCCGGGGCTGGTGCTGCGTAATGGCTCAGCTCAAGATCACGCAGACGAAGTCGTACATCGGCAGCAAGCAGAACCACCGTGACACCCTGCGCTCCCTTGGTCTCAAGGGCATCAACACGCAGGTCGTCAAGGAGGACCGCCCCGAGTTCCGCGGCATGGTGCACACCGTCCGCCACCTCGTGACGGTCGAGGAGGTCGACTGATCATGGCGGAGAACAACCCGCTCAAGATCCACAACCTCCGTCCCGCCCCGGGCGCCAAGACCGCCAAGACCCGTGTGGGTCGTGGTGAGGCGTCGAAGGGTAAGACGGCCGGTCGTGGTACCAAGGGTACGAAGGCCCGTTACCAGGTTCCGGAGCGCTTCGAGGGTGGCCAGATGCCCCTCCACATGCGTCTTCCGAAGCTGAAGGGCTTCAAGAACCCGTTCAAGACCGAGTTCCAGGTCGTGAACCTCGACAAGCTGGCCGCGCTCTACCCCGAGGGTGGCGAGGTCACCGTCGAGGGTCTGGTGGCCAAGGGTGCCGTTCGCAAGAACAGCCTCGTCAAGGTCCTCGGCCAGGGCGAGATCTCGGTGGCGCTGCAGGTGACGGTCGACGCCGTCTCCGGCTCCGCCAAGGAGAAGATCACCGCCGCCGGCGGCACGGTCACCGAGCTCGTCTGAGCACGATGACCTGAAGCAGTACCCACCGGGGATACCTCACAACGAGGTATCCCCGGTTGGTCGTTCCACGGCAGGCGGCGGCCCGGGTAAGGTGGCCTGCACTGCTTTCCCACATATTCGTCGAACCTCAAGACCGTCACCCTTGACGCAGTAGCGCGGGGGTCGCAGGAGGCACCGTGCTCACCGCGTTCGCCCGGGCGTTCAAGACGCCCGACCTGCGCAAGAAGCTGCTCTTCACGCTTGCCATCATTGTGGTGTACCGCGTGGGTACCCACATTCCGATCCCGGGCGTCGACTACACGTCCGTTCAGCAGTGTGTGGACGAGGCATCCGCCAACCAGGGCCCCCTCGGTCTGGTCAACATGTTCAGTGGTGGCGCGCTGCTGCAGATCACCATCTTCGCGCTGGGCATCATGCCGTACATCACGGCGAGCATCATTCTCCAGCTGCTGACCGTGGTCATCCCGCGACTGGAGGCCCTCAAGAAGGAGGGCCAGGCCGGCACCGCGAAGATCACGCAGTACACCCGCTACCTGACCGTGGCGCTCGCCATCCTGCAGGGCACCGGCCTCGTCGCCACCGCCCGCAGCGGTGCGCTCTTCTCCGGCTGCTCGGCCGCGTCGGCCATCATCCCGGACCGCGCGATCTTCACCACCATCGTCATGGTCATCACCATGACCGCCGGTACGGCCGTCGTCATGTGGCTCGGTGAGCTCATCACCGACCGCGGTATCGGCAACGGCATGTCGATCCTGATGTTCATCTCGATCGCCGCGACCTTCCCGTCCGCGCTGTGGGCCATCAAGCAGCAGGGCACGCTGGCCGACGGCTGGATCGAGTTCGGCACCGTCGTCCTCATCGGCCTGGTCATGGTCGGCCTGGTGGTCTTCGTCGAGCAGGCGCAGCGTCGTATCCCCGTGCAGTACGCGAAGCGGATGATCGGCCGCCGTTCCTACGGTGGTACGTCCACGTACATCCCGCTGAAGGTGAACCAGGCGGGTGTGATTCCCGTCATCTTCGCGTCGTCGCTGCTCTACATCCCGGCTCTGGTCTCGCAGTTCTCGGGTGGTAACTCCGGCTGGAAAACCTGGATCGAGCAGAACCTCACCAAGGGCGACCACCCGATCTACATCACTTTGTACTTCCTGCTGATCGTGTTCTTCGCCTTCTTCTACGTGGCTATCTCGTTCAACCCCGAGGAAGTCGCCGACAACATGAAGAAGTATGGTGGCTTCATCCCGGGCATCCGGGCTGGCCGACCGACCGCTGAGTACCTCTCCTACGTGCTCAACCGGATCACCTGGCCGGGGTCGCTGTACTTGGGTCTGATTGCTCTCGTCCCGACGATGGCGTTGGTTGGTTTCCAGGCAAACCAGAACTTCCCGTTCGGTGGTACCAGCATCCTGATCATCGTGGGTGTGGGGCTTGAGACGGTGAAGCAGATCGAGAGCCAGCTCCAGCAGCGCAATTACGAAGGGTTCCTCCGCTGATGCGTATCGTCCTCGTCGGGCCGCCGGGTGCCGGTAAGGGAACGCAGGCCGCGTTCCTCGCCTCGAACCTGTCGATCCCGCACATCTCCACGGGCGACCTGTTCCGCGCCAACATCAGCCAGCAGACGGACCTCGGCAAACTCGCGAAGTCCTACATGGACGCGGGCAACCTGGTGCCGGACGAGGTCACCATCGGGATGGCCAAGGACCGCATGGAGCAGCCCGACGCCGTGAACGGCTTCCTGCTCGACGGCTTCCCGCGGAACGTCTCGCAGGCCGAGTCGCTCGACGAGATGCTGCAGCACGAGGGCATGAAGCTGGACGCGGTGCTGGACCTCGAGGTACCCGAGGAGGAGGTCGTCAAGCGCATCGCCGGCCGCCGCATCTGCCGCAACGACTCGGCGCACGTCTTCCACGTCTCGTACAAGGCGCCGAAGCAGGAAAGCGTCTGTGACGTCTGCGGCGGCGAGCTGTACCAGCGCGACGACGACTCCGAGGACACGGTCCGCACGCGGCTGGAGGTCTACCACACCCAGACCGAGCCGATCATCGACTACTACAAGTCCCAGGGCCTGGTGGTCACGATCTCCGCGCTCGGCAAGGTGGAGGACGTCACGGCTCGCGCCATGGAGGCGCTTCAGCACGAGGGCGACGCCGCGTAGCGGTTTTTCCGAGCACGACAGAGCCGCGGTTCCCTTCCGAGGGGGCCGCGGCTGCTGTGTGGGTGCACGTATCGTTGAAGGCGCCTTGTCGAAGGCGCCCACCGCCAGGTTTCCCCGGTTCCAGAAAGGCTTCCGCCGCATGGTGCAGATCAAGACCCCCGAGCAGATCGCCAAGATGCGCGAGGCGGGGCTGGTCGTCGCCGCCATCCACGCGGCGACCCGAGAGGCCGCGGTGCCCGGGGCCACGACCCGGGATCTCGACCAGGTCGCGCGCAAGGTCCTCGCCGAGCACAACGCGAAGCCGAACTTCCTGGGATACGGCGGTTTCCCGGCGACGATCTGCACCTCCGTGAACGAGGTCGTGGTCCACGGCATCCCGTCCGACGAGGTCGTCCTCAAGGACGGCGACATCATCTCCATCGACTGCGGCGCCATCATCGACGGCTGGCACGGGGACGCGGCCTACACGGTGTTCGTGGGCTCGGGCCACGCTCCCGAGTTGCTCGAGCTCTCGCGGGTGACCGAGGAGTCCATGTGGGCCGGCATCGCGGCGATGAAGCAGGGCAACCGGCTCGTCGACGTCTCCCGGGCCATCGAGACGTACATCCGCCGCCAGCCGAAGCCGGGCGGCGGCCGTTACGGGATCATCGAGGACTACGGCGGTCACGGCATCGGCACCGAGATGCACATGGACCCGCACCTGCTGAACTACGTCGACCGGCGCCGGGGGAAGGGGCCGAAGCTGGTCACCGGGTTCTGCCTGGCGATCGAGCCGATGGTGTCCCTGGGCACTCCGAAGACGGAGGTCCTCTCCGACGACTGGACGGTCATCACGACGGACGGTACGTGGTCGTCCCACTGGGAGCACTCGGTGGCGCTGACGGATGAGGGCCCGCTGGTCCTCACGTCTCCCGACGGGGGCAAGGCGAAGCTCGCGGAGCACGGCGTCGTCGCGGCTCCGGATCCGCTTGCCTAGCCGCGCGCTTAAGGATCTCCTTCCTGGGGCATGAATCCTCGATTCGTCTTTCAGGAGCCCCTGACGTAGACTGACTCGTCGGCTCTCGTGCACCCGCATGTCCGCATGCGCCCTGAGGGGAACGCAGGGGAGTCGATCAAGGTAGTCGATTCGAAGGGCGAAGCGTGGCCAAGAAGCAAGGTGCCATCGAGATCGAGGGCACTGTCGTCGAGTCTCTTCCGAACGCCATGTTCAAGGTCGAGCTCCAGAACGGCCACCAGGTCCTGGCTCACATCAGCGGCAAGATGCGTATGCACTACATCCGTATCCTCCCTGACGACCGGGTCGTGGTGGAGTTGTCTCCGTACGACCTGACACGTGGCCGGATCGTCTACCGGTACAAGTAGATCTTGCCCGCATCCCGCTGCGGCGGGGTGGTGGCACTGACCCGGAGAACCTCAATCCCATGAAGGTCAAGCCGAGCGTCAAGAAGATCTGCGACAAGTGCAGGGTGATCCGCCGTCACGGTCGGGTCATGGTCATCTGCGAGAACCCGCGCCACAAGCAGCGCCAGGGCTGACGCAGGACCGAACCCTCTGCTCTCGCAGGGATTCGCGCGACGCAAGCTGAATTTGTTCATACGCAGGGCCCAGACGTACTCCGTCTGACACCCCCGGTTCGGAGGCCGGGGACCCAGTTCGTACCTGGTACGGCGGCTGGGAACCGGCTCTGCGGAAGACCTCCGAAGATCACCAGGAGCCATTGAAGTGGCACGCGTTTCCGGTGTTGACATCCCGCGCGAAAAGCGCGTGGAGGTCGCCCTGACCTACGTGTTCGGCATCGGCCGGACCCTTTCGCAGAAGACGCTGGCCGAGACCGGCGTCAACCCGAACACCCGCGTTCGCGACCTCTCCGAGGAGGAGCTCGTCGCGATTCGTGAGTACGTCGACAACAACCTCAAGACCGAGGGTGACCTCCGTCGCGAGGTCCAGGCCGACATCCGCCGCAAGGTCGAGATCGGCTGCTACCAGGGTCTGCGCCACCGCCGTGGACTGCCCGTCCGTGGTCAGCGCACCAGCACGAACGCTCGTACCCGCAAGGGCCCGCGTCGCGCCATCGCCGGCAAGAAGAAGCCGGGCAAGAAGTAGTCCTCAGCGGACAACGCTTCATCAGCGGTCTTCGCTGTAGGACCGACCACCTCCCCGTAGGAGTTTGTAGATGCCCCCCAAGGGTCGTCAGGGCGCTGCCAAGAAGGTGCGCCGCAAGGAAAAGAAGAACGTCGCTCACGGGCACGCCCACATCAAGAGCACGTTCAACAACACGATCGTCTCGATCACGGACCCCTCGGGCAACGTGATCTCCTGGGCCTCCGCCGGCCACGTCGGCTTCAAGGGCTCGCGCAAGTCCACCCCCTTCGCCGCGCAGATGGCCGCCGAGTCGGCCGCCCGCCGCGCGCAGGAGCACGGCATGCGCAAGGTGGACGTGTTCGTCAAGGGTCCCGGCTCCGGCCGTGAGACCGCGATCCGCTCCCTCCAGGCCACCGGCCTCGAGGTCGGCTCGATCCAGGACGTCACGCCCACGCCGCACAACGGCTGCCGTCCGCCCAAGCGCCGCCGCGTCTGAGGCTCGGTTGTCTTGAGGTTGCGGGCGGTACGGCTCTTCGGGGCGGTGCCGCCCGTACCCTTGCAGTACCCCGCACTTTCGCCGGTGCGGGTCCGTCGGGCGTCAAATAGCGGGCGTCCACGAAAGAAGGATCTGATCCACACATGCTGATCGCTCAGCGTCCCTCGTTGACCGAAGAGGTCGTCGACGAGTTCCGCTCCCGGTTCGTGATCGAGCCGCTGGAGCCGGGCTTCGGTTACACCCTCGGCAACTCCCTGCGTCGTACGCTCCTCTCCTCGATCCCGGGTGCGGCGGTCACGTCCATCCGCATCGACGGCGTTCTGCACGAGTTCACCACCGTGCCGGGCGTCAAGGAGGACGTCACCGACCTGATCCTCAACATCAAGCAGCTGGTCGTCTCCTCGGAGCACGACGAGCCGGTCGTGATGTACCTGCGCAAGCAGGGCCCGGGTCTGGTCACCGCCGCCGACATCGCGCCCCCGGCCGGTGTCGAGGTGCACAACCCCGACCTCGTCCTCGCCACGCTCAACGGCAAGGGCAAGCTGGAGATGGAGCTCACGGTCGAGCGTGGCCGCGGTTACGTCTCCGCCGTGCAGAACAAGCAGGTGGGCCAGGAGATCGGCCGTATCCCGGTCGACTCCATCTACAGCCCCGTGCTCAAGGTCACGTACAAGGTCGAGGCGACCCGTGTCGAGCAGCGCACCGACTTCGACAAGCTGATCGTCGACGTCGAGACCAAGCAGGCGATGCGTCCCCGTGACGCCATGGCCTCCGCCGGTAAGACCCTGGTCGAGCTGTTCGGTCTCGCCCGCGAGCTGAACATCGACGCCGAGGGCATCGACATGGGCCCGTCCCCCACGGACGCCGCCCTTGCCGCCGACCTGGCGCTGCCGATCGAGGAGCTGGAGCTCACGGTCCGCTCCTACAACTGCCTCAAGCGTGAGGGCATCCACTCCGTGGGTGAGCTCGTGGCGCGCTCCGAGGCCGACCTCCTGGACATCCGCAACTTCGGTGCGAAGTCCATCGACGAGGTCAAGGCGAAGCTGGCCGGCATGGGCCTGGCCCTCAAGGACAGCCCGCCCGGATTCGACCCGACCGCCGCCGCGGATGCCTTCGGCGCGGACGACGATGCAGACGCCGGGTTCGTCGAGACCGAGCAGTACTAAGAGCTCGGGACCGACTGCCGGTCCTTGGCTGCGGGGCCGTTGTGGCTGGTCGCGCAGTTCCCCGCGCCCCTTTGGGGCGCGGGTCTCCGACGAGCAACCCGCTCGCTCGGATACTGACCTCGGTACCTGATACGGCCGGGGCAGACATCTAGGAGAGACACCATGCCGAAGCCCACCAAGGGTGCCCGTATGGGCGGCAGCGCCGCGCACGAGAAGCTCCTCCTCGCGAACCTTGCGAAGAGCCTCTTCGAGCACGGCCGTATCACCACCACCGAGGCGAAGGCGCGCAAGCTGCGTCCGTACGCCGAGCGTCTGATCACCAAGGGCAAGAAGGGCGACCTTCACAACCGCCGCCAGGTGCTTCAGGTGATCACGGACAAGAGCATCGTGCACACGCTCTTCACCGAGATCGGCCCGCGCTACGAGAACCGTCCCGGTGGCTACACCCGCATCACCAAGATCGGTAACCGCCGTGGCGACAACGCGCCCATGGCTGTCATCGAGCTGGTCGAGGCGCTGACGGTCGCGCAGCAGGCGACGGGTGAGGCCGAGGCCGCCACCAAGCGTTCCGCCAAGGACGCCGAGGCTGCTCCGGCCGCCGAGGAGACCAAGGTCGACACGGCCAAGGCCGACGAGGCCGAGGCTCCCGCCGAGGAGGCCAAGGACGCGTAAGCGTCTGCGGGGTGCTGTTCGGTTGGCGGCTGCGGGTTCGTCGTGGCTGATCGCGCAGTTCCCCGCGCCCCTTACGGGGCGCTCAGCGGGCCCGTTCCTTTTCAGGAGCGGGCCCGCTTTTGTGTTCCTGAGAGGATCCCTGTGTGAGTGACGAAGCAGAACCCGGTTATGTACGTGTCCGTCTCGACCTGTCGTACGACGGGAGCGAGTTCTCCGGCTGGGCCAAGCAGGCCGGGGGGCGGCGGACCGTGCAGGGGGAGATCGAGGATGCCCTGCGGACGGTGACGCGGTCCGGGGGGACGACGTACGAACTGACCGTGGCCGGGCGGACCGATGCCGGGGTGCATGCGCGGGGGCAGGTGGCGCATGTGGACCTGCCCGCCGGGCTCTGGGAGGAGCACCGGGAGAAGCTGCTGAAGCGGCTTGCGGGGCGGCTGGCGAAGGATGTGCGGGTGTGGTCGGTGGAGGAGGCCCCCGCCGGGTTCAACGCTCGGTTCTCCGCGATCTGGCGACGGTACGCCTATCGCGTGACCGACAACCCCGGGGGCGTCGACCCGCTCCTGCGCGGGCACGTCCTCTGGCACGACTGGCCGCTGGACGTCGACGCCATGAACAAGGCGGCCGCGCGGCTGCTGGGGGAGCACGACTTCGCCGCGTACTGCAAGCGGCGCGAGGGCGCGACGACCATCCGCACGCTCCAGGAGCTGAGCCTGGTGCGGGGTGACGACGGGATCGTCACCGCCACCGTGCGGGCCGACGCCTTCTGCCACAACATGGTGCGCTCACTGATCGGGGCGCTGCTTTTCGTGGGGGACGGACACCGGGGGCCTGACTGGCCGGGCAAGGTGCTGGCCGCCGGCGTACGGGACTCGGCCGTCCATGTCGTACGGCCGCACGGGCTGACGCTGGAGGAGGTCGGGTATCCGGCCGACGAGCTGCTGGCGGCGCGGAACCAGGAGGCGCGGAACCGGCGGGTGTTGCCGGGGGCGGGGTGCTGCTGAACGGCCCACCGAGGTGTGACAAGAAGCGCACAATCAGAGGTGATTGCCCGGGTGATCCTGATGTGAAACCTGTTGGTTACCTCACGCTTCAACAAAAGCGAGGTGCATAACCGGACTTGTCGGACTTACGTCTCCACAGTGCCCTTACGTCATTCACATCCCTCGGATAGCCTTTCCCATCTGGCCCCTTTGTTCGAAAGGGGTTCTTTGGGGTGGGGAACACATCGGGCCCATGGCCCGGAGGGTAGGAATGTCATCCATTGACTCTGCCCGCATGTCCGGAGCGACCGGTGCCGGGGGGCACCGATCCACGCGGCGTGGAGGAAAGCGTGGCGCCGAACAGGCGCCGACGGGGCTTCTGCCCGCGCCGCCCTCGCATGCGGAGAAGTATTCGTACGTCAAGAGGCGCCTGTGGGTGCTGACGCTCGCCTCGATCGTCAGCTTCGGGTGCCTGACCGTCAGTCAAGTGGCGCTGGCCAAGGCCAGTCCGCTGATGTGGATCTTCGCGCCGCCGCTGTTCTTCACGGTCGTCTACTACCTCGTGTCGCTGAAGGTGAACGGCTTCACGCGCGATTTCGACTTCGAGTACCACCAGCAGCTCGTGCGCGGCTGGCGGCCCCAGGTCTATCCCAGCGTCGACGTCTTCCTGCCGGTGTGCGGCGAGCCCATCGAGGTGCTGCACAACACCTGGACCCATGTGCGGCACCTGGCCGACCGGTATCCGGGTGTGTGCGTGCCCTTCGTCCTCGACGACGGAGCGAGCCCCGAACTCGCCGCCATGGCCCGGGACTTCGGCTTCCGCTACGGCACCCGGGAGAACCGCGGCTGGTTCAAGAAGGCCGGCAACCTGCACTTCGGTTTCGGGCAGTCCGACGGCAAGTACGTCCTGATCCTCGACGCCGACTTCACGCCGCGCTCCGACCTCCTGGAGGAGCTGCTGCCGTACATGGAGACCGACGAGCGCATCGGGATCGTGCAGTCCCCGCAGTACTTCCGCGTGCTGGACTCGCAGAACTGGATCGAGCGCGGTGCCGGCGCCGTACAGGAGCTCTTCTACCGCTCCGTGCAGGTGTCCCGGCAGAACAGCGACGGCGCCATCTGTGTCGGCTCCTGTGCCATCTACCGGCGGGCCGCACTGGAGACCAACGGCGGTACGACCCTCATCGAGCACTCCGAGGACGTGCATACGGGCTTTGACCTGCGTGGGCTCGGCTGGGACCTCAAGTACGTGCCGGTCGCGCTCTCCACGGGGGTGTGTCCGGACACCGCCGGGGCCTTCTTCAACCAGCAGTACCGCTGGTGCTCCGGCTCGATGTCGCTGCTCGGCAGCAAGAAGTTCTGGGACGCGCCGATTCGTTTCTCCAGTCGGCTTTGCTACATGTCCGGCTTCTTCTACTACATCCATACGGCGCTGTTCACCTTCTTCGCGCCACTCGTGCCCGTCATGCTGCTGCTCACCAGCCCCGAGATGCTCCAGGTCAAGCACTTGGTCTGGGTGCTGCCCAGCATCGCTTACACCACCCTGGTCTTCCCGATGTGGCACAAGTCGCCGTACCGGCTGGAGGCCTGGTCGGCGCGGATGATGTACGGCTGGGCGCATGTCTTCGCCATCTGGGACATCCTGCGCAAGCAGCGCATGGGCTGGCAGCCGACCGGCTCCAAGGGGGCGAAGAAGAACAAGACCCGCCGGTTCTGGCTGGGCATGTGGATCTGGAGCGGCGGCACCGCCGTGGTCTGGGTCGGGGCGGCCGTGTACCGCCTGTTCACCGGCTATCCGCCGGACTTCGCCCTCGTTCTGTCCTCGGGGCTCTTCTACGCCTTGGTCGTCGCGCGAGCGCTCATCCAGCCCAAGGAACACCATTCGGCAGGTGAACCCGCATGATGCGCAAGCGCTTCCTCCCCTTGTGTGTGGCGCTGATGTCCCTGACGGGGGCCGCAGGCTGCGGTGTGCTCGGCGGTGACGACCCCGCCGCCCGGGCCGCGAAGGAACCGGACGCCGGCTCGTCCTCCAAAGCCCCTGGGGCTCAGCTGCCCTATGACGTGAAGCCCCTGCTGCACCCCGACAAGGAGTACTTCGGGGTGGCCCTGGACGGTGCGCCCAGTTCTCTGAAGCCGGTGGACACCTTCGCGAAGACCGTCGGCAAGAAGCCCAACCTGGTCGGCTCCTACTCGTCGTGGGGCGACGGCTTCAACGCTGAGGGCGCCCAGAACGTCTTCGGCGACGGCGGCTTGATGTACGTGTCGTGGGAACCGTTCAAGCCCGGCCTCGACAAGATCGCCGACGGCTCGCAGGACGCGTACATCAAGAAGTACGCGGACAGCGTGCGCAAGACGGACGTGCCGGTGGCGATCAGCTTCGGGCACGAGATGAACGGCGGGTGGTACCCGTGGGGCACCAAGCACACCACCCCCGCGACCTTCGTGAAGGCGTGGCGGCACATCCACGACGTCTTCCAGGAGGTCGGCGCCACCAACGTCATCTGGGTGTGGAGCCCGAACGTCATCAACCCGGTCCCCTCCGTGAAGCTGAAGCCGTACTGGCCCGGTGACGCCTACGTCGACTGGGTCGGCATCGTCGGCTACTGGACGCAGACCGGTGCCCACACCTTCGCCACCCTGTACGGCCCGACGCGCAGCCAGATCGACGCGTTCACCGACAAGCCGGTGCTGATCAGCGAGACCTCGTCCGAGCCCGGGGAGCGCCGGCGCGCCGATGTGCGCGCGCTGCTCGCGGGGGTGCAGGAGGACAAGGACGTCATCGGCTTCCTGTGGTTCAACATCCCGAAGCGGGCCGACTGGCGTATCCAGAGCAGCCCGCTCGCTCTGGCCGAGTTCAAGCGCCTCATCGCCGACGACGACTTCGGATTCGAGGTGCCGCGTTCATGACGACGCAGCAGCAGGACGGCGGCTGGTCCGAGCCCGGGCAGCAGCAGGACTGGCAGCAGCACTACCCGCCCCACGCCGAGCAGCAGCAACAGGTCTACGGCGACCAGCAGGCCTACGGACAGCAGCAGACCTACGGTGATCAGCAGGATTACGGCTATCAGCAGCCGTATGCCGGGCAGCCGCACATCCCGCAGCAGCCGAACCCCGCGCAGCAGCACTACACGCGCCCCTACACGGGCGGCTCCGACGCCGAGTACTACGTCCCGGAGTACACCGTCGTCGAACCCGAGCCGGAGCCCGAGCCGGGCTATGTGCTGCCCGAGGTTCCGGTGTCGGCCTGGTCGGTCGACAACAGCCGCTCGGCGTGGATCAGCCGGGGCGTCCTGATCCTGATCCTGCTCGTGCAGGCCGGGCTGTCCTTCCGGCTCGACGGCAGCGCCTTCCCCCAGGAGGCGAAGTTCCTCGTCTCCGACGGCGAGCTGTCGGGGCTGGTCTCCCAGCTCGGCCTCGGCGGGGCCCGTGCGCTGAGCCTGGCGTGGGCGCTGGGGGCCACGGCACTGCTGTTCGGCGCCACCCGGCTGCTGTTCAACTCTCGCGCCGGTCTCGCGGCCGCCGCCATGTACTCCGTGCTGGAGTCGACCGCCTTCACCGGCCGGTACGCCTCCCTGCACTCGCTGTCGCTGTTCCTGCTCGCCGCCGCCCTGTGGCTGCTGGCCCGGACTCGGCAGTCGAGCCCCGCGGCCGTGCTGCTCGCGGCGCCCTTCGCGGCCCTCGCGCCGTTCGCCGCGTACGCGGCCGCCCTGTACCTGCCCACGCTGACCGTGCTCGCCGTGCTGACCGCCTACCGCTTCCGTGGTGCGGGCGCCTTCGTGCGGGGCGCGCTGTTCGCGGCGGTCACCGGCGCGCTGTGCTTCGTCGGCGTCCAGATCGCCGGTACGCCGAGCGGTTGGAACGTTCAAAGCACCGACAGTGCCTTCCATCTGCTGAAGGAGAGCGCGCAGTGGGGCGGGGTCGTCCTGCTCGTCGCGGTGATCGGCGCCGTCGGCTTCATCCGGCGGGCCCGGATGGGCGAGATGCCATGGGCCGAAGGCTCGGCGCCGGGTGCGGTCCGACGCTCCCTGCTCGGCCTGACCATGTGCGCCACCGCCCTGCTCGCGCCGCTCTACCAGGCATGGCTGGGCAACGGCAGCTCGCTGTACGTTCACGTCGGCTTCGGACTGCTCTTCGCGGTGCCGATGGCGGGCCTCGGGGTCTCACGGATGATGGGTGCCCACTTCCGGTACCCGCAGATCGGCATCATGATCTACGTCGCCACCCTGGTCATCGGCATGGCGCAGACCCGCGAGCTGTACCGGCCGCCGGACTCGGCCGCCATGATCGGCGCCCTGCGCGAGGTGGTGGACACCAAGGGCGAGTACCTGACGGACGACCCGGAGATCTCCGCCTACTACCTGCGGAAGCACACCAAGCCCGCCCAGTGGCACCAGGCCGAGCGCGGCCCGGCCCTGGCGGCCGCGGTGAAGAAGGGCTCCTACGACGCGATCGTGCTGCGGGCCGCCACCGTGCCCGAGGCGCTGCGCGGCGACGCGAACTACCGGTTGCTGGCCGTGCTGCGGCCCTCCGACAAGGACGGCGGACAGGAGCCGTACCGGATCTGGGTGAAGCGATGACGGCGTACACACCATCGGTCGACGAGACGGCCGCCCCGGAGCCCGAGGAGGGCGCGTCCTCCGCACACCGCTCAGCCGACGGCGCCGGCCGAGGCTCGGCGTGGCTCGCCTTTGTGCTGCCCGCGCTGATCGCGGCCGCCTGCGTGGTGCCGGGGCTGGGCGGACGCCAGCTGTGGCGCGACGAGCACGCCACCTGGTGGGCGTCCACGATCTCCTGGCACGACCTCGGGCGGCTGATCGGCAGCATCGACGTCGTGATCGCGCCGTTCTACGCGGTGATGCATGTGTGGATCGACGTCGCCGGGGACTCGGCGGCGATGCTCCGGCTGCCGGAGGCGCTCGCCATGGCGGTCTCGGCCGGTCTGGTCGGGCTCCTGGGGCGCCGGATGTTCGCGGTGCGCACCGGGGTGCTGGCCGGACTGCTGTTCGCGGTGGTGCCGATGATCACCCGGTACGGTCAGGAGGCCCGCCCTTACGCCTTCGCGACGATGTTCGCCCTGCTGGCCACCCTGTGGCTGATCCGGGCACTGGACCGGCCGAGCCTGCGCAACTGGACGCTCTACGGACTCGCCGTCGCGGCCACGGGGTTCAGCCACCTGGTGGCGATGGCCGTGCTCGCCGGACATGTATGGCTCGTCTTCCTGGCCAAGAAGCGCGGCGACCGCATCGCCCACTACGCCTTCGCCGGCGCGGCCATGCTGGGGCTGTCCATCACCTTCCCGATGGTGGCGCAGGGCACAGGGCAGAGTGGCCAGATCGCCTGGAACGTCACCACCACCAAGGACCTGACCCAGTTCCCGGACACCCTGTTCGGGTCGTGGATCACCGGCGGTGCGGTGATGGCCGTCGGCGTGGTCGGTCTCCTGGTGGCCGGGCGGTACTCGGTACTGCTCGCCGCCTGGGCCGTACTGCCGCCGGTGCTCACCTTCGTGACCGCCAACCAGCTGCACCTCTTCCTGCCGCGGTATCTGCTGTTCACCATCCCGGCCTGGACGCTGCTGGTCGCCGCCGCGCTCACCCGGCTCGTGGGCCGACTCGACCCCGAAGCGCGGCGGGGAACAGGCATGCAGGTGCTGAGCGGACTGCTGGTCGCCGCGGTGGCGGCCGGGTACGCGTTCGTGGCGTGGCCGGCGATCGGTGACGCCAAGAAGGACCTGCCGATGGAACCGGACTTCCGGGGCGCGGCGAACGTCGTCGCCGCGGGCGAGAAGTCCGGCGACGGGATGATCTTCAACGGCGGGATGTCCGAGCGCCGGGCCATGGCGTACGAACTGCGGGACCGCAAGGCTCCGAAGGACGTGCTCATGGAGTACACCCCGCAGGAGAACGGTTCGTACGGCGCCACCGAGTGCCGCAAGCCGGCGAGCTGTCTCAAGGGCACCGACCGGCTGTGGCTGGTCTCCACCGTCAGCGACGGGCGGCCGCTGCTCACCGGCATGAACGAGAAGACCGCGGCGGCGATCAAGAAGTCCTTCAAGGCCGGCCGCACGGTGAAGCTGAACCACGTCGTGGTGCAGGTTCTCGAGCGCAAGTAGCGGCCGACACGGAGTAGTGAAGGAGGTCGCTGGATGCGGCTCACAGTCATCGGCACCGGCTATCTCGGTGCCACCCACGCCGCCTGCATGGCGGAACTCGGACACGAGGTTCTCGGGGTCGACGTCGATCCCGAGAAGGTCGCCGCGCTGCAGGGCGGACACGTGCCGTTCCACGAGCCCGGGCTGCCCGAGCTGATCCGGAAGCACACGGCGAGCGGGCGGCTCCGCTTCACCACCGACTACGCGGAGGCCGGGGCGTTCGGCGAGGTGCACTTCGTGTGCGTCGGCACCCCGCAGCGCAAGGGGTCCGAGGGCGCCGACCTGACCTATGTCGACGCGGCCTTCGCGGCGATCGCCGGGCACGCCGCCGAGGGCTCGCTGCTGGTCGGCAAGTCGACCGTGCCGGTGGGCACGGCCGAGCGGCTGGCAGCCCTTTGCGAAGGGGTGGAGGTCGCCTGGAACCCGGAGTTCCTGCGGGAGGGTTTCGCCGTCCAGGACACGCTGCGCCCGGACCGGCTGGTGTTCGGCGTGCGGTCTTCACATGCGGAAACGATCCTCCGCACGGTGTACGCGCCGGTTCTCGACGCGGGCACCCCCGTCGTCACCGCCGACTTCCCGACCGCCGAACTGGTCAAGACGGCTGCCAACGCCTTCCTGGCCACCAAGATCTCCTTCATCAACGCGATGGCCGAGGTCTGCGAGGCCGCGGGCGGCGACGTCGGCGTCCTCGCCGAGGCGATCGGGCACGACGACCGGATCGGGAAGAAGTTCCTGCGTGCCGGTGTCGGCTTCGGCGGCGGCTGTCTGCCCAAGGACATCCGCGCCTTCGCCCACCGCGCCGACGAACTCGGGGTCTCGCTGGCGTTCCTGCGCGAGGTCGACACGATCAACATGCGCCGCCGTGACAAGGTTGTCGACCTGGCGCGCGAGCTGTGCGGGGGGACGGTCCTGGGGGCCCGTATCGCCGTACTCGGAGCGGCCTTCAAGCCCGACTCCGACGACATCCGTGACTCGCCCGCGCTCAACGTGGCCGCCCGGCTGCGACTCGACGGCGCCGACGTCACGGTGTACGACCCCGAGGCGCTGGACAACGCCCGCAAGGCGTATCCGCTCCTCGGTTACGCCCTGTCGGCCGAGGAAGCGCTCGTGGGCGCCGATCTCGTGCTGCATCTGACCGAGTGGCCGCAGTTCCGGGAGATCGACCCGGAGCGGGCCGCACAGCTGGTGTCCCGTCCGCGGATCGTGGACGGCAGGGGGACGCTCGATGCCGGTCGCTGGACCGCGGCGGGCTGGCACTTCCGGGCGCTGGGCAGACCCGCGCCCGTTGGGGAGGGGACCCTTCGGGGCCTTCAGGGGAGGGAAAAAGAAGGAAAATGACGGCCTACGACAGACACCCCGGCGTACCGGTCACCATCGTGATGCCGACGTACAACGAGGCGCCGAACCTGCCTCGCATGGCCGAGCTGGTCCTCGGCCTGCCGATCGACGGGCTCCATCTGAAGATCGTCGACGACTCCAGCCCGGACGGCACCGGGCGGATCGCCGAGGAGCTCGCCGAGAAGTACAACTGGGACGGACGGCAGCGGATGAGCGTGCTGCACCGGACCGAGAAGGACGGGCTCGGGCGCGCCTACGTCGCCGGCATGAGCGCCGCGCTGGAGGAGGGCGCCGCGTACGTCGTCCAGATGGACGCCGACGGCAGCCACCCCGTGGAAGCGGTCCCACGCATGCTCGGTACGGCCGTGGCGTCCGGGGTGGGCCTGGTCGTCGGAAGCCGGTACGTGGAGGGCGGCTCGCTGGACGAGGAGTGGGGCAGGCACCGTGTGCTGCTGTCCCGTTTCGCCAACCGATACGCCCGGACCGTGCTCGGCACCAAGATCCGGGACATCACCGCCGGCTTCAACCTGTGGTCGGCCACCGCTCTGCGTGACGTGGACCTCACGACCCTCGACAGTGCCGGCTACAGCTTCCAGGTCGAGCTGAAGTTCAAGGCCGTCCGGGCCGGGCACAGTGCCGTCGAGATCCCGATCCGCTTCGAGGAGCGGACCGAGGGCGTCTCCAAGATGAACCTCGCGACGCAGATCGAGTCAGCGGTGATGCCGGTACGGCTGCGACTGCGCAACCGACGGGGCTGAGCGGCACGGTGAGCAGCGGACGTCACGCGCTTCCCTCCAGGGGCGGGAAGCTGTACCGCGAGATCGCGAAGTTCGGCATGGTGGGCGCGTCGGGCTTCGTGGTCAACCTCGCGGTCTTCAACCTCATCAGGACCGTCACGGACTGGCAGACCGTCCGGGCGAGCGTCCTGGCCACGGTCGTCGCGATCCTGAGCAACTATCTCGGCCTGCGCTACTTCGCGTACCGCAACCGGGAGCAGGAGGACCGCAACAGCCGCAGGAAGGAGCTGACCCTCTTCCTGTTCTTCAGCGCGATCGGACTGGTCATCGAGAACTCGGTCCTCTACGCGACGACCTACGGGCTCGGCTGGGACGGGACGCTCGCCACCAACGTCAGCAAGTTCCTCGGCATCGGGGTGGCCACCCTCTTCCGCTTCTGGTCCTACCGCACCTGGGTCTTCAGGACGGCCGGGAGCCGGGAGACGGCCGACAGCCTGCCGGAACCCGTCGTGCCGTATCCCGAGCCGGTCCTGAGCGGCTCCTGGGAGCGGAACTGAACCGGTAGCCCACCTGAACGAACCGGACCCGGTGCGCCTCGGCGCGCCGGGTCACTCGCTCGCGGCCGTGGAAGCCTGAGCCTCGCCGCGGCGGTGGATCTGGCGGAAGGTGAACTCGGCCAGGTTGTCGCCGATGCCGAAGACCGCGGTGTCCTTCTCCGTGACGTTCTTGCCGCTGGCGAAGCCGGCGATGGTGAAGTACGCGTAGCGGCCGTAGGAGTTCGAGGTCGTGCGGCAGATCGCGGAGTTGCAGAAGGCCTTGACCGCACCGCCGGACAGCGACTTGACGATGTCCTTCTTCGTGTTGACCTGGCTCTTCGCCTTCGCCGCCTGGGCCTCGGTGTCGAAGACGGCCACGCCGACCGTCACCGAGACGCCGTCCTTGGTGTAGCTGACGCGCATGAACTGGGTGCAGCTGTTGGCGGTGAGGATCTTGCCGAGGCTGGCCTGGACGTTGTCGGCCGCGGCGCAGTTCTTCGTGTCGGAGGTCGTGCCCTTCTTGTACACGGTCGAGCCCATGGTCAGCTGGGTGCCCGGGAAGAGGATCGGGGCGCTGAGCGGTGCCGTGTCCTTGGCCTTGCTGGCGATGAAGTCCTTCGGGTCCAGCGGTGGCGGGGCGCTGGTCGGCGCGAACGACGGGGCGGTCCCGGTCGCGCTGGGGATCGCGGCGGACGACACGGAGGACGTCGGCTTGTTCGCCTCGTCGTCGCTGCCGTTCGCCGAGACGACGGCCATCGCCACGGCGGTGCCTATCCCGACCGTGGCGAGCGCTCCGCCGACGATGAAGAACAGCCGACGCCGTCTGTTGCGGATCTCGGAGGCCTCGGCGAGCGCGGCCCAGTCCGGAGTCTGCTCGCCCCCGCCGCTGCTCCACGGCTGCTGTGACTGCGGTTTCCAGGGATCCCACTGGGACGGGGGTCCACCCTGCTGCCCAAAGCTCATGGGGCGCATCTTAGACGGGGGACGGGAGGTGCCGTCGGGCCTGTGGAGACTGGCCTCGGGACCTTTCCGGCACTGGTGCACATCTCGGCCGCGGAGGTGCCGTGAGGGCCTCGTTTTGACCCGTCCGTGGAACCACGGGTATCCTGCCTCTTCGTTGTGTATTGGCTCGCTCGTTCTCACGCGAGAGACCTTTACCTAGGTTCCCTGGAGCAGTTACCAGTGGGCGGCATACGGGCAGTGCCCCGGCCATTGTCGTCCCCAGCTGCACGATCGCTTCAGTGATGCCATGTCTCAGCACCCATCCACTGAAGAAGAAGGCTGCGAAGTGCGTACGTACAGCCCTAAGCCCGGCGATGTGACTCGCCAGTGGCACGTCATTGACGCTCAGGACGTCGTCCTGGGTCGTCTGGCTACCACTGCCGCGAACCTCCTCCGTGGCAAGCACAAGCCGACCTATGCCCCGCACATGGACATGGGCGACTTCGTCATCATCATCAACGCCGACAAGGTTCACCTGTCCGGCAACAAGCGGACCCAGAAGATGGCGTACCGCCACTCCGGCTTCCCGGGTGGTCTGCGCTCCGTCCGCTACGACGAGCTCCTCGACAAGAACCCCGAGAAGGCCGTCGAGAAGGCCATCAAGGGCATGATCCCCAAGAACAGCCTGGGCCGTCAGATGCTCTCCAAGCTGAAGGTCTACTCGGGCGACCAGCACCCGCACGCTGCCCAGCAGCCGGTGCCGTTCGAGATCACCCAGGTCGCGCAGTAAGTCCGGCCACCCCCTAAGACTGAACAGAATCTGAGGAGAATCGTGGCCGAGACCACCGTCGAGACGCCCGTCGAGGGCGAAGAGATCGTCGACATCGACAGCTACACCACCGAGTCCGAGGTTCCCGTCGAGGGCGAGTACACCTCGGAGTCGCTCGCGGGCCGCTTCGGCGACCCGCAGCCCGCGGCCGGCCTGGGCCGTCGCAAGAACGCCATCGCCCGCGTCCGGATCGTCCCGGGCACCGGCAAGTGGAAGATCAACGGTCGCACCCTTGAGGACTACTTCCCCAACAAGGTGCACCAGCAGGAAGTCAACGAGCCCTTCAAGGTGCTCGAGCTCGAGGGCCGCTACGACGTCATCGCCCGCATCGCGGGTGGCGGTGTCTCCGGTCAGGCCGGTGCGCTCCGTCTCGGTGTCGCCCGCGCGCTGAACGAGGCCGACGTGGACAACAACCGCGGCGCCCTCAAGAAGGCCGGCTTCCTCCGTCGCGACGACCGTGCGGTCGAGCGCAAGAAGGCCGGTCTCAAGAAGGCCCGTAAGGCTCCGCAGTACAGCAAGCGTTAATCTTCGCTGCCTGTTCTGCTCGTACCTGCTCGTTCCCGCGAGTCAGCAGTACGTCCGTTCGCCCCGGCGGCACGCCACAGTGCCGCCGGGGCGTTCGTTTATCACTGCCCTGGGCGTATAACGGCACAAGACGCTCAAAGGCTCATGTGATCGGATGATCTCCGTAACTGACGCTTCCTCAGGAGGACAAGTGGGACGACTCTTCGGCACGGACGGCGTGCGCGGTGTCGCCAACGCGGATCTGACGGCCGAGATGGCGCTCGGTCTCTCCGTCGCGGCGGCGCACGTGCTGGCCGAGGCGGGTTCGTTCCAGGGCCACCGGCCGACCGCGGTGGTCGGACGGGACCCGCGCGCGTCCGGGGAGTTCCTGGAGGCCGCCGTGGTGGCGGGCCTCGCGAGCGCCGGCGTGGACGTCCTGCGCGTCGGAGTGCTGCCCACGCCGGCGGTGGCGTATCTCACCGGTGTGCTCGGCGCCGACCTCGGTGTCATGCTCTCCGCCAGCCACAACGCCATGCCCGACAACGGCATCAAGTTCCTCGCACGCGGCGGGCACAAGCTCGACGACGCGCTGGAGGAGCGCATCGAGGCCGTCTACGAGGAGCACAAGGGCGGTGAGCCCTGGGAGCGGCCGACCGGCGGTGGCGTCGGCCGGGTCCGCGAGTACACCGAGGGCTTCGACAAGTACGTGGCGCATCTGATCGCCGTACTGCCCAACCGCCTCGACGGACTGAAGATCGTCCTCGACGAGGCGCACGGCGCTGCCGCCCGGGTGTCGCCGGAGGCCTTCTCCCGGGCCGGCGCCGAGGTGATCACCATCGGCGCCCAGCCGGACGGGCTCAACATCAACGACGGGTGCGGCTCCACGCACCTCGGGCTCCTGAAGGCCGCCGTCGTCGAGCACGGAGCCGATTTCGGCATCGCGCACGACGGGGACGCGGACCGGTGCCTGGCCGTCGACCACACCGGTGAGGAGGTGGACGGCGACCAGATCATGGCCGTGCTCGCGCTGGCGATGAGGGACCGGTCGGCGCTGCGGTCCGACACCGTGGTCGCGACGGTCATGTCGAACCTGGGGTTCAAGCTGGCGCTGGAGCGGGAGGGGCTCCGGCTCGTCCAGACCGCCGTCGGTGACCGGTATGTGCTCGAGGAGATGAAGCAGCACGGGTACGCCCTCGGCGGTGAGCAGTCCGGGCACGTCATCATCCTGGACCACGCCACGACCGGGGACGGGACGCTGACCGGGCTGATGCTGGCGGCTCGCGTCGCGGAGAGCGGGCGGTCGCTGAAGGAGCTGGCTTCCGTGATGGAGCGGCTGCCGCAGGTGCTGATCAACGTGCCCGACGTGGACCGGTCGCGGGTCGCCACGTCCGGGGAGCTTTCGGCGGCGGTGGCTGAGGCCGAGCGTGAACTCGGGGCGACGGGGCGGGTGTTGCTGCGGCCGTCGGGTACCGAGCCGTTGGTTCGGGTGATGGTCGAGGCGGCTGACATCGATCAGGCTCGGTCGGTCGCGGGGCGGCTGGCTGATGCGGTGAAGTCGGCGCTGGGCTGATTTTCGGGTGCGGGTGCGTGGGGGCTGGTCGCGCAGTTCCCCGCGCCCCTGAGGGCGCCGCGGCGGTGTCCGAGGCCGAGCGGGAACTCGGGGCGGCGGAGGCTCGGTCGGTTGCGGCCGGCCGGCTGACGCGGTGAAGTCGGCGCTGGGCTGATTTCTGGGTACCGGGTGGGGCCTGTGCGTCAGGTGCGTTTCCGCCAGGCCCACTTCTGGAGCAGCAGGGTCACCGTTCCCGCCAGGATGATGCCCAGGAGGTTCAGGAGGAGTTGTTCCGTCGAGCCCCAGGTCTGTTCGGTGTCGCCGTAGCTGAGGGCCACCGCCGCGTTGGCGGCCGCGGGGACCGTGGTGACCGAGATGGCCACACCCACCAGGGCACCGGACTTCGCCGAGGTCAGGGAGAGGGTGCCGGCGGCGCCGGCCAGGACGGCGACGATGAAGGAGAAGGCGTCGGGGGCGTAGACGAAGCCGGTCTGGGGGCGGTCGGCCTCCAGCTGGTCCTTGCTGAACAGGTCCAGCGCGTCCATGAAGAGGCTGAAGCCCACGGTCACCACCATGGCCACGGCGAAGCCCACCAGGAGCGCGATCAGTGAGCGCAGGGCCAGGCGGGGGGCGCGCTGCACTATCGAGGTGGAGATGCCGGCGAGCGGGCCGAACTCCGGACCCACGGCCATCGCGCCCACGATGAGGACCGCGTTGTCGAGCACCACACCGCAGGCCGCGATCATCGTGGCCAGGGTGATGAAGGCGAGGTAGGTGGCCGAGAGCGTCGACTCCTCGTGCGTGGCTTCCGTCAGGTGCTCCCACAGGACCGCGTCCGCCCCTTCGCCGGGAGCCTCCGCCTCGGCCTTGTCGGCGCGTTTCGACAGGGACAGGTCGATGTTCTCGACCGCGATGGAGCCGGTGTTGTCGAGGCCCAACCTCTGGAGTTCGGTGAGGAGTTCGTCCCCCGCCTCGCGCGCCACGTCACACATCACGACGTCGCCCTCCGGATTGCGGGCGGTGCCCGGCAGCACGACGAGGTGGGTGGTGCCGACCGTCCTCTCGATCAGTCGGACCACGTCGTCGGTCTTCTCGGCCGGGGTGATCAGGCGCAGATGCAGCATGACGCCTTTTTAACAGGCGGCGGTTGCTAGAGCTTACGGAGGCTGAGCTTGCGCACCTTGTGGTCCTGGCCCTTGCGGATGACGAGGGTGGCGCGGCCGCGGGTGGGGGCGATGTTCTCCACCAGGTTGGGCTTGTTGATGGTGCGCCAGAGGGTGCGGGCGTAGTCGACGGCCTCCTCCTCCGAGACCTGCGTGTACTTCCTGAAGTACGAGTCCGGGTTCTGGAAGGCGGTCTGCCGGAGCTTCTTGAACCGGCTGAGGTACCAGCGCTCGATGTCCTCGGCGCTCGCGTCGACGTACACGCTGAAGTCGAAGTAGTCGGCGAGACCGACGCGGGTGCGGCCGTCCGTGCCGGGCAGGGCGGGCTGCAGGACGTTGAGGCCCTCGACGATCAGGATGTCGGGGCGGCGCACGGTGAGCCGCTGGTCCGGGACGATGTCGTAGATCAGGTGGGAGTAGACGGGGGCGGTGACCTCGCCCTTGCCCGCCTTGATGTCGGCGACGAAACGGGTCAGCGCGCGACGGTCGTACGACTCCGGGAAGCCCTTGCGCGACATGAGCCCGCGGGCCTCCAGTTCCCGGGTGGGCAGCAGGAAGCCGTCGGTGGTGACCAGCTCGACGCGCGGGTGCTCGGGCCAGCGGGAGAGGAGGGCCTGGAGGAGACGGGCGACGGTCGACTTCCCCACGGCGACCGATCCCGCGACCCCTATGACGAACGGGGTGCCGGACTGGGAGCCCTGTTCGCCCAGGAAGGTGTTCAGGGCGCCTCTGAGGCCGTCCGTGGCGCCGACGTAGAGGTTCAGGAGCCGGGACAGCGGGAGGTAGATGTCCCGCACCTCGTCGAGGTCGATGACGTCACCGAGGCCGCGCAGCTTCTCGACCTCTTCGGCGTTCAGCGGGAGGGGCGTCTTCTCGCGCAGCGCACTCCACTCTGAGCGGGTGAGATCGACGTAAGGAGTCGCCTCCGGCTTGTGCCGGTGGGCGCTCCGGGGCATCGGGGAGACCGGAGAGATCACAGTCCATTGTTAACGGAGTTTGAACGGGGTGGGGGGTGGGGTGCGTCACGCGGGGCGGTGAGACCGTGGGGGTGACGAGGGCAAAGTCGGCCCGATACCGCCCCTGCCGCAATATCCGGAATCGGGCACGAAGAGCCGTGTTCTGGTGCCGCTCGCCCCCTAGGCTGCCGCGCATGTGCGGAATCGTGGGTTACGTGGGGTCGCAGTCGGCGCTTGATGTCGTGATGGCCGGGCTGAAGCGGCTGGAGTACCGGGGGTACGACTCGGCGGGCGTCGCCGTGCTGGCGGACGGCGGGCTGGCGGCGGCGAAGAAGGCCGGGAAGCTGGTCAATCTGGAGAAGGAGCTGGTGCACCGGCCGTTGCCGACGGGGCTCACCGGCATCGGGCACACGCGGTGGGCCACGCACGGTGGGCCGACGGACGTCAACGCGCACCCTCATCTGGACAACGCGGGCCGGGTCTCGGTCGTCCACAACGGGATCATCGAGAACTTCGCCGCGCTGCGGGCCGAGTTGGAGGAGCGGGGCCACGAGCTGGCGTCCGAGACCGACACCGAGGTCGTCGCGCATCTGCTCGCCGAGGAGTTCTCCGCGACCGCCGACCTCGCGGAGGCCATGCGGCTGGTGTGCCGGCGGCTGGAGGGGGCGTTCACGCTGGTGGCCGTCCACGCGGACGAGCCGGACGTCGTCGTGGGCGCCCGCCGGAACTCGCCGCTGGTGGTGGGCGTGGGGGAGGGGGAGGCGTTCCTGGCCTCGGACGTGGCGGCCTTCATCGCCCACACCCGCTCCGCGATCGAGCTCGGTCAGGACCAGGTCGTGGAGCTGCGCAGGGACGGGGTGACCGTCACCGGCTTCGACGGGCGCCCGGCCGACGTCCGCTCGTTCCATGTCGACTGGGACGCCTCCGCCGCCGAGAAGGGCGGCTACGACTACTTCATGCTCAAGGAGATCGCCGAGCAGCCGAAGGCGGTCGCCGACACACTGCTCGGCCGTATCGACGCGGCCGGCTCCCTGACGCTGGACGAGGTCCGGATCTCCGACGCCGAACTGCGGGAGATCGACAAGGTCGTCATCGTGGCCTGCGGTACGGCCTTCCACGCGGGGATGATCGCCAAGTACGCCATCGAGCACTGGACCCGTATCCCCTGCGAGGTGGAGCTGGCGAGCGAGTTCCGCTACCGGGACCCGATCCTGGGCCCCCGGTCCCTCGTGATCGCCATCTCCCAGTCCGGGGAGACCATGGACACGCTCATGGCGCTGCGGCACGCCCGCGAGCAGGGTTCCAGGGTGCTGGCGATCTGCAACACCAACGGGTCGACGATCCCGCGGGAGTCCGACGCGGTGCTGTACACGCACGCGGGGCCCGAGGTGGCCGTCGCGTCGACGAAGGCGTTCCTCACGCAGCTCGTGGCGTGCTACCTGGTGGCGCTGTACCTGGGGCAGGTGCGCGGGACCAAGTGGGGCGACGAGATCACCGCCGTGATCCGGGACCTGTCGCACATCTCCGGCGAGGTCGAGCGCGTCCTCGAGACCATGGAGCCGGTACGGGCGCTGGCGCGGTCGCTGGCGGACAAGGACACCGTGCTGTTCCTCGGCCGTCACGTCGGCTACCCGGTCGCCCTCGAAGGCGCGCTGAAGCTGAAGGAACTCGCCTACATGCACGCCGAGGGCTTCGCGGCGGGCGAGCTGAAGCACGGGCCCATCGCGCTGATCGAGGAGGACCTGCCGGTCGTGGTGGTCGTACCGTCGCCCCGGGGGCGGTCGGTGATCCACGACAAGATCGTGTCCAACATCCAGGAGATCCGGGCCCGGGGCGCGCGGACCATCGTGATCGCGGAGGAGGGGGACGAGGCGGTGGCGCCGTACGCCGACCACCTGATCCGGATCCCGGCCACGCCGACGCTGCTTCAGCCGCTGGTGGCGACCGTGCCGTTGCAGGTGTTCGCGTGTGAGCTGGCGACGGCTCGCGGGAACGAGGTGGACCAGCCCCGGAACCTGGCGAAGTCGGTCACTGTGGAGTAGTCGGCTGCCCGGTCCGGTACAGGTTGCGCGCCGCGCGGATCAGCAGGAACTCCAGCGCGAACCCGGCGATCGCGGCGAGTCCCATCGGGGACGAGTCCTTGATCCCGTTGACGACAAGGGCGACGAGGAGGACGGGCCACAGCGTGGCCAGCGCGGTCACGAGGAGGAAGTGGCCCGTCACGCGTCCGACCGGCTCCCGGCCTTCGGGCTCCTTCCGTCCGTCGGTCGGGGCCGGGGCCGTCCGTTCGCGCGGCTGGGGGATCACCTCAGCCGGGCGGGCCGGGAGGGGAACGATCGCTGCCGCGGGAACGGCCCTGTCCAGTACGGCGATCCGCTCGGCCGTGACGTCGCCGAACAGGGTCGGCTCCACGGCCACACCGAAGCCGTCGAGGCCGGTCAGGCTCCGGGCCCCGTCGGGGCGGGTGGTCATCGCGGCGCAGGCGTCGTACCGCACGGTGACCAGGCCGCCCGGCGTCGACAGCGTCACGCCCGCCTCCCCGATGATCAGGGTGACGTCGTCGTCCTCCAGGGACGGGTGCAGGGTGCCGGAGACACCGGACGCCGAGAAGCGCGGGGCGTGGGTGAGGCCCGCCCAGCCGGCGTCCCGGGCCGGTACCTGGAGCAGGCCGCCGTCCCACGCCTCGCGGGCGACCGCGCGCAGATCTTCCACGTCGACCGCCTCCAGGTCTTCCCTGAGCTGCTCGGGGCTCTGTATCCGGTGCCCGGTCAACAGACTGAGCGCGTACGACGGAAGCAGGGTCGCGCCGAGGTCGGGGACGTCGTAGCGCTTGAGCAACTTGCCGCGCGCGGAGTCCAGTTCGGCCTGCTCGATCCGGCCCGCGCGCAGCCGGGCGAAGGCGTCGACGAACCCGCCGACCGCCGCGTCCTGCTTCTGCGGCAGCGCGTCGGCGTACGCGGTGAGGGTGGCGAACTCGGCGTCGCGCGAGGAGTAGTCGGCCTCCGCCGAGTAGGAGTAGCCGCCCTTCTGGCGCAGGTCCTGGAACAGTGCGCGGCCCAGCACCTCGGCGAACACGGCGGCCGCGGTGGAGCGGCGCACGACGGAGGTGAAGACGAGGTGACCGTCCTCGCCGCGGAGACAGGCGGGCGTGACGGGGAGCGCGCTGGACGGGGCGGGTGTGGGGAAGCGGCGGCCAGCGGGCAGGGTGAGGTCCAGGCCGGCCGGAACGCGGTCCGCGGTGAGGAACAGCACGGCGTTGTCCCGGGTGAAGCGGGTCTCGGCCCAGTGGCGCACCTGGTCGGCCGTCAGGCTCCGGGTGCCGAGTTCGTCGTAGCTGGACAGGCCGTAGCCCTGGGCGCCGTAACGCCACAGCGGCATCTGGGAGAGGGGGCCTTTCCCGCGGCTGCCCGCCTCCGTGCGCAGTATCTCCTTCTCCGTCTCCAGTCGCTCCATCGGGAGATCGCGCAGGGCCGCGCAGACGCTGTTGAGGTACGTGACGACCTCGTCCTCGTCGCCCGTGACGTGGAAGAGGGTGTAGGTGTCGGCGGTGGCGCCGTTGTAGTGCAGGTCGGACAGGCCCAGGTGGTACAGGGCGAGGTGTTCGACGAGATGGGTGATTCCGGAGGTGGGCAGGGTCTCGTCGGCGTGGCCCACGCGGAAGGCGAGACCGGCGGTGATCTCGCCGGGGCGCGGGGCGAAGAGGGTGGGGACGCCGTGGACGGTGGTGTGGCGGACGAGGCCGTCGAGGGCGTCGAGTTCCGGGCGGGCGTCGAGTTCCGGGGCGGTCGGGTGCTCGTGCGTGGTCATGTCGGGTGTCGTCTTCCTCAGAGCGTCGCCGACGCGGCGGTGCGGTACTCCGTGAACCGGGTCTTCCAGTCGGGCACGTTCCGCCAGAAGGACTCGGACACCGTGTCGCCCAGGGCGGCGAAGTGCCGGGCGGCGTCGCCGAGATGGCCGCCGAGGGAGAAGGCCAGGGCGAAGGTGCTGTGGCTGTCGGTCCAGTGCCAGTCGCGGTGGTGGTCGGGGTGCAGGACGGAGGCGTGGGCGGCGCGGCGCAGTTCGTCGCGGACGGACACGTTCCGCAAGTACTCCCTGGCCTGGGCACCGGCCAGCTCGGCGCAGTGCTCGATGTGGGCCTCGGCGACCAGGACGGCGGAGTGCGACCCCTCGGGCGCGGCGCTCGCGCACTCCTGGGCGAAGCCGTGCGCGGCCTCCCACGAACCGCCCCACTTGGGGCACAGCTGCTGCAGCAGGTGCGACTGCGCGCGAACGTGGTGCGGGTGCTGCTCCGCCAGCCGGTCGTAGCGCCGCCGGGCCTCGGACTGCCCCAGCACCAGCCCGCGGGCCGTCGCCAGCCGGGCGGTCCACGCCGGGACGTACGCCGGCTGCTCCGCGCACACCTCGATCAGCAGCAACTCCGCCTTGCGCAGCCAGTCGTGGAACAACTCGGCCTGGTCCCACGAGACATCCTTGCCGAGACCCCGGCCGCGGGCACGCCAGCCGAGGTGGATGTACCGCTCGGCGAGGAGGGTGCGGGGGAGGGGGTCGGCGGGTTGTGCTTTCGCCGCCTTCTCCAGGTACCACTCGGTCCGGTCGACACCGGCGAGGAGCGCTGCCGCGAAGGAGACGTCGGCGGGGGAGGTGATCTTCTCGAAGAATGCCTGCGTGGCCGCCCAGTCCCCGTCCCACGCGGCGGTGCGGAGCGGGGCGAGTTCGGGCACGGCGTCGAACGGGTCGGTCACCAGTGGTCTGGCCCCGCCGGCAGTACTTTCGCTTTCGCCCATACGACGGTCCCCCTGGCCTGGTCGATACGCGGTGCTGCGCAGGCTAGCAGGAGGGGTTACGCGGGGTTACTGGGTTTCTGAGGTGCGCTTGAGGGCGTTGAGGAAGGTGGTGAAGGTGAGGGTGGGGAGGGTGAGGGTGGCCCTGGCAGGGGCCTTGGAGTCACGGATGGATACATGGGTGGGGGAGTTGGCTATCTCGACGCATTCGTTACCGTCGCCGCCGCCGGAGTGGGACGACTTCCGCCAGTTGTCCATGGGGTCCCTCACAACTCCTCTGCCAGCCGGTGGATGAAGTCACGGGTATGGTCCGGTTCGAGTGATACGGCCTCCACCTTATGGAAGCGCGTTCGATAAGTGCGGAGCTGAGCCTCGGCGTCGACAAAGATTGAGCCATGGGGCGTGTCCCGTACCACCGTGTCCAGCTTGGGCAAAGGGCCGCCCACGTACGTCATGGTGCTTGAGGCTCTGGCGAAGCCGTCCAGGTCGAAGGGGATGGCGCGCAAGGTGATGTGGTCCGCCTCGGACAGCTCAAGGAGCCGGGCGAGTTGGGCCTTCGAGGCGGTGCGGTCGCTGACTCTGATCCGAAGCGCGGCCTCATGGATCACCGCTCTGTACGGGATGGTGATCTGCTGGCGTGCCTTTCGGTGCTGGATGCGCACCTCGATCTCGTCATAGGTGAGTTCGGGCAGCCTGTCCGAGAAGACGGCACGGGCGTAGTCCTCCGTCTGCAGCAGGCCCGGCACGTACAGGACGGCAACGTGGTGCTGGAACCGGGCATGGTGCTCCAGCTCGGACAGGTCCAGGAAAGACGTGGGCAACAGGCCTCGATACTTCTCCCACCAGCCACGGGTCCGGTCGGTCGCCATCGCGACCAACGCTTCGATGAACTCCTTGTCCGTACAGGCGTAGTGGCTCGCGAGGCGACGTAGACGATCCTCGCTCACGCCTGCGAGCCCGGATTCGATGTGGCTCATCTGGGCGCGGTTCGCCCCGAGTAGTGCTGCGGCCTCGATAGCGGTGAGTCCTGCCGCCTCGCGGAGTCTGCGCAGTTCGGTCCCCAGCCGCACCTGGCGTGCGGTGGGTTCGCGCCTCAGGACCATGGGTTGCTCCTCGTTCGGGGGCGGCTCACGTGATCCGCTTGCTCCGGTCCACATGTTAGCCCTACCGTCGGTGACGCAACGCACACGCTGCGGAAGCGCACCGCTCCGTCCTGCCGTGACGGCCGCGGCACTGCCACCGCGCCCAACCACCCACCACCGAAACGGAGTTGACGCATGTCCGAAAGTCAACCCTGGGAGTACACCCTCTACATCCCGAACGACCTCCGAGCCGTCACCGTCGCCCGCCGCACCCTCCGCCTCATCCTCACGATGCACGGCCTGATCCGCCTGACCGACACCGCGGAGCTCCTCGCGGCGGAGTTGGTGTCGAACGCCGTACGGCACACCAAGGGGCCCGGCGCGCTGCGGGTGCGGTGGGCGGCGGGGGTGTTGCGGATCGGGGCGTGGGACGCCGATCCCCAACCTCCAGAGCCGCCAGGGGAGTTCGATCTGCTGGAGGAAAACGGGCGGGGGCTGGCCCTGGTCGCGGCCTGTGCGGATCTCTGGGGGTGGCAGCCGTTGGCCAGGCATGGCAATCGGGGGAAGTTGGTGTGGTGTGAGCTGGCCGCGGCCTGAGGGTGCGTTCAGATGTGCTCCTCGGGAGGGAAGCCCGTCCAGCGCAGTTCGGTGGGCAGGTGCCGCATGTCGTTGGAGACGAGGACGGAGGCCGCTCGGCCGGGCGCGTAACGGATGACCGTGAGCGCCGCGTTGGCGTGGTTGAGGCCGAGCCAGCGCCACTCGGGTGCGTACATGGCGTGCCGGACGAGCCAGGCGACGAGGAAGTTGTGGGTGACGACCAGCTCGTGCCGGTCCTCCTCGCCGTCCACCGGTCCGGTGAACAGGTCGAGTGCCTGGCGGGCCAGCGCGGCGCCCTGCTTCCGCTCCTCGTCGGTGGTGTCGGCGAGGAAGCGGAGGTACAAGTCGGCGGATTCGGCGGGGAGTTCGTCTCGCCGGGGGAAGTGGGGCACGTAGTCGCCCGCGACTTCCGACACGAGCAGGGGGACGTCCTTGAGCTGGTCGTGGATCAGGCGGGCGGTCTGTGCCGCTCGTGGCAGTGGACCGTGGTGCACGGCCGTGAAGGGGACGTCCTGGAGGCGCCGGCCGAGCAGGGTGGCCTGCTGGCGGCCGGCCAGGGTCAGCCCGCTCTCGTCGGGCAACGCCTCGCCGTGCCGGACGAGATAGAGGTATCGGGTGGCTGTGCCAGGCAACTTGAACTCCACGGTGAGCGGTCTCATTGCCTGACGGTGAAGTACTGCCAGGCGCCCCAGGTGCTGAGGTTGGTGTTGTCCCTGCTGCTGTGGACGTACTCCGCGGCGATGCGGAACCTGCTGCCCACGGAGCTGGTCAGCGACATCTTATGGCGGCCGGTGCTGGTGGAACTCAGGGCCGCGCAGGGAGTGGTGGTCTGCGTGTGCCAGGCGCCGCTGTAGTAGCGCTGCACGCGGAAGAGGAGGCACTGGCCGGCCTTGTTGGGGGTGACGGTGACGTCCAGTTGCTCCTTGGCGGTGTGGTGGTACACCCGGTAGGGAGTGCTGCCGTACTGCGTGTTCGTGTAATAGCCGGACAACGTCTCCGAGACCCGTACCTGGGTCTGCGCGGTTCGGGCGACGGTTTTCGGGGCGTACCGGTAGTCGCCGGCGAACACCGCGCTGATGGTGGTGTTGCGGGTGAGTTTGTAGGACCCGACCAGGTTGCCGTTGCTGTCCACCGTGCCCGACTTCACCAGGACCGACGTGCCGCCGAACGGCTGGGCGTAGATCGCCACCGTGCGCTTGTTGTACGTCGTACCGAGGTGAGCGGTGACCTTCGCGGTCTGACCGTACGCGTACGTCGTGTGGTTGGTGGCGATGGTGAGGGACGTAGCGGTCCGGGAGACCTGGATGGTGGCGCTGGTGCTGCCCGGCTTGTGCGAGACGTCGCCGCCGTAGGCCACCTTGTAGGTGTTGGCGCCGCCGATCTGCGGGGTGTCCGAGAAGGTGAACGAACCGTCCGCGGCGACCTGCGCGTCGGCGAGGGCGGTGCCGGAGGTGTGGCCGAGGTCGGTCTTCGTCACCTTGACGACCCCGCCGGCGGCGAAGGGCGAACCCGAGAGCGTGCCGGACACGGTCAGCTTCTGTGCGCGGGTGGCCGTGGCCGGGGCCGTCAGACCGACCGAGGTGGTCAGCCTGGACACCTGGACGAGGCTCGTCGTGCTCGCCGCCCCGTGTGTCACGTCCCCCGCGTAACTCGCGGCGTAGGTGCAGGTGCCCTCCGCCGGCGGGGTGTCGGTGAAGGTGAAGGAGCCGTCCGCCTGCGTGGTCACGTCGGGCAGCGCCGTCCCGTTCCGCGTGATGTGCGCGACCTGGCCCGCTGGAAGCGCCGCGGACGAGGTCAGGGTGCCGGTGACGGTCAGCGCCCGGCCCGGGACGCCCGTGCTCGGGGCGGTGAGGTGGAGCGAGGTGGCCGCCGGCGGCCCCTGGGCGATGACCGGGCCGCTCACCGTCTGCACGTCGGAGCTGTCGGCGTTGGCACCGGAGAAGGCGAGCAGCGCGGTGGAGGTCAGCGTCGGTGTCGCGTCCACCACCTGGGTCCCGTCGACCCAGACGTACACATGGCCGGTGGCCACCTGGACGTCGACCTGGTGCGTGCCCTGGCGCAGGGAGGTGGTGAGCGGGACCACCGACTGGTAGTTGATCGTCGACGAGCCGGCCGAACTGCGGCCGACCCCCACGAAGTTCTGTGCCTTCAGCGTCTGGTTCCAGCCGGTGCCGAGCGCTATCACCGTGCCGGGCCGCCCCGCGATGCCCAGGCTGTCACCGGACCCGCCCAACGCCGAGGCGGAGTTCTGGGCCGGGTCGAGGAGAGCGAGCGTCATTCCCTTCCCGCCGGTGCCGGGGCCCAACTTGGTGGTGAAGGTGGCCCGCAGACCGTCCGTGCGCAACGGCTTGGTGTAGACCGCCGAACCCGCCTGGTTGCTGGTGGCCGGGGTCAGCTGGACGCCGCCGCCGTCGGCCTGCACCGCCGAGCCGTTGGTCTGCCACAGTCCGTCGGCGGTCGACGTGCTCGTGGCCGTGCCGGTACCGGTGCCCTTGACCTGTACGTACATGGCGCCCTGTGCGTTGCCGTTGGTGTCGGTCCCGGTGCCGGTGACCTCGTAGGAGGCGCTCAGGTCCGCGGCCGAACGCGGAGTGAACGTCACGCTCTGCACCGCGGTCTGCTCGGGACCGATGACGAGGCCCTCCGACAGCTGAACCGGGCTGTTGAAGTCACCGGTCGGCGCCTTGGCCTTGGTCACCGTCACCGGGATGTTGCCGGTGTTGGTGAGGGTGAACGACAGCGACTTCGAGCTGCCGATGGGGACCTGGCCGAAGTCCAGCGAGCTCGCGGAGAACTCCAGGTGCCCCTGCCCGGTGATGGCCGTCGCGCTGACCGGCACGCTCAGGGTGTGGGCGGCGCCTCCGCCGCTGCTGCTGACCACGAGCGCGTCGCTGTCGACCTGGGCGCCGGCCGGCGTGTAGGTGACCGAGAGCACGAACGAGCCACCGGCCGGTACGACCGTCCCCGTGCTCGGCAGACCCGAGGCGGAGAAGGCGCCGCCGGGCGCGTCGACGGAGGTGATGGTCTCCGGCGCGGTACCGGTGTTGGTGACCTGGAGGTTCAGCGTCGAGGTGCTGCCGGTGGGCACCGCGCCGAAGTCCAGGGCGGCGGGCGCCGCCCCGAAGCCCGGCTTGGTGCCGATGCCGTGGAGGGCGAAGACCAGCTTCTGGCCGTCCGACAGGTTCGCGGTCAGTGTGCCGTTGACGCCGCCGGTGGTGGTGGGGGCGAAGCTGATCGGAACGTCGAGGGTGGCGTCCGCCGCCAGCGGGGTGGGCTGATCGGGGGTGGGTACGACGGACGGGTCGACCGAGAACGCCCCGGAGGCCTTGAGTCCGGTGATGCTGACGTCCTGCGTGGCGGTCAGCTTCATGTCGGCCGAACCGCTGCCGCCCACGCCGACCTGGCCGAAGTCCAGCGAGGCCGCGGTCAGGGCGGTTCTGGCGGGGCTGCCGAAGCCGTAGAGCACACCGTCCCGGGTGCCGACGTACACCTTGCCGCTCTCGGCGGTCGGTGTGCTGAACTTCGTCGCGGTGCCGATCGGTGCCGACCACAGCAGCTGGAGGCGGCCGTTGCCGTCGGGGGTGGGGCTGTAGGCGCGCAGGGTGCCGTCGGCCCCCGAGGCGTTGCTCGCCGAGGTCATCCACACCAGGGCGCTGGACTCGTCCGTGCCGTCGGAGGTGACCAGGGGTGAGCCGCTGGTGTAGCCGAAGGTGTCCTGGCTCTGGCCGGTGAGGGTGAGCGTGGGCGTACCGCCGTTGCGCACGCCGTACTTGAGGGCGCGCAGCGGACCCTGGTTGCCGACGACGTAGACGTAGCCGCCGTCGCCGCCCCAGAACGCGGGGTGACCCCACATGCCCTGGTACGGGCCGGACACGCTCACCGCGGCGTCGCCGCCCTGGGGGCCCTGGCCCATGCCGCCGAGGTTGTCGCGGTCGAGCAGGAACACCCGCCCGTCCTTGCCCTGCTGGACCAGCAGATGCGGGTGCTCGGCGGTGCCGAAGCCGTCCGGCAGGGCCATCGGGGCGCCCGAGGAGATGTCCTGGTCGTTGAGGTCCAGGGTGGCGGCGTTGCTGGGGCTGAAGAAGTCGGCCGTACTGAGGCTGTTGTCGGCGCCGACCTGGAGGCGTACGACGGACTCGGCCAGGGTTCCCTGAACGGTCTTGCCCGGGCCGGGCGCCGGGCTGATGCCGTTCCCGGTGCTGAAGAAGATCCGGCCGGACCCGTCCGAGACCAGTCCGCCGCCTGCCTGCCAGATGCCGGCGCCCCCGATGCCGGCACCGGTAGCCGTGGCCCACATCGAGGTGATGCTGTGCCCGGTGGTGCTCACGCCGACCACATAGCCGCGGTACGGCCATGCGTCGCAGTGGGCGCCGAAGCCCGCGTAGACGACGCCGTTCATCAGCAGCAGGCCGGGGCGCTGCTGTTCGTAGTAGGCGTCGAAGGTGGCGCTCGGGTCGTTGACGGGGCTGCCGGCGATGGTGACCGGCCACCCGGAGCGCTCGGCCCCGGAGGCCGGGTCCACCGCGTGCATCAGCCACTTGGGGTGGCGGTGGGTGGAGGTGCCGTCGTCGACCTTGGTGGTGAAGTAGAGGGAGTTGGTGGCGGGGTCGTAGACGGGCGTCGCGGTCGCGCCGATGTCGGGGACCAGGTCACCGCAGCCGATCGCCGACGCAGGCCACGAGGGTCCGTAGTTCTTGCTCCACTCGATCGCGCCGGTGGTGCGGTCGAGGCCGTACAGGGTGTTGCTCTCGGTGACGGCGATCACCTGGTCGCCGAGCACCAGCGGCTGGGCGTATATCTGCCCGTTCAGTTTGGTGGCGAAGAGCCGGCCGAAGGCGGAGGACTGGACGGTCGCCGGGGAGAGAGTGGCTTCGTCCTGGTCCCAGTTGGTGCGCAGGTTGTCCACGCCCTGGGTGGTCTGGTCGGCCTGGGCCGACGGCATCAGCAGACCGACCGTCGTGCCGATCAGCGCAGCTGCGGCCACGGCCGCCAAGGCCAACAGACGTCTGTGTCGTCGGTCGCGGTGGCGGCCACGGCGTACAGGCAAGGGAAACCCGGACAAACCAGGACCTCCTCCAGTGTTCGCTCCTGGAGCGGTCACAGGTGCGGGGCAAAAGTAACGACCGAGCGGTTTTTCCTATCATCAACTGCACTATTTCTGCACGTGTTGCACACAGGTCGTGTCTGGAACGTCATGTGTGGGCGTGGCGTGGTGCCGCGAGTGCATCACCCGCCGGGAGCCGAGCCCAGAGGGCCGGGCGGATCGTAAAGTGCGCGGATGAGCATCATCGGGGTCGGTATCGACGTAGCCGAGATCGAGCGGTTCGCGGCGTCGCTGGAGCGTACGCCGGGCATGGCCCGGCGGCTGTTCCTGGACAGTGAGTTGACGCTGCCCAGCGGGGAGCGGCGGGGGGTCGCCTCGCTCGCCGCCCGGTTCGCCGCGAAGGAGGCGCTGGCCAAGGCGCTCGGCGCTCCGGCGGGGCTGTACTGGACCGATGCCGAGGTGTACGTCGAGGAGAGCGGGCAGCCTCGGCTGCGGGTCACCGGGACCGTCGCCGCGCGGGCCGCCGTTCTCGGGGTGCGTTCGTGGCACGTGTCGCTCAGTCATGACGCCGGGATCGCATCGGCCGTGGTGATCGCGGAGGGGTGACCATCGACGCCCCGCGTCGGCTCTCAGGCGGCCTGGTCCCAGTCCGTGCGGACGTCCTGTTCGCTCAGGGGGTCGCGGCGCCCGCCGCCGGTCGACTTCTCGCGAGCGCGCAGGGCGGCCCAGGCGGCGGCCGACGCGCAGGTGAGGTACCAGGGCAGCGGCCAGAGGGTGTGCCACCAGCCGGTGTGCGGCGAGGCGGTGATGTCGACGGCGGCCGTGGCCATGGCGGTGGCCAGGCTCCAGCACAGCAGGCGTCCGGCCCGGCGGACAGCCAGGGTGAGGGATCCGACGGGTCTGTCCGGGTCGGTCATCGCGGGAACGTCCTCCACGGGATGGGCGACGGCCGCGGATGCGGCTGCGCTCGCCGAAACGCCCTCAGTGTGCGGTTTGTGGAGCGTTCCGCACAGGGTTGAGACGGGGCGGCCGTGACGTCTGAGACGCCCTCAGGTCCGGGCATATGCCCACAAGTGCGTGATGGTGCCTGGTGAGCGCTTACGTGTCCAGTAGGGAACGGGAATGAATCTGGCCGAAAGTGATCGTCTCGGGCCCCATTTTCCTGCCCGGTCTGGCCGAGAATGCGCTTTCGGACAACCTTGCGGACCTCTGTCGGCCGGAACTGATCGTTCCTCACCTCTGCGTGGACCGACGGGGTGCTTTCGTCCTGGTATTTCCCCACGAAGAGGTGGGTCTGATTCCGGCCCGTATGCAAAGTGCCTTCAGGGGCATGGCGGGCCAACTCGTCTGCGATCCCGGGCACCCGGCATGTACTCCGGCCCTGCCGACCACACCTTCTGACACGCCACGGGGAGACCGTCCATGCCTGCGTTCATCAGCCTCGCCAACGACCGGCCGGACGGCCCCTCGTGGTCTCCTTACCTGGCTATCGGCCTGTTCATCGCGGCCGCGATCTTCGTCGGCATCATGTATGCCAAACGTCGTCGCTGAGTGGGGAGAGCCGACATGAACGTCGTCGTGGGTGTCCTCATCGCTCTCTTCGGGCTGATCATCGCGTTCATGGGCCCGCGTATGGCGACCACGCTCGGTGGCCGGTCCAACGGGCGGTTCGGAGCGTCCAACGCGCTTGCTTTCCGCCTGATCGGGACGGTCCTGGCCGTCCTCGGGCTGCTCTATGCCACAGGCGTGGTGGGCTGACACTGCCGGGCATGGCGGTCCTCAGCGGCAGGGCTGCTCCCTGAGCCGGTTGCGCCTGCAAGACTCGACCCATGCGTACTGCGTACAACGTGGAGACCGTCAGGGCCGCCGAGCGGGAGCTCATGGCACGGCTGCCGGAGGGCGCGCTGATGCAACGGGCGGCCGCCGGGCTCGCCGCCGCCTGCGCGGATCTGCTGGGGCGGGTGTACGGCCGCCGGGTCGTGCTGCTCGTCGGCAGCGGGGACAACGGCGGCGACGCCCTGTACGCCGGGGCCCGCCTCGCGCGCCGGGGCGCCGGGGTCACCGCCGTGCTGCTCGCACCCGAACGCGCCCACTCCGCGGGGCTGTCCGCACTGCGGCGGGCCGGAGGGCGGGCCGTGGGGGCCGACGGCGCCGAGCGGCTCATCGAGCAGGCCGACCTCCTCCTCGACGGGATCGTCGGCATCGGCGGAAAGGGCGGGCTGCGGCCCGACGCCGCCCGGCTGGCCGAGGTCGCCGACCGTGCCCGCGCCGCCGTGGTCGCCGTGGACCTGCCGAGCGGGGTCGACGCCGACACCGGGGAGGTGCGCGGCGCGGCCGTGCGGGCCGACCTGACCGTCACGTTCGGGACGCACAAGCCGGGACTGCTGATCGATCCCGCGCGGGAGTACGCCGGGTCGGTGCGGCTCGTCGACATCGGGCTCGCCCTCCCGCAGGAGGCCGAGCTGGAGGCCCTCCAACACGCCGACGTACGGCGGCTGTTGCCCGTGCCCGGCGGTGAGAGCGACAAGTACCGGCGAGGCGTCGTCGGGATCGCCGCCGGGTCCGCGCGGTATCCGGGAGCCGCCGTGCTCGCCGTGTACGGGGCGCTGCGGGGCGGCGCCGGGGCCGTGCGGTACGTCGGGCCCGCCGCGGACGCCGTGATCGCCCGCTTCCCCGAGACGCTCGTCTCCGACCGGGGGCCCAAGCACGCCGGGCGGGTGCAGGCGTGGGTCGTCGGACCGGGGGCCGGTGACGACGCGTCGGCCGTCGCGGAGGTGCTGGCGTCGGACGTGCCGGTGCTCATCGACGCGGACGGGCTGCGGCTCGCCGACCGGGACGCCGTACGCGCGCGTACCGCGGCCACCCTCATGACCCCGCACGCCGGGGAGGCCGCCGCGCTCCTCGGGGTGCCGCGTGAGGAGGTCGAGGGGGCCCGGCTGGCCTCCGCGCGGGAACTCGCCGGGCGTTATGACGCGACCGTGCTGCTCAAGGGGTCGACCACGCTGGTCGCCGACGCCGGCGGCGGGGCCGTACGCGTGAACCCGACCGGGACGGCATGGCTGGCCACAGCAGGCAGCGGGGACGTCCTGTCCGGTCTCGCGGGGTCCCTGCTCGCGTCCGGGCTGAGCGCTCTGGACGCCGGCAGCGTGGGCGCGTATCTGCACGGCCTGGCCGCTCGGTTCGCGGCGGACGGGGCGCCGGTGGGGGCGCACGACGTGGCGGAGGCGGTGCCGGTGGCCTGGAGGGACGTGACGGACGCGTGACGCGATGGCCAGGCGGTGGGGGAACGCGCGACCACGGTCCGCCGGACGGACGCCGACAGCGCGGGGCGCGTATCTGCGCGGCCTGGCCGGTCGGTTCGCGGCGGACGGGGCGCAGGACGTGACGGACGCGTGACGCACGGCAGGAACGCATGATGGCCGGACAGCGGGAGAACGCGCGACCACGGTCCGCCGGACGGACGCCAGCAGCGTGGGCGCGTATCTGCACGGCCTGGCCGGTCGGTTCGCGGCGGACGGGGCGCCGGTGGGGGCGCACGACGTGGCGGAGGCGGTGCCGGTGGCCTGGAGGGACGTGACGGACGCGTGACGCGATGGCCAGGCGGTGGGGGAACGCGCGACCACGGTCCGGCGGACGGACGCGGGCAGTGTGGGCGCGTATCTGCACGGCCTGGCCGGTCGGTTCGCGGCGGACGGGGCGCAGGACGTGGCGGACGCGTGACGCACGGCAGGAACGCATGATGGCCAGTCAGCGGGAGAACGCGCCAGCACGGGTCCGGCAAACGGACGACCGGCCGCGAACTACTACCTGATGGGACCAATACCGGTCGGCCGAATATGCGGAGCCGAAAGGGCGATGTTTCGCTGGCCGCATGGATGAGCCAAATATACGCGGCACCACCCGGCGTGAATTGCTGGGAGGAGCGGCAGTCGTTCTGGGGAGTCCCGTTCTCGGTTTCCGAGGGGACCACCCGGAACCCTTGGAGGAAGAGCCCGGCGGTAACTGCGGCAGCGACTACGACGATGAATACGAGGAGCTGCTGGCGGCCGCCGAGGATGTCGAGGTCAGCGACCGCTCCCTCGCACCGGCCAAGTGGAGTCGCCCCATCCGAAAGCGGGTCAGGGTGACGATGCGGTACGGAGTGCGGGGGAACTGGCTGGCCGGATACCACACCGGAGTGGATCTTGCTGTGCCCACCGGAACCCCGGTTTACGCGGTCAGTACTGGCGTCGTCGTCCTGGCCAGCTGGTCGGGGTCGTACGGAAAGGCCGTGACGCTCAAGCTGAGCGACTCCCGGTACGTCGTCTACGGCCATCTCTCGCGCATCTCGGTCGCGCGCGGCGCCAAGGTCAAGGCCGGCACCCGGCTCGGGAGCAGCGGCGCCACCGGGCGCGCCACCGGCCCGCACCTGCACTTCGAGGTGCGCGCCCGGCGCCCGTACGGCTCCGACATCGACCCGGTGAAGTACCTGGCCCGGCACGGTCTGATCCTCTGAAACACCCGCGCACGCGCGCGTGGGTGCGTCCTGGGTGCGTCCTGGGTGCGTTCCGGGACGTGCTCATCGGCGGTGTCAGTCGCCTCTGAGACACTGGGGGCGCCATGAACGAGACAGCAACCGCCCCGACCGCACCGCTGCGCGCCCGCGCCGAGATCGACCTGGCCGCGCTGCGGGCCAATGTGCGGACCCTGCGCGCCCGCGCGTCGGGTGCCGCCCTCATGGCCGTGGTCAAGTCCGACGCGTACGGCCACGGCGCGGTGCCCTGTGCCCGCGCCGCGGTCGAGGCGGGGGCGCGATGGCTCGGGACCGCCACGCCGGAGGAGGCTCTGGCGCTGCGGAAGGCGGGGCTGCCGGGGCGGATCATGTGCTGGCTGTGGACGCCCGGCGGCCCCTGGCGGGAGGCGATCGAGGCCGACCTCGACGTGTCCGTCAGCGGGATGTGGGCGCTGCGGGAGCTCGTCGCGGCGGCCCGCGAGGCCGGCGTCCCCGCGCGCGTGCAGCTCAAGGCCGATACCGGCCTCGGGCGGGGCGGCTGCCAGCCCGGCGAGGACTGGGCCGAGCTGGTCGCCGAGGCCCTGCGCGCGGAGGCCGAAGGACTTCTGCGCGTCACCGGGCTCTGGTCGCACTTCGCCTGCGCCGACGAGCCCGGGCACCCCTCCATCACCGCCCAGCTCACCCTCTTCCGGGAGATGCTGGCCTACGCCGAGGGCCAGGGCGTGCGCCCCGAGGTGCGGCACATCGCCAACTCGCCCGCCACGCTCACCCTTCCGGAGAGCCACTTCGATCTCGTCCGCACCGGCATCGCGACCTACGGCATCTCGCCCAGCCCCGAGATCGGTGACCCCGCCGACTTCGGACTGCGCCCGGTGATGACGCTGTCGGCGTCGCTCGCGCTGGTCAAGCGCGTTCCGGGCGGCCATGGCGTCAGTTACGGCCATCACTACGTCACCCCCGGCGAAACCACCCTCGGCCTGGTGCCCGTCGGCTACGCGGACGGCATCCCGCGCCACGCCTCCGGTGCCGGACCGGTGCTGGTCGACGGCAAGTGGCGCACGGTCGCCGGGCGGATCGCGATGGACCAGTTCGTCGTGGACCTCGGCGGCGACGAGCCGCCCACCGGCACCCGGGCCGTGCTCTTCGGGCCCGGCGACGCGGGCGAACCCACCGCCGAGGACTGGGCGCAGGCCGCGGGCACCATCGCGTACGAAATCGTGACCCGCATCGGAACGCGCGTTCCCCGCGTCTACGTGAATGAGGAACAAGCGGGGTAACCGCACAGTGCGCGTCAGTACAGCGAGTCCCGCGACACCGGTATCACCAGACTGTCACCCGACCCAGCGAACAGGAGCGGTACGTGAGCGAGAGCAGTGCGGAGGCCGTCGTAGAGGCCGCCGCCTCGGTGGCCCTCGCCTCCGCGACGGGGGCGGGCGCCGGCTGGCGCCGGGCGACCGGGATCGCCGGCGCCGCGATAGGCGTGATCGCCGCGGGTGCCGCGGCGGGGGTGGCCGTGGAGCGCCTCACCGTCGGACGCGGGATGCGGCAGCGGGCGAGGCTCGCCCTCGACTCGACCGGGCCGTACGGCTCCCTGCGTGGCACTCCGGGCAAGGCGTACGCCGACGACGGCACCGAGCTGTACTACGAGGTCGACGACGTCGACCCGGAGGCCGCGCCCGCCCTGTCACCGCGCCGGCGCCGGCTGTTCGGGCGCAAGGCCCCGGCTCCCGTCACCGTCGTCTTCAGCCACGGCTACTGCCTCAGCCAGGACTCCTGGCACTTCCAGCGCGCGGCCCTGCGGGGTGTCGTACGGACCGTGCACTGGGACCAGCGCAGCCACGGGCGGTCCGGGCGGGGCATGCGGCAGGTGCGGGACGGGGTGCCGGTCGACATCGATCAGCTCGGGCAGGACCTGAAGGCCGTCATCGACGCGGCCGTGCCGGAGGGGCCGATCGTGCTCGTCGGACACTCCATGGGCGGGATGACCGTCATGGCACTCGCCGACCAGTGCCCCGAACTGATCCGCGACCGGGTGGTCGCGGTGGCCCTGGTCGGCACGTCGTCCGGACGCCTCGGCGAGGTCAACTTCGGGCTGCCCGTCGCGGGCGTCAACGCCGTACGGCGGGTGCTCCCGGGCGTACTCAAGGCGCTGGGGCAGCGGGCCGACCTGGTGGAGAAGGGGCGCCGGGCCACCGCCGACCTGTTCGCCGGGATCATCAAGCGGTACTCCTTCGCGTCCCGGGACGTCGATCCTGCCGTCGTCCGGTTCGCCGAGCGGATGATCGAGGGCACCCCGATCGACGTGGTCGCCGAGTACTACCCGGCGTTCGACAACCACGACAAGACCGCCGCCCTCGCCCACTTCGCGGACCTGCCGGTGCTCGTGCTGGCCGGCGTGGGCGACATGGTGACGCCCAGCGAGCACAGCGAGGCGATCGCCTCCCTGCTGCCGGAGGCGGAGCTGGTGCTGGTCCCGGACGCCGGGCACCTCGTCATGCTGGAACACCCGGAAGTGGTCACCGACCGCCTGGCCGACCTCCTCACCCGCGCGGGGGCGGTCCCCGCAGGGGCTACCGTTGGCGGTTATGGAAGCAGTACCGCGCAACCCGGTTGAGACCGAGCTGACCGTCACCTCCCCCGAGCAGATGTGCGAGCTGGGTCTGAAGCTCGCCAAGCTGCTGCGCGCCGGGGACCTCGTGATGCTCAGCGGCGAGCTCGGCGCGGGCAAGACGACGCTGACCCGTGGACTCGGTGAGGGCCTCGGGGTGCGAGGGGCCGTCACCTCGCCGACCTTCGTGATCGCCCGGGTGCATCCCTCCCTGGGGGACGGGCCGCCGCTCGTCCACGTGGACGCGTACCGCCTGGGCGGCGGACTCGACGAGATGGAGGACCTCGATCTCGACGTCTCGCTGCCCGACTCGGTGATCGTCGTGGAGTGGGGCGAGGGCAAGGTCGAGGAACTGACCGACGACCGGCTCCAGGTGCAGATCCACCGCGCGGTCGGTGACACCACCGATGAGGTGCGGCACGTGACGCTGACGCCGGTCGGCGAGCGCTGGGCCGCGGCCGACCTCGGCGTCCTCACGGCCTGAGAACGCCTCGCGGCTTCCCGCGGACTTTTACTGTGAACGTTCCGACAAACGGTCGGCAAGATATTGCACTGGACGTCTTGTGCGTGGTCACATGGTACCCAGCTCGTAGTTAGGTGTACCTAACCACGCCCGCCCCCGAACTTCAGGAGGCGTCCATGTCGGCCACCGAGAACCGGCCCCAGCCGCAGCCGTACGCGATCGTCGGCGGCGTGTCCATGCGTGACCTGCTGGCGTCCTGCGCGGCGGCGGAGGCCGTCTCCACACCGCCGCGGCTGCCCGATCCGGGGACGGCGCGGGCCGCTGCCGCCGAGCGTCCGAAAGCGGCCTGACCCGCTCAGTGGATCACCGCGACCTTCGCGCCGATCGTCGCGAAGGCCCACATCGCGTCGCCGTCCTCGCGGGACTCCCGGATGCCGCCCGTCGGCACGGTGGTGGCTGGAGCACCAGCCTTCCGCACGGCCGCGCTGAAGCCGATCGCCACACCGTCGATGCTGGTGAAGCGGACCACGTGCTCGATGGGGATGCCGTCGGTGCCGGTCACGGAGTTCGAGCGGGAGGTGACCACGTAGACGCCGGGGGCGGGATCGATGGTGCCGGGGGCGACCTCGAAGGTGCGGGTGACCGTGTTGCCGGCGCTGACCAGCCAGACGCGGTTGTCGTCCAGGGAGTACACGACGCGTGCGCCGGCGCCGGAGCCCGGCGGCAGGGGGGCGGGGTTGCGCTCGTCGCGCGAGACCTCCGAAGTGACGGCCGCGGCGGTGCCGCCGGTGTGTGCCCTGGTGGGGACCGTCGCGGAGGCCTGGTAGGCGAGGAAGCCGACGGTCGCGACGGCCGCCGTGGTGAGGGCGGTCACAAAAGCCGCGTTGCTGATTGCCACCGGTCACCTCTCGAGTATTTGGTCCTGATTTGTGGCGACCGTAGCAGGTCGTCGAGCCGGTGCCGTGCCGTCGTGGCTGGTCGCGAGCGCCTGTATCGGCCTGCGGCAACTCAGGCCCTCCCGGAGCCGTAGGCTGTTTGCGTGCTCTTGCTCGCTCTGGATACCGCCACCCCCGCCGTGACCGTCGCCCTGCATGACGGGCGGGACGTCGTCGCCTCGTTCAGTCAGGTGGACGCCCGCCGGCACGGGGAGCTGTTGTTGCCGGCCGTCGACCGGGTGCTCGCGGACGCGGGGGTGAAGCTGGACGCGGTCACCGGGATCGTCGTGGGAATCGGACCCGGGCCCTACACCGGGCTGCGCGTCGGGCTCATGACCGCCGACACCTTCGGGCTCGCGCTCGGCGTCCCCGTGCACGGGATGTGCACCCTGGACGGACTCGCCTACGCGGCCGCCCTCGAGGAGGGCCCCTTCGTCGTGGCGACCGACGCGCGGCGCAAGGAGGTCTACTGGGCCACCTACTCCGACCCGCGCACCCGGCTCGGCGATCCCGCGGTCGACCGCCCCGCCGACATCGCCGAGCGGGTCGGGGGACTGCCCGCCGTGGGCGCCGGTGCGCTGCTCTACCCCGACACCTTCCCCGACGCCCGCGAGCCCGAACACGTCCAGGCCGCCGCGCTCGCCGCCCTCGCCGCCGAGCGGATCGAGGCCGGGGAGGAACTGCCCGCCCCGCGGCCGCTGTATCTGCGGCGGCCCGACGCACAGGTGCCCAAGAACTACAAGGTGGTCACCCCCAAGTGACCACACCCGTGATTCCCGTACTGCGTGAGATGCGCTGGTGGGACATCGACCCCGTCCTGGAGCTGGAGAAGGACCTCTTCCCGGAGGACGCCTGGTCCCGGGGCATGTTCTGGTCCGAACTCGCGCACTCCCGGGGGCCCGAGGCCACCCGGCGGTACGTGGTGGCCGAGGCGGGCGAGCGGATCGTGGGGTATGCCGGGCTCGCCTCCGCCGGTACTGCATCCGACAGCGACTCCGCCGCGGGGGCCGACGTCCAGACGATCGCCGTCGCCCGCGACCACTGGGGCACCGGACTCGGGGCGACGCTGCTGACCGAGCTGCTGCGGGCCGCCACCGCCTTCGAGTGCGCCGAGGTGATGCTGGAGTGCCGGATCGACAACATCCGCGCCCAGAAGCTCTACGAGCGCTTCGGCTTCGAGGCCATCGGCTTCCGGCGCGGCTACTACCAGCCGGGCAACGTGGACGCCCTGGTCATGCGACTGACCACAGCATCCGACAGCGGCTCCGCCGCAGGACCGACATCCGACCGAGGAACCGAGATCAATGGCTGACGAACCGCTTGTCCTGGGCATCGAGACCTCCTGTGACGAGACCGGCGTCGGCATCGTCCGGGGGACCACCCTGCTGGCCGACGCCATCGCGTCCAGCGTCGACGAGCACGCCCGGTTCGGCGGCGTGGTGCCGGAGGTGGCCAGCAGGGCGCACCTGGAGGCGATGGTGCCGACCATCGAGCGCGCCCTGAAGGAGGCCGGCGTCTCCGCGAAGGACCTCGACGGCATCGCCGTCACCGCCGGCCCCGGCCTCGCCGGTGCCCTCCTTGTCGGGGTCTCCGCCGCGAAGGCGTACGCCTACGCCCTCGGCAAGCCCCTCTACGGCGTCAACCACCTCGCCTCCCACATCTGCGTCGACCAGCTGGAGCACGGGGCGCTGCCCGAGCCGACGATGGCGCTGCTGGTGTCCGGCGGGCACTCCTCCCTGCTGCTGTCCTCGGACATCACCTCCGACGTCCGTCCGATGGGCGCGACCATCGACGACGCGGCCGGCGAGGCCTTCGACAAGATCGCCCGGGTGCTGAACCTCGGCTTCCCCGGCGGTCCGGTCATCGACCGGTACGCGCGCGAGGGCGACCCGTCGGCGATCGCGTTCCCGCGCGGACTGACCGGGCCGCGCGACCCGGCGTACGACTTCTCCTTCTCCGGTCTGAAGACGTCGGTCGCCCGCTGGATCGAGGCCAAGCGGGCCGCGGGGGAGGAGGTGCCGGTGCGCGATGTGGCCGCGTCCTTCCAGGAGGCGGTGGTGGACGTGCTGACCCGCAAGGCCGTGCGGGCCTGCAAGGACGAGGGCGTCGACCACCTCATGATCGGCGGCGGTGTGGCCGCCAACTCCCGGCTGCGGGTCCTGGCCCAGGAGCGCTGCGAGGCGGCCGGTATCCGGCTCCGGGTGCCCCGGCCCAAGTTGTGCACCGACAACGGCGCCATGGTCGCGGCGCTGGGCGCGGAGATGGTCGCGCGGAACCGGCCCGCGTCCAGCTGGGACCTGTCCGCCGACTCCTCCCTGCCGGTGACCGACCCGCACGTGCCGGGCCACGACCACGTGCACGAGGTCAGCAAGGAGAACCTGTACTCGTGACGGTCGCGTTGATGTGGGAGGCGCGGGCGGTCGAGGGCCGGGGGCGTGAACTGCTGACCTGGGCGCGCGCGCAGACACTGCCCGCGCGCCCCCTGCGCCGTGAGACCTTCCACGGCTCGCACGACCGCGTCCTCGTCATCACGTGGTGGGATGCGGAGTTGGACGCCGAGCTCCCCGAACTCCCGGAGCCTGAAGGGGAGTTGGTGACCCGGATGGTGCACCGGTGGCGGTTCGAGTCGATGGGGTCCGACTGATTTCACCCGAAATCCCATGACATGCATGGCATATGACCTATGCCTATCTGTTCCGTTACATGTCTCGCTTGTGTAAAACTCAATAGCTTCACCTGCCCTTCACACCTTTCGGACCGCTACATTCCTCTCCTTCGGTATGCGCCTTCTGGCCGCTCCGTCCCATGACGGACCGACATGTCCGACGGCCGGCGCACACCATCGGGGGAAGGGCTGGGGACCCATGCAGGTGAGTGACGTGGCGGTCGACGCTGTCCGCATCCTGGCGCAGCACATCGCATCGGCGACGGCAGGCGCCGGCGAGGTCGTACAGGGGGTGGCGACCCGGCTGCTGGGCGATCTGGTCGCGCAGCGCCTGCGGAGCAGGGGCAACGAGCGTGAGTGGCAGGACTTCACCCGCGACCCGCGCAACAACTCCCTCGTCGAGTACCTGCTTAGACAGGCCGTCGAGGAGGACGAGGACTTCCGGCTCGCGCTGGCCGACGCGGTGCGCGGAGCGAAGTCCGAGCGGCCGGCCGGCACCAGCGTGAGGTCGATCAGCATCGGCCGGGACGGCGACGCGCAGATCGGCGACCGAGGTGACACCTACGGCGACCACAACCGTGTGGTCAGCGGCGGCGGTTCGTTCTACGAGGGTGACGTCACCCAGCACCGGGACGGCGACACCTACGAGGGTGACGTCACCCACCACAGTCCGGTCGGACGCTATGTGGTGATCGCCCTCGTCGTCCTGGCGCTGATCCTCATCGTGTTCAAGGCGGTTCCGGCCGTCCTGGGCGACGGCGGCGACGGCCTCTCCGCCTCCTCGACCTGCCAGGAGTTCCTGAAGACGGACCAGGGGACCGAGGCGCAGGCCCTGGTCGACATCGCCACGTCCAAGGGGCTCGGCGGCTTCGGCAGCCCGCTCGCGCTGCCCGCCATCCGCTACGAGTGCAGCTTCCATCCGACCGAGTCACTGGGCTCGGTGATCGAGCAGTACAAGGGTCAGTTCTGACAATGGGGGGATCGATCATGCATTGGGGTGTCCACGAAGTCTTCTCCGTGATCTCGGGGATCATTCTGCTGGTGTGCGGGCTGCTGCTGCCCAACGTCACCGTGAAGGACAGGGCCTGGTCGGTGATCGGCGGTGCATTCCTGCTGGTCTACGGCATCTATGTGGCCAAGCAGACCACCGGTACGTACGTCTTCCCGGTCGGCGTCTTCATCATCCCGGTGGGCGCGGTGATCTATCTGCTCGCCGCCGCCTTCGGCGTGACGGAGTCCGGGGCCGCCCGCGTCGGCGACGACGAGTGAGGGGCACGCCATGACCGACGACATCGTGTACGGCCCCACCGACGCCCGTCCCGGGCAGCCCACCTGCCTGCGCCCCGGCTGCCGGCAGTTCAACAAGCTGGAGCTCGGCCTGAGTTGCCGGGGCTGCGGACACCGTACGGCGATGCGGCCCCAGCCGGACCTGTTCCAGACGCTGGGCTACCAGTCGCGGACCACACCGGCGCCGCCCATGCCATCGAATGCGCCCCCGGTGCCTGGGGTATCACCGACACCGGTGGTACCGCCGATGCCGGCGGCACCACCGTCGCCCCTGGACAACCTGGCGCCCTTGCCGCCGCGCGCCGGGCTCGGCGCGCGGGAGACCGCCTCCCGTGCGATCTTCGGCGGCTTCTGGTGCCTTGTCGCGGTGGGCGGGGTGATCGCCGCGTTCTCGCGGCTGGCGGACGGTGACTTCGGCAGCTTCCTGCTGTTCGCGCTGGTCGCCACGGCGAGCGGCTTCTACGCCCGCTACATCATCCGCGGCGGCCGGTTCCGCGTGCTCTTTTTCTAGAGGGACCCTCTTCCGGCAGGGGCCGCCCCGCCGGAGGGTCCCGTCACCTCCGACTCGCACCGCAGGCGGCGGTCCGTTCCGAGCGTTCTCACTGGTCCCGTGAGGTTCAGTCGCGTGGTGTGCCGTACATCCGCGCTGGATGCTCCCAGCCGTAGTTCCAGGGCGCCCGATTCGACCACCCTCGCACCCGAGCGGTCGGTGAAGGCCGACAGGTCAGCATGGAAGCGGAAGGTGACCCGGGCCGTCCCGCCCGGCTCCAGCTCCAGCCGCTGATAGCCGACCAGGCGGACGTCCGGGCGGGTCACCGAGGCGACCGGGTCGTGCAGATACAGCTGGACGACCTCGGCGCCCGCGCGCTCGCCCGTGTTGCGGACCGTGACCTGCAGGTCGTACGAGCCGTCCGTGCCGATCTCCGCCTCGGCGGCATCGGACTCCCAGGCGAACGTCGTGTACGACCGCCCGTGCCCGAAGGCGTACAGCGGGGTCGGGTCCAGGTTGCTGGCCCCGCCCGCGAGGCCGAGCGGCGGCTGGAGGTAGGTCCACGGCTGGCCGCCGGGCACCCTCGGCACACTCACCGGGAGGCGGCCCGAGGGGTTGACCCGGCCCGACAGCACGCCCGCGACCGCCGGGCCGCCCTCCTCGCCGGGGAAGAAGGCCTGGACGACCGCGCCGAGCCGGCCGTCCCAGCGGCCGAGCGCGTAGGGGCGGCCGGTCAGCAGGACCAGCACGACGGGAACCCCGGTCGCGACCAGCGAGTCCAGCAACTCGCCCTGGACGCCCGGCAGTCGCAGGTCCGTCACATCGCAGCCCTCGCCCGACGTGCCCCGGCCGAACAGGCCCGCCCGGTCGCCGAGCACCGCCACGCAGACGTCCGCCTCGGCGGTGCGGGCCACCGCCTCCTCGAAGCCCCCGGTGTCCGGGTCGTCGACCCCGCAGCCCTCGGTGAACGTCACCTTGGCGTCGGGGAGTTCGGCTCGCAGTGCCTGAAGGACCGTGGGGACCTCGATGCCCATCGGGACGTCGGGGTGGTGGGTGAGGACGTGGGAGGGGAAGGAGTAGCAGCCCAGCATGGCGAGGGCGTCGGCCGCGCGGGGGCCGACGACCGCGATCCTGGTGTCCGGGGCCAGCGGGAGCAGGCCGTCCGGGTTGTCGAGGAGGACCACCGACTCCTCGGCGAGACGTCGGGCCAGGGCGCGGTTCACCGTCGAGTCGAGGTCGATCCGCTCGGTGGGCTCCGGCGTCCAGTCCTCGTCCAGAAGGCCCAGCTCACACTTCTGGAGCAGGACCCGGCGGGCCGCCCGGTCGATCAGCGCCTCGGGGATCTCACCCGCGCGGACGGCCTCGATCAGGGGGGTGCCGTAGCACTTGAGGGTGGGCAGTTCGACGTCGAGGCCCGCCGCGAGCGCCGCGTGGGCCGCGCCCGCCTCGGTGCCGGCGACCCGGTGCTGGGTCTGCAGGAAGCCGACGCCGAAGTAGTCGGCGACCACCGTGCCGGTGAACCCCCACTGCTCGCGCAGCAGTTCGGTCAGCAGGCCGGGGTCGGCGGAAGCCGGGACGCCGTCGGTGTCGGTGTACGCGGCCATCACCGAGCGGGCCCCGCCCTCGCGCAGGGCGAACTCGAAGGGCGGCAGGGTGATGTCGGCGAACTCCCGCACGCCCGCCCGCACGGGCGCGAGGTTGCGGGCGCCGGCCGAGGAGGCATACCCGGCGAAGTGCTTGAGCGTGGCGACGATCCCGGCTGACTCCAGGCCCCGGACGTACGCGGCGCCGATCGTGCCCACCAGGTACGGGTCCTCGCCGATCGTCTCCTCGACCCGTCCCCAGCGCGGGTCGCGGACGACGTCCAGGACGGGGGCCAGGCCCTGGTGGACGCCGACCGCGCGCAGGTCGCGGCCGATGGCGCCGGCCATCTCCTCGACCAGTGCGGCGTCCCAGCTCGCGCCCCAGGCGAGCGGGACCGGATAGGCGGTGGCCCGCCAGGTGGTGAAGCCGGCCAGGCACTCCTCGTGGGCCAGCGCCGGGATGCCGAAGCGGCCGGCCTCGGCGATACGGCGCTGGGCGCGGGCCAGTGCCTGCGCGCCCAGCGCCGGGTCCACGGGGGCGGTGCCGAAGGGGCGGGTGAGCTGGCCCAGGCCCCGGGTGATCAGGTCGTCCCAGTCGTAGTCGGCGGTCATCTCGCGCTGGAGCGGGGCGACTCCGTCCCCGTCCGTGCTGGCGCCCACCCACACGCCGTAGAGCTGGGCGGTCTTCTCCTCCAGGGTCATCCGGGAGAGGAGGTCGTCGACTCGGGCGGAGGCGGTCAGGGCGGGGTCACGCCAGGGCGCGGTGGTCATGTAACTCCTGTCGGGCTCGACTGTCCGGTCGACGACGAACTTCGCGAATGTTTCGATATACGATCCGAATGTTTTGGGAACCTAGGGCCGTCAGGAGGGTTCGTCAAGAGGTCGTGCAGGGATACGATCGCCGCCATGACACCCCCGGAGCCCGCTGAAACCCGGACGACTTCCCCTGCGGTGGGACGGTCGCAGCAGACCGCGACCCTCGCCGAGATCGCTCGGGAGGCCGGCGTCTCGGCGCCGACAGTTTCGAAGGTCCTCAACGGCCGGGCCGACGTCGCGCCCGCGACCCGCGCCCGCGTCGAGGACCTGCTGCGCGCGCACGGCTACCGGCGCCGACGTGCCGAGGCGAGCCGTTCGCCCCTGATCGACCTGGTCTTCCACGAGCTGGAGAGCGCGTGGGCGATGGAGGTCATCCGGGGCGTGGAGAACGTGGCCCGCGACGCCGGGCTCAGTGTCGTGCTGAGCGAGAGCGCGGGGCGGCTGACACCCGGGCGCACCTGGGCCGACCAGGTCGCCGCCCGCCGCCCGCACGGGGTGGTCCTCGTGCTGTCCGGGCTCGACGAGTCCCAGCGCGCGCTGCTGGGCAGCAGGTCGATCCCGTTCGTGGTGATGGACCCGGCCGGCGACCCGGGCGCCGACGTGCCCTCCATCGGGGCCACGAACTGGCAGGGCGGGCTCGCCGCGACCCGGCACCTCGTCGAGCTCGGGCACCGCAGGATCGGCGCGATCACCGGGCCCTCCCGCATGATGTGCAGCCGCGCCCGTATCGACGGTTACCGGGCCGCCCTGGAGACCGCGGGTCTGCCCGTCGATCCCGAGCTGATCATGGCCGGCGACTTCCACCACGAGACCGGCTACCGCCAGGGCCTGGACCTGCTGCGCCGCCCGGACCGGCCCACCGCGGTCTTCGCCGGCAACGACCTCCAGGCGCTCGGCCTGTACGAGGCGGCCCGCGAGCTGGGGCTGCGCATCCCGGAGGACCTGAGCGTGGTCGGCTTCGACGACCTTCCGGTGGCGCCCTGGGTGGGGCCGCCGCTGACGACCGTACGGCAGCCGCTGACCGAGATGGCCGAGGCCGCGGCCAAGCTGGTGCTCGACCTGGGCCGGGAGGGCGGGAGCCCGGCGGCGACCCGGGTGGAGCTGGCGACGAGCCTGGTGGTGCGCAGCAGCACGGCGCGCTGCGCTGGGCTTGAGCGGGGCGCCTAGGGGGTGCTGGGCGGGTGCGGGCCGGCGGGGGCTGGTCGCGCGCGCCTTGAGTGGGTGACCTTGGCGGGTGGGATGGCTGGCGCCCACACTTCACCGAAGCCAATCGGTTGTACGACCGAAACTTTCGGAGGCACCCGCAAGTGGGATCTCTGAGAACCGGGCCGCGCGCCCCGAACGGTCTTGGGCGAGCTGGTCCATGGCCGGATGACGCTGCCCTCCGACAGCGCCAACTTCGTGCAGCAGGCCGCCGACTACAAGGCCGTCATGAACGCGTGCGTGGCGGTCGCGCGCTGCGCGGGCGTCACCGTCTGGGGCTTCACCGACTCCGACTCCTGGATCCCGAGCACCTTCCCGGGACAGGGCGCGGCGACTCCGTACGACGAGAACTACGCGCCGAAACCGGCGTATTACGCGATCGCGGAGGCGCTCGGCGCTACGACCACACCGCCGCCGACGGGTGCGTGCAGCGCGGCCTACAGCGTGAACAGTCAGTGGAACACCGGCTTCACGGGTCAGGTGAGGATCTCCTGCTCGGGTGCCGCACTGTCGTCCTGGAAGGTCGGCTGGACGTACGGCGCAGGGCAGCGGGTCACCCAGGTCTGGAACGCGACCTGCACCCAGTCCGGGACCGCGGTCAGCTGCTCCGACGCCTCCTACAACGGGACCGTGCCGGACGGTGGTTCGGTGACCTTCGGATTCAACGGCTCGTGGAGCGGCAGCAATCCGGTACCGGTCGTGACGCTGGAATGAGAAGTCTGAGATTTTCCGAAGAAAGCCCTCGGGGAGGCGTGCCTCGTAATAATTCGGACTTACGTTCCTCCCTGTGACCGGAGACGATGCGGGAAGGCGAGTGGGCCGGCGGCCGAGAGTGCTGATGGCCGTCGGTCTCACCCTCGCGGGTGTGCTGGTCGCGGGGTGCGCGGCGGCGGGCTGGGCGTACTGGCACCTCAACAGCAACATCAAGAGTGTCGACATCGACAGCGCGCTCGGCGACGACCGCCCCGCCAAGGTGACCCCGACCCCGTCGGCCTCGCAGGAGGCGCCGCTGCCCACCGGGGCCGTCAACATCCTGGTCCTCGGCTCCGACTCGCGCAGCGGCAAGGAGAACCAGGCGCTCGGCGGCGGGAGCAGCACCGGGGCCCGGTCCGACACCGCGATGGTCGTGCACATCGACGCGGGCCGCACCACGGCCACCGTCGTCAGCATCCCGCGCGACACCCTCGTCACCCGCCCGTCGTGCCCGCTGTCCGACGGCGGCTCCACGGCGGTGGCCTACGGCGCGATGTTCAACAGCGCCTATGCGGTGGGCGGTCCGGTGTGCGCGGTCAAGACCGTCGAGTCGATCACCGGCGTCCGCATGGACCACTACATCGAGGTCGACTTCTCCGGCTTCGCGAAACTGGTGAACGCCCTCGGCGGGGTCACGGTCACCACGGACGAGGACATTGACGACGACGACAGCCACCTGCATCTGAAGGCGGGCACCCACCACCTGGACGGCCGGCAGGCCCTCGCGCTCGCCCGCACCCGGCACGGCATAGGCGACGGCAGCGACCTGGGCCGCATCGGCCTCCAGCAGAAGCTGGTGAAGGCCCTGCTGCAGCAGATCTCCGCCACCAGCCTCCTGACCAGCCCCACCAAGCTGTACTCCGTCGCGGACGCCGTCACCGGCAGCCTCACCACCGACACCGGCCTCGACTCCCTGACCGAGCTGATGAGCCTCGGCGAGAGCCTGAAGGGCCTGTCGAGCGACGACGCGAAGACGGTGACCATGCCGGTCGTGACCGCGCCCTCGAACCCCAACCGGGTGGTGGCGGAGGAACCGGCGGCGAGTGAGCTGTGGGAATCCCTGCGCTGAAAGTGAACCGGCGCAATGCAACCCTCGGATGACCCGGATGGTCTCTTGCGGTGACCACACTGCAGTAACCAGGGGGATTTCCGATGTCCAACTCGCGTTCGTACAAAGCCTGGTCCGTGCCGCTGATCGCCGGAGTGCTCGCGCTCGGCGGGATACCCGCCCTCGCGGGCAGCGCCGCGGCGGCCGAATCGAAGGCCGTCCAGGACGACTTCAACGGCGACGGCTACAAGGACCTCGCCGTCGGCGCCCCGATCGCCACCGTCGGCGGCAAGCAGGGGGCGGGGTACGTCACCGTCATGTACGGCGGCCCGCACGGCCTGGCCAAGGACCACCGCACCATCATCAGCCGTTCCACCAGCGGAATCCCGGGCGATCCCGCCGCGCGCGAGAACTTCGGCTACCAGCTGTCCACGGGGGACCTGGACGGCGACGGGCGCACCGACCTGATCATCGGACAGGCGGACTCGAACCGGGACGCGGTCGTCGTCTGGGGCGCCAAGGAGGGCCTGTCCGGCGGGGTGTCCGTGCCCGCGGCGACCACCCAGGCGGGCGACTTCGACGGCGACACCTGGCCGGACCTGGTCCTGTTCCGCGGCGGCCGTGCCCCGGGCGACGACCCGCTCGGCACCGAGGCCACCGTCTGGCGGGGCCCGATCTCCAGGGCCGGGAAACCGACCGCCACGCAGGACTTCGGCTCGACCAGGGTGGAGTCCTTCGACGTGATGTACGCGGCATCCGGGGACGTCAACGGCGACGGCCGCGACGACCTCGCGCTGACCGTCTACACCGGCGACGGCGGCATCGGCTCCCAGCTCTATCTGGCCAACGCCTCCGGAGGCGCCTTCACCTATGCCGCCGGCCCCGAGGGCTCCGGCCAGGTGGCCTTCGGCGACGTCAACCACGACGGCTACGACGACGTCGTCCGGGGCGTCCCGAACCAGTCCACGGTCACCGTGGCCCTCGGCTCGGCCTCCGGTCTGAAGCCGGAGTCGACCTGGAAGTCGTACAGCCAGGACACCGAAGGGGTCCCCGGCGCCACGGAGGAGGAGGACCGTTTCGGCGACGCGGTGACGGCCGGTGACGTCAACGGCGACGGCTACGCCGACGTGGCCGTGGGCGCGCCCGGCGAGAAGCTCGGCGACAAGGACGGGGCGGGCATGGTCGACGTCCTGTACGGCAGCCGCGGCGGCCTGACCGGCAAGGGCGCCCAGGGCTTCACCCAGGACACCAAGGGCGTCCCGGGGGCCGTGGAGGCGAGCGACACCTTCGGTGGCTCGGTCAGGCTCCTCGACATCAACGGGAACGGCTACGCGGACCTCGCCGCGGCGGCGCCGCGCGAGAACACCGGTGAGGGCGCGGTCTGGTCGCTGCGGGGGCGTCCGACGGGCATCGTGACGGACGCGGCGTTCACCTTCGGCCCCCGCTCGGTCGGGGCGCCGTACGCGAAGGCATGGTTCGGCGGGTCGCTGTCGTAGCAGGTCAGGCCGATGCTTGAGGGCCCGGGAAAAACTCCCGAAGAAATCCGTGGAGTCTGTCGATCCCGGGCCCTCCCGATCGACGCACTGGTGAGAGGCCGGGAAGGACCGGCCCCGCAGCGACCGAGGAGTCACCATGCCGCGTTACCTGTCGATGGTCCAGATCGACGAGAAGACCGCCCCCGCCGAGGGGCCCAGCGACGCCCTGATGCAGCGCATGGGCGAGCTGATCGAGGAGATGACGAAGGCCGGGGTGCTGCTCGACACCGCCGGGCTCACGCCGGCCGCGCAGGGCGCCAGGGTGCGCTGGGAGAAGGGGCAGCTGTCGGTGACCGACGGGCCCTTCACCGAGGCGAAGGAGGTCGTCGGGGGCTACGCGATCGTCCAGGCCAAGGACATGGCCGAGGCGATCGAGTGGACCAAGCGCTTCCTGAAGGTGCACGAGGAGCACTGGACGGTCACCTGCGAGGTCCGGGAGATCGCGGAGGGCTGAGCGCCTTCCCCGGCCGCGGGACCGGCTCACCTTCCTTGGCTGGACGGCCGTGACGGTGTCGAATGGGGGGCTGTGACCACCTCACAGCCCTCCCACACCGACGCCCGAGCCTCCGTCGAGACCGTCTTCCGCATGGAGTCGCCGCGCATCATCGCCGGTGTCACCCGTGTCGTCCGGGACGTCGGCATCGCCGAGGAGCTCGCGCAGGACGCGCTGGTCGCCGCCCTGGAGCAGTGGCCGCGCGACGGCGTCCCCGACAACCCGGGCGCCTGGCTCATGGCCATCGCGCGGCGCCGCGCCGTGGACCTGGTCCGCCGCCGGGAGAACTACGCCCGCAAGCTGGCCGAGATCGGCCGGGACCTGTCGGAGACCGCCCCACCGGAGGAGCCCGCCGACCCCGAGGACATCGACGACGACCTGCTCAGGCTCGTCTTCACCACCTGTCACCCGGTGCTGTCCGCCGAGGCCCGCACCGCCCTCACCCTGCGTCTCCTCGGCGGTCTGACCACCCCGGAGATCGCCCGGGCCTTCCTGGTCCCGGAGGCGACGGTCGCCCAGCGCATCGTGCGCGCCAAGCGGACCCTCGCCACGAAGAACATCGCCTTCGAGGTGCCCTACGGCCCCGACCGCGAAGCCCGTCTCGGGTCCGTCCTGGACGTCATCTACCTGATCTTCAACGAGGGTTACGCGGCCACGGCGGGCGACGACTGGCTGCGCCCCTCCCTGTGCGAGGACGCTCTGCGCCTGGCCCGCCTGCTGTCCGCCCTCATGCCCAAGGAACCCGAAGTGCACGGCCTGGCGGCCCTGCTGGAGTTCCAGGCCTCCCGTACGGCCGCCCGCACCGGGCCGGGCGGTGAGCCGGTCCTCCTCAGGGACCAGAACCGCAGCCGCTGGAACCGCATGCTCATCGCCCGCGGCATCAAGGCCCTGGGCCGTGCCGAGGCCACGGTCACCGGAGCCCCCGGCCCCTATGTCCTCCAGGCCACCATCGCCGCCTGCCACGCGCACGCGTACTCCTACGAGGAGACCGACTGGCCGGCCATCGCCACCCTCTACGCCCTGCTCGCCGCCCGGGCCCCCTCCCCGGTCGTCGAACTCAACCGCGCGGTCGCGGTCTCGATGGCCCAGGGCCCGGCCCCGGCCCTGGAGATCGTCGACGCGCTCACCAAGGAACCCGCCCTGCTCGACTACCACCTGCTGCCGAGCGTGCGCGGCGATCTCCTCGCCCGCCTCGGCCGTACGACGGAGGCGCGGGCCGAGTTCGAACGGGCGGCCGCGCTGACCCGCAACGAACGGGAGCGGGAGCTGCTGCTGGCCAGAGCGCGGGAGTGCGGTCCCTGACGGTCAGCGATCCGCAGTCGAACGGTTGCGCATCAGCAAATTCGTTCCCTTCGCGTCCCGTTCACGCTTTACAGTGACCCAGCCTCTGTGGAGAGGCTGTGAAGACCTGTGTGGGGGATGACAACTTGAGACTGTTCACGCGCCGCCGTGCCGCGGCGCTCGCGACCGCGGCGGCGCTCGCCGCGGTGGGCACCCTGGCCGCCGCGCCCGGCGCCGCCGCCGACGACGCGGGGCCCTGGCCGGGCACCGAGGGCCGGATCCTGACCGACGGCCCGGTGCTCGTCGACACCGTCACCGGCAAGCAGACCGCGGTGCCCAACACCTACGGCACCTATGCCGCCTGGGCCCCGGACGGCAGCCGGCTGGTCACCTCCTGGAGCCAGATCAGCAGCATCCGCCCCAGCGGCGGCTCGAAGTTCACTCTGCCCTGGGCGGAGGGAGTGCGCTCCAGCGCCCAGTACCAGGACCTCACCTTCTGGTGGGGTGGTCGGTACGTCGTCTTCTCCACCGGCGGCCAGCTCGCCTACGGCCCCTCCGACGCCTCCTGGGCGCCCCGCCCGCTGCTTTCGTCGGCCCTGGAGCCGTCCACCGTCTGCGACACCGACCCGACGGTGAGCCCGTCCGGCACGGTCGCTTTCGAACGCCGTATCAACTACGGCTGCTACGACAACGCCGGCGTGTACGTCTACGACCCGTCCGCCAAGACGGTCAAGCGGGTCCTCGCCAACGCCGGGCAGCCCGCCTACTCGCCCGACGGCACCAAGCTGGCCTTCGTCCGCAAGGACACCGACGGCAAGCAGCAGATCTTCACGGCCAAGGCCGACGGCACCGACGTCGAGCAGCTCACCACCGGCCCGGGCTACGTCGCCAACCCGTCCTGGTCGCCCACTGGCAAGCGCATCGTCTTCGACGCGCACACCACGGGCGACAGTACCGACGTACAGACCACCGAGTACGCCGACCCGGCCACGGGTGAGCGCACGGCCGTCCCGGGCACCCCGCAGGGCAGCAACCCGAGCTGGCAGCCGCTGCGCAAGAACAACACCGCCCGGATCTGGGGTTCCGGCAGCACCCCGACCGCAGTCGCGGCCTCCCGCTGGACCTGGAACAAGGTCGGCACCAGCGTGCCGGGCCTGATGGACGCCAAGGCGGCCGTGCTGACCAACCAGGACAGCACCGCGTACTCGCTGACCGCGCCTGCGCTGGCCGGCAAGAAGCAGGGGCCGGTCCTGGGGACCCCGAAGGGCGGGCTGTCGGCGGCGGTGAAGGCCGAGCTGAAGCGGGTGCTGAAGCGGGGGGCCAACGTCTATCTCCTCGGCTCCACGTCCGTCCTGAGCTCGACGGTCACCTCCCAGGTGCAGTCCCTCGGCTTCACCCCCAAACGGCTGACCGGCGCGGACCGCTTCGCGACCTCGGTCGCCGCCGCCAAGACGATCACCACCAGCCCGAAGTACGTCTTCCTGGCCTCCGGCACCGACGCCTACGCGTCCCTCCCGGCGGCCGCCGCGGCCGGCGCCGACGGCACGAGCAGCGCGGGCGGTCTGGTTCTCACCAACGGCAAGAAGCTGTCGGCGTCGGTGAAGTCGTACCTCAACGGTCTGAACCCCAACAAGACCATGGTCATCACGGTGGGTTCGGACGCCAGGTACGCGCTGACCCACACGAACTTCTCCAGGTGGCCCTCCTCGTGCTCGTACTACCCGATCACGGGGACGACCAGAGCGGCCCTCTCGGTGGCCGTCGCCAAGTTCTGGTGGAGCACGCCGAGCAACGTAGCCCTCGCCTACTCCGGTTCCTGGCGCGACGGACTGTCGGCGGCCGGGGCGATGAGCGTCTTCGGGCCGGTGCTGTGGACCTCCCGCGCCACCCTCTCGTCCGAGCTGACGAGCTATCTGCTGCGCGAGTCCGCGAGCACCAACTCCGTGGTCGCCTTCGGTGGTACGGGCAACCTCTCGGCGGGCACTCTCAGTTCGGCGGGTGCCTCGGTCGCCGCGAACGGCGCCCAGGTCGTCTACACGCCGTTCCCCAACGGCGACGAGCCGGCGAGCAGCCGGACGAGCGCCCTGCGCACCGGCGGCGACGAGACCCGGAACGCCACCGCGGCGCGGACCGGCCCGGTCGGCGCCGACCCGCACCTGGAGCAGCTCAGGACGGTCCAGCACCAGTGACGGCCCGCGCGGGGGCGCCGATCAGCATGGTCGGCGCCCCCGCGACCCGGGTCAGGAACACCGTCGCCGAGTGCGGCCCCTGCGGCTTGGGCAGAGCCTTCCGCCGCAACTCCTCCGGCTCGACGGCCGACCCCCGCTTCTTCACGGTCAGGATCCCGACCTCCCGCTCCCGCAGCAGGGCCTTCAACCTCTTCACGTTGAAGGGGAGCCGGTCGGTGATCTCGTAGGCGGTGGCGTACGGCGTCGGACGCAGCGAGTCCGACGTCACGTACGCGATGGTGGCGTCGACGAGTCCGCCCTCGACCTCCTCCGCCACCTCGGCGACCAGATGGGCCCGGATGGCGGCGCCGTCGGGCTCGTACAGGTACCGCCCGACGGAACGGACTTCGGGGTCGGGGAGCCCCCGGCCGAGCAGCGTCCGGGGGCCCGGCAGCAGCGTCGCCCGCACCGCCCCCGGCGCGGTGCCGAACCACAGCACCGCCTCCTTCACGTCCCCGCCGTCGGAGATCCACTCCGCCTCGGCCTCCGCCGGGACCGCCTCGTGCGGAATGCCGGGCGCGACCTTCAGCGCGGCGTGCGGGGCCTTGAGGGCCGCCTGCACGGCCCAGGACAGCGGCGGCGAGTAGGCCTCCGGATCGAAGATGCGGCCCCGCCCGCCCCGCCGCGCGGGGTCCACGAACACGGCGTCGTACGAGGCCGTGTCGACCTCCGTGACGTCCGCCTCCCGTACGTCGATCAGGCCGGCGAGTCCGAGCGCGTCCGCGTTCGCCCGTGCGGCCGCCGCCGTCAGCGGATCCCGGTCCACCGCGAGGACCCGGATCCCGGCGCGGGCCAGCGCGATCGCGTCGCCGCCGATCCCGCAGCACAGGTCCGCGACGGAGCTGACGCCCAGGGCGCGCAGCCGCTCCGCCCGGTACGCCGCCACGCTCGCCCGCGTCGACTGCTCGACGCCGTTCGGTGTGAAGAACATCCGCGCCGCGTCCTCGGCCCCGAACTTCACCCCCGCCCGCTGCCGCAGCCGGGCCTGGCCGAGCGCCGCGGAGACCAGTTCGGCGGGGTGCTCGCGGCGCAGCCGGGTGGCGACGGCGAGTTCGTCGGCGGGGGCGGTGCCGCGCACTTCGTCGAGGAGGGCACGGCCCTCGGGGGTGAGGAGGAGGGCGAGGTCGTTCACCGGGTCATTGTGGGCCAGTCGGTGGACGGTCCGCTTCCGAGCGGCGTTGTCAGCCCGGGGGTGACGCCGTGACCTGCGAGGATCCGGCGCCATGGGAACAGTAGGACAAAACTATAAAAATGGTTCGTTGAGGGTATCGATCCACGGCGGACTGGTCCTCCTGGCCGTGGCCGCACTGGTCTCCGGCTGCGCCCGCCCGGCCGAGACCGACGCACGGCCGCAACGGCCCCTCAAGGCACCCCCGGCCCCCGTCGCCGATCTCCAGGCCGACAAGGCGGTCGTCCGGGCCGCCAGGCTCCGCGCCGAGCAGGCCCGGATCGCCGCCGCCAGACGCTGGGGCCTGAAGGAGGTCCCGCTGACGGCCCCGCCGGCGCCCGTGACCAAGCCCCGCATCACCACCCGCGACGGCTTCGAGGTCGACGGCCATGAGAAGGGGCTGCCGCCGGTCTTCACCACGATCCCCACCGAGCAGAAGATCGTCTTCCTCACCATCGACGACGGCGCCGAGAAGGACCCCGCGTTCCTGCGGATGATGAGCGACCTGAAGATCCCGTACACCGCCTTCCTCAGCGACTACCTGATCAAGGACGACTACGGCTACTTCCGGAAGATGCAGGACACGGGGGTCGTGCTCGACAATCACACGCTCCACCACCCCTATCTGCCCGGGCTGTCGTACGCCCGCCAGAAGCGCGAGATCTGCGGGATGCAGGACGTCATGGAGAAGCGCTACGGCACGCGGCCCGCGCTCTTCCGCCCGCCCTACGGCAACTACAACGAGGACACCCTGCGCGCGGCCGGGTCCTGCGGCATCAGGTACGCGCCGATCTGGAACGAAGAGGTCTTCGTCGACCACTGGGAGTACCGCGAGGAGGATCAGCGGATCCACCCCGGCGACATCGTGCTCAGCCACTTCCGCGGCCGCGAGGACTGGAAGGGCACGATGCCCGACATGGTCCGCCGCTTCCTGGACAAGGTCACGGCCGAGGGATACGCCGTCGCACGCCTCGAGGACTACCTGTGAGACCGCGGACGCTGGTCGCCGCGGGGCTGGCGGCCGTACTCCTCGCCGGCTGCGCCCAGTCCGTCGACCCCATCGAGCGGCTGGGGAAGAAGGCGGCCCAGCGGGTCGGGTCGTACGGGCCGGCGAGGGCGGACGGGCGGCCGTACCGCCGCTGGGGCCTGGCGGCCCCGCTGCCGGAGCCCCCGCGGGAGCCGCGGCGCGCGGCGGTGGGCCGGGGCGGCCTGCCACCGGTCGTGAGGCGGGTCAGGACGTCCGACAAAGTCGTCTTCCTCACCTACGACGACGGCGCGGAGAAGGACCCGCGGTTCGTCGACCTGGTCCGTGAACTGCGGCTGCCCGTCAGCATGTTCCTCACGGACAGCGTCGTCGGCCCCGGGTACGGCCACTTCGCGCGCCTCCAGTCGGTCGGCGCGAGCATCCAGAACCACACCCTCGACCATCCGGCCCTGCCCGGCCTGCCGTACCCCGGCCAGCGCGCCGAGATCTGCGGCCAGCAGGGGAAGGTCCGCTCCCGCTTCGGCATCCGGCCGCGGCTGTTCCGGCCGCCCTACGGCACGTACGACCGCACGACCCTGCGCGCGGCGGCCGACTGCGGCCTCTCGGCGGTGGTGCTGTGGAGCGTGACGGCGCCGGACGGCACGCCGGAGCGGCCGCTGCGGGCGGGAGACATCGTCTCGGTGGCGTCGGGGGAGACGACAGGGCCGACCCTGACGGAGCGGACGACGAGGGTGCTGCGGGAGATCCAGCGCGAAGGGCTGACGGTGGGGCGGCTGGACGACTATCTGTAGGGCCCCGGACCGCCCCGCCGGAGACGCGATTGGCACTCCGCTTGACCGAGTGCTAATCACGGTCATAGTCTCGGGTCTGGCACTCCCCCCTGGAGAGTGCCAACACAGCGACGGGCAGGTCCGGCACCCGCGACGACGGATCGACCTGGTCGCCACCTCAGACAGTTAACCCCGTGAGATCTCCGAAGGGGGAGGTCGGATCGTGACGACCACCAGCTCCAAGGTTGCCATCAAGCCGCTCGAGGACCGCATTGTGGTCCAGCCGCTCGACGCCGAGCAGACCACCGCCTCTGGCCTGGTCATCCCGGACACCGCGAAGGAGAAGCCCCAGGAGGGCGTCGTCCTCGCGGTGGGCCCGGGCCGCTTCGAGAACGGCGAGCGCCTGCCGCTCGACGTTCAGACCGGCGACATCGTGCTGTACAGCAAGTACGGCGGCACCGAGGTGAAGTACAACGGCGAGGAGTACCTCGTCCTCTCGGCCCGCGACGTGCTCGCGATCATCGAGAAGTAATTCACCCCAGCATTTCTCTGAGCTGCGCCCCTGGCCCCCGCGATCACCAACAAGCCGGGCGCCCGGGGCGCAGTCTCTTTTCACCTAGATTTCCGAGAGGGCTCACGCTCCCATGGCGAAGATCCTGAAGTTCGACGAGGACGCCCGTCGCGCCCTCGAGCGCGGCGTCAACAAGCTTGCCGACACGGTCAAGGTGACGATCGGCCCCAAGGGCCGCAACGTCGTCATCGACAAGAAGTTCGGCGCTCCCACCATCACCAACGACGGCGTCACGATCGCCCGTGAGGTCGAGATCGAGGACCCGTACGAGAACCTCGGCGCGCAGCTGGTGAAGGAGGTGGCGACCAAGACCAACGACATCGCGGGTGACGGCACCACCACCGCCACCGTGCTGGCCCAGGCGCTCGTGCGCGAGGGCCTGAAGAACGTCGCCGCGGGTGCCTCCCCGGCCGCCCTGAAGAAGGGCATCGACGCCGCCGTCAAGGCCATCTCCGACGAGCTGCTCGCCACCGCGCGCCCGATCGACGAGAAGTCCGACATCGCCGCCGTCGCCGGTCTGTCCGCCCAGGACTCCCAGGTCGGCGAGCTCATCGCCGAGGCGATGGACAAGGTCGGCAAGGACGGTGTCATCACCGTCGAGGAGTCCAACACCTTCGGTCTGGAGCTGGACTTCACCGAGGGCATGGCCTTCGACAAGGGCTACCTGTCCCCGTACATGGTGTCCGACCAGGAGCGTATGGAGGCCGTCCTCGACGACCCGTACATCCTGATCAACCAGGGCAAGATCTCCTCGATCCAGGACCTGCTGCCGCTGCTCGAGAAGGTCATCCAGGCGGGCGCCTCCAAGCCGCTGCTGATCATCGCCGAGGACGTCGAGGGCGAGGCCCTGTCGACCCTGGTCGTCAACAAGATCCGCGGCACCTTCAACGCGGTCGCCGTCAAGGCCCCCGGCTTCGGTGACCGCCGCAAGGCGATGCTCCAGGACCTGGCGACCCTCACCGGCGCCGAGGTCATCTCCGAGGAGGTCGGCCTCAAGCTCGACCAGGTCGGCCTGGAGGTGCTGGGCACCGCCCGCCGCGTCACGGTCACCAAGGACGACACCACGGTCGTCGACGGCGCCGGCGACTCCGCCGCCGTCGCGGGCCGCGTGGCCCAGATCAAGGCCGAGATCGAGAACACCGACTCCGACTGGGACCGCGAGAAGCTCCAGGAGCGCCTCGCGAAGCTGGCCGGCGGCGTGTGCGTGATCAAGGTCGGCGCCGCCACCGAGGTGGAGCTGAAGGAGAAGAAGCACCGTCTGGAGGACGCCATCTCCGCGACCCGCGCCGCGGTCGAGGAGGGCATCGTCTCCGGTGGTGGCTCTGCTCTGGTCCACGCCGCCAAGGTGCTCGAGGGCGGCCTCGGCAAGACCGGCGACGAGGCCACCGGTGTCGCCGTCGTCCGCAAGGCCGTCGTCGAGCCGCTGCGCTGGATCGCCGAGAACGCCGGCCTGGAGGGCTACGTCATCACCTCCAAGGTCGCCGAGCTCGACAAGGGTCAGGGCTTCAACGCCGCGACCGGCGAGTACGGCGACCTGGTCAAGGCCGGCGTCATCGACCCGGTCAAGGTCACCCGCTCCGCCCTGGAGAACGCCGCCTCCATCGCCTCCCTCCTGCTCACGACCGAGACCCTGGTCGTCGAGAAGAAGGAAGAGGAGGAGCCGGCCGCCGGTGGTCACAGCCACGGCCACTCCCACTGAGCCCACAGCTCGAAAAGGAGCCCCCGCTTCCTCTCTTTCCGGAGAGGGAGCGGGGGCTTTCCCCTTCGCGGGCCTTGTCGGGTCACCCGGTCACTGCCCGAGCACCCCGAGCTGTTCCAGCAGCCCCGCCCGGTCGTACTGCCACCAGCCCTCGCAGATCATCCCGTCCCGGAACCGGTGCCAGGTGGTGCCGCTCATGGTGACGTTCTGGCCGGTGGCCGGGATCCCGAGGAAATCGCCCTTGTGCCGGCCGGCCACGGTCCACCGGGTGCACACCCGGTCGTCCTGGGCGATCTGGTCGTCGACCCGGAAGGCGAGTTCGAAGGCCTGTAGCCACCCGGCATACACCTCGCGCGACCCCTGCAGCCCGACGTCGCCGGGGTTGGCCGGGTCATGCTCCAGGTAGTCGTCGGAGAACCGTTCGTACACCACGTCCGTCTCGGACCGCCCGGCCCGCTCGAAGAACTCCCGTGACGTCGCCGGGTTGAGCCGCTCGTCCCGCACCACGTCCAGATCCGTGAAGGTCGGCATCTCGTCGCACAGCGCGACCATCCCCTGGAAAATCCGCTCGGTCTCCGGCAGTCCCGAGTTCCGCATCGCCTCCTCGTACGACGGGAACTCCACGATCTCGACGAAGTGCGATGTGTCGGACCGGTCCTTGCCGACCACCGCGTGCGTCGCGGTCCGCTTCCCCTTGGTCTGCTCGACCCAGGTGTCCATCAGCCGGTCCATCTCGTCGAAACGGCTGGTCCTGCAGTCGATGAGCTGTACGAACGTCATACGCGATCACCTCCGGCCCCCCTGGGTCCGGTTCGAACAGCACCATTGTCCGCCTTTTCGGGCCCTACTGCGGCCCGTACTTACGCCCCGTCCTCGACGTGATCCCGCCCAGCAGTCCTCGCGGTGCCACCTTCACCAGTCCCATGAGGGCCTTGTACCGCGGGTCCGGGATGGACAGGGTCTTGCCGTGGGACAGGTCGGTGAGGGCCGCGGCGACCAGCTTGTCCGCGTCGAGCCACATCCAGCCGGGGATGTTGTCCGTGCCCATACCGGCCCGCTGGTGGAACTCGGTCCGCACGAAGCCCGGGCACAGGGCCATCAGACGGACCCCGCTGCCCGCCAGATCCCGCGCCGCGCCCTGCGTGAACTGCACGACCCACGCCTTCGAGGCGCCGTACGTCCCGCGCGGCACGAAGGCCGCCACCGACGCGACGTTGACGACACCGCCCCGCCCCCGCTCCCGCATCGCCTCCGACGCCGCCGACGTCAGTCGCAGCACCGCCTCGCAGTGCACCTTGAGCATCTTCAGCTCGTCGGCCATGGAGACGTCGAGATAGCGCCCCTTGTTGCCGAAGCCGGCGTTGTTGACGAGGAGGTCGACGGGGGACCTGCGGTCACCGAGGCGGGCGGCGACCGCCTCGATGCCGGGGTCGGTGGCGAGGTCGGCGGTGAGGACCTCGGCCTCGATGCCGTGGCGGTCGTGGAGTTCGGTCGCCTGTTCCTGGAGCCGCTTGGTGTCGCGGGCCACCAGCACCAGGTTGTGCCCGTCAGCCGCCAGCCGTCGTGCGAACGCGGCACCGATGCCCGCGGTCGATCCCGTGATCAATGCCGTTGTCATGGCGCAAGGTTAATGACCGGGGCCGACAGTGTCCGCTTGCCGAGGGCCGGTCAGGCGCCGTGCTTCTCCACATACTGAAGCGCCGACTTCCGCAGCTCCGGATGGAGAGCCTCGCCCGCCGCCAACAGCCGCGGCTGGAGCGGCCGTTCGGTGGTCATGGCCCGGAACGCCAGAGCGACGGTCACGTCGTGGTCCGGCCGGTGCACGATCTCGACCGGGTCTCCGGTCCGGATCTCGCCCGGTCGGATCACCCGCAGGTACGCCCCGGGCGCGCCCTTCTGCGTGAACCGCTTCACCCAGTGCTGTTCGCCCATGTGGCCCTGGAAGGTGCCGCACGGGATGCGCGCGCTGGTGACCTCGAGCACCACCTCGGGTCCGATGCGCCAGCGTTCGCCTATCAGCGCGCCGGAGACGTCGATGCCCTCGGTCGTGAGGTTCTCGCCGAAGGCGCCGTCGGCCAGCGCGCGGCCCAGCTCGCCCTCCCACTCGTCCAGGTCCTCGCGCGCCATCGCGTACACCGCCTGGTCGTCACCGCCGTGGTGCTGCCTCTTGCACACCGCGTCCCCGGCGAGCGCGCTCCCGCCGATGCCCTTGGGGCCGGGCGCGGCCACCCGCACGGCTCCGTCGACCCGTCGCTTGGCGATACCGGTGACGCCCTCCGGGTTGTCCGTGTACGGAACGGCCTTCGCGCGGCCCACATTCACCGACAGAAGCTTCATGGCGGCACGCTAGGGGAGCGGGGCCCAAAGGTGCCACGCATTATTCGGCGCCGTATCAAAGCACCGCTTATCCTCGAAGGGTGATCGAGGCCCGACATCTCCGAGTCCTGCGCGCCGTCGCCGCCACCGGCTCCTTCTCCGCCGCGGGGCGCGAACTGGGCTGCACCCAGCCCGCCGTCAGCCAGCAGATGAAGGCTCTGGAGACGTCCGTGGGCACGCCGTTGCTCATCCGCAGCGGACGCGAGATGCGGCTGACCGAGGCGGGCCAGGCCCTGGTGCGGCACGCCGCCGGCATCCTGGCGGGGCTCACGGCGGCGGAGGAGGAGGTCGCCGCCATCGCCGGGCTGCGGGCCGGGCGCGTCCGGCTCGTCTCCTTCCCCAGCGGCAGCTCCACCCTCGTCCCCACCGCCCTCGCGGCCCTGCGCGCCGCCCACCCCGGCACCCGGGTTTCCCTGGAGGAGGCCGAACCCCCGCAGTCCGTGGGCCTGTTGAGGGAGGGCGACTGCGACATCGCGCTCGCCTTCCGGTACGAGGGGGCCGCGGGCGGCGACGAGTGGGACGACCTCGTCGTACGGCCCCTGCTGAGCGACCGGCTCGTCGCCCTGGTACCGGAGCGGCACCGGCTCGCGCGCGCGGGGTCCGTGGCCATCGGGGAGCTCGCCGGGGAGTCGTGGATCGCCGGATGCCCGCGCTGCCGCGGCCAGTTGGTCGAGGTGTGCGAGGGTGCCGGCTTCATCCCCCGCATCGACTTCGCCACCGACGACTACCCGGCGGTCGTCGGCCTGGTGGGCGCCGGTCTCGGCGTCGCCGTCCTGCCCCAGCTCGCCGTCGAGTCCGTACGGCCACGGAGCGCGCGCACGGTGACGCTGGAACCGGCGGTCCGGCGGGAGATCGTCGCGCTCACCCTGCCCGACCTGGCGCAGGTGCCCGCGGTGGCGGCGACGCTGGAGCAGCTGGCCCGCGCTGCCGACCGGTAGGCCCGCGGACACAGGGAAGGGCACGCGCGTGCGTGCCCTTCAGGAGAAACGTTCCTTCAGTTGTTCGACGTGCCGCTCCCGATGGCTGACGCCGACACCAGCCGGTGCCGCGCCCGCCCCATGAGCTCCTCGCGCTCGTCCTCGGTCAGCCCGCCCCACACGCCGTACGGCTCTCTCACCGCCAACGCGTGCGCCGCACACTGTGCGCGCACCGGGCACCTCATGCAGACCTCCTTGGCCGAGTTCTCGCGAGCGCTCCTCGCCGCACCGCGCTCACCCTCCGGATGGAAGAAGAGCGAGCTGTCCACCCCGCGACAGGCGGCCAGGAGCTGCCAGTCCCACAGGTCCGCGTTCGGTCCGGGAAGGCGGGAGAAATCTGCCATTGCGTGACCCCTTGTAGCCGTTCTGGGCGGATACGGTGTCCACGACCGTACATCTACGATCTAAGGAGATGAAAATATGACTCATTGCGAATCTAGCCTCAGACACCAGAAAATGGGAAGAAAAGGGTCTGAATGGGGCATGGGTTGTGATGAAACGTTGTGGGTCCGTCGTGCATGTCTGCACCGTGTCCGCGCCCTCACGTAGAGTGCCGAAGACAGTGCGCAGCCCCGTAACTCTTTCGGGTGACCGTCGTTGAGAGTGCGGAGGCGGTTGAAGCAACAAGCGCTCGGGCAGGCGTCCGAGACGGTCGACCGCACAGGTGACGATTTCGTACCAGCCTGGAGGCTCAAGGTGACGTGCATCAGCTGCGGAGGGCGGCCATGACATCCGTCCTCGTCTGCGACGACTCCCCGCTTGCCCGAGAGGCGCTGCGCCGCGCGGTCGCGACCGTGCCCGGCGTCGAGCGCGTGACGACCGCGGCCAACGGCGAGGAAGTCCTCCGCCGCTGGGGCGCGGACCGCTCGGACCTGATCCTGATGGACGTACGCATGCCCGGCCTGGGCGGCGTCGAGACCGTGCGGCGGCTGCTGTCCGCGGACCCCGGTGCGCGCATCATCATGCTCACGGTCGCCGAGGACCTCGACGGGGTCGCTCTCGCGGTCGCCGCCGGGGCGCGTGGCTACCTCCACAAGGACGCCTCGCGCGCGGAGTTGCGCGCCACGGTGACGCAGGCGCTCGCCGACCCGACCTGGCGGCTCGCTCCGCGCCGGCTGCGGTCGGCGGAGATGGGCGCGGCGCCGACGCTCACCGCGCGTGAGATCCAGGTGCTCGAAGGAATGAGCCACGGGCGGTCCAACGCGGAGATCGGGCGCGAGCTGTTTCTCTCCGAGGACACCGTCAAGACGCACGCGCGGCGGTTGTTCAAGAAGCTGGGTGCTTCGGACCGGGCGCACGCGGTGGCGCTCGGGTTCCGGTGGGGCCTGGTCCGCTGAGTGTTCCGTCGCGTGCGGTCGTAGTAATGCTGCGGGTTGTTCGTGGCTGGTCGCGCAGTTCCCCGCGCCCCTGAGGGGGCGCGGTCGAGCGGCCCCTTCGATGCCCCGCTGCCTGTTTCGTGGCGGATGCCGCATCCTTGGAGATGTGGAGTCTCTCGGGGACGAGTCGGTCGAGCGGAAGGGGAGGGCGCAGGGTATGGGTTCCGGCGCACCTGCTCATAACGCTTCGGTGCACAACAACCAGCGCGATGCCACGGATCCAACGACGCCAGGGCACCATGGACCGATGCGTGACGACGAGGCGGCTCATCCCCATGGGGCGATCGGTGCGCTCGTCCACAGTGCCGTGGAGGGGGACGAGCAGGCCACGCACGACCTGCTCGCCCATGTCCACCCGCTGGCCCTGCGCTACTGCCGCACCCGGCTGTCGCGTCTTCCGGGTGATGCCCGGCACTTCGTGGAGGACCTCGCGCAGGAGGTCTGCGTAGCCGTCCTCCTCGCCCTGCCGCGCTACCGCGACACCGGGCGCCCCTTCGAGGCGTTCGTCTTCGCCATCGCCGCGCACAAGGTCGCCGACCTGCAGCGCGCCGCGATGCGCCACCCCGGTTCCACGGCCGTCCCCTCGGACGAGATGCCCGAGCGGCCGGACGACTCGCTCGGGCCCGAGGAGCGGGCACTGCTCAGCAGTGACGCCGAATGGGCCAAGAAGCTGCTGGCCAACCTCCCCGAGAACCAGCGCGAGCTGTTGCTGCTGCGCATCGCCGTGGGGTTGACGGCGGAGGAGACGGGTCAGATGTTGGGAATGTCACCCGGTGCGGTCCGTGTGGCCCAGCACCGGGCGCTGAGCAGGCTGCGGGCGCTGGCCGAGCAGTAGGGCGGCGCTGGGCAGGGCGCGCTCCTGAACGGGCGGCACGCCGCTTCCGTACGAACATACGAAGCCCGGAGCGGGTCCGGACCGTGAAATCGGTGGAATTTGCCACCCTTGCTTCCCGTTAGCATGGACATCCGCACCGATCAAGGCCATTGGGGAAGGTGTCATGACTGCAAACGTCGACGGAGTGCCCGCTAAATTCGCGACGCTCGGGCTCACCTACGACGACGTGCTGCTGCTGCCGGGAGCGTCCGAGGTGCTCCCCAACGCGGTCGACACCTCGTCCCGCATCTCCCGCAACGTCCGGGTCAACATCCCGCTGCTCTCGGCCGCCATGGACAAGGTGACCGAGTCCCGCATGGCGATCGCGATGGCCCGCCTCGGCGGCGTCGGCGTGCTGCACCGCAACCTCTCCGTCGAGGACCAGGTCAACCAGGTCGACCTGGTGAAGCGGTCCGAGTCCGGCATGGTCACCGACCCGATCACCGTGCACCCGGAGGCGACCCTCGCCGAGGCCGACGCGCTGTGCGCCAAGTTCCGCATCAGCGGCGTCCCGGTCACCGACCCGGCAGGCAAGCTCCTCGGCATCGTCACCAACCGCGACATGGCCTTCGAGTCGGACCGCGGCCGTCAGGTGCGCGAGGTCATGACGCCGATGCCGCTGGTCACCGGCCAGGTCGGCATCTCCGGCACCGACGCCATGGAACTGCTGCGCCGCCACAAGATCGAGAAGCTTCCCCTCGTCGACGAGGCGGGCGTCCTCAAGGGCCTGATCACCGTCAAGGACTTCGTCAAGGCGGAGAAGTACCCCAACGCCGCCAAGGACTCCGAGGGCCGCCTGCTCGTCGGTGCCGCCGTCGGCGCCAGCCCCGAGGCCCTGGAGCGCGCCCAGGCGCTCGCCGAGGCCGGGGTGGACTTCCTCGTCGTGGACACCTCGCACGGCCACAACAGCAACGCGCTGAGCTGGATGTCGAAGATCAAGTCCAGCGTCGGCGTCGACGTGATCGGCGGCAACGTCGCCACCCGCGACGGCGCCCAGGCGCTGATCGACGCCGGTGTCGACGGCATCAAGGTGGGCGTGGGCCCCGGCTCGATCTGCACCACCCGCGTGGTCGCCGGCATCGGCGTCCCCCAGGTCACCGCCATCTACGAGGCCTCCCTCGCCGCCCGTCCGGCGGGCATCCCGCTGATCGGTGACGGCGGCCTGCAGTACTCCGGTGACATCGGCAAGGCGCTCGCCGCCGGCGCCGACACCGTGATGCTCGGCTCGCTGCTCGCCGGCTGCGAGGAGTCGCCCGGCGAGCTGCAGTTCATCAACGGCAAGCAGTTCAAGTCGTACCGCGGTATGGGTTCGCTGGGTGCCATGCAGTCGCGCGGCCAGGCGAAGTCGTACTCGAAGGACCGCTACTTCCAGGCCGAGGTCGGCTCCGACGACAAGCTCGTGCCCGAGGGCATCGAGGGCCAGGTGCCCTACCGCGGCCCGCTCTCCAGCGTCCTGCACCAGCTCGTCGGCGGACTGCGCCAGACCATGGGTTACGTGGGCGCGGCCACCATCGACGAGATGGAGTCCAAGGGCCGCTTCGTGCGGATCACCTCGGCGGGTCTGAAGGAGTCGCACCCGCACGACATCCAGATGACGGTCGAGGCCCCGAACTACAGCCGCAAGTGAGCCTTTGCTGAGAGCCACGCACGCGTGAGGGCGGTCCCGGGGCATCCGGGGCCGCCCTTGTCGTACCCGTCGGGGATACTGGAAGGCGCTGCAACGCATCAGGGAAAGGCCACACACGTGACTGAGATCGAGATCGGGCGCGGCAAGCGCGGCCGCCGGGCGTACGCCTTCGACGACATCGCCGTCGTCCCCAGCCGTCGTACGCGCGACCCGAAGGAGGTCTCGATCGCCTGGCAGATCGACGCCTACCGCTTCGAGCTGCCGTTCCTGGCCGCCCCCATGGACTCGGTCGTCTCCCCGGCCACCGCGATCCGCATCGGCGAGCTCGGCGGCCTGGGCGTGCTGAACCTCGAGGGCCTGTGGACGCGGCACGAGGACCCGCAGCCGCTGCTCGACGAGATCGTCGGCCTGGACTCCGAGACGGCGACCCGGCGGCTCCAGGAGATCTACTCCGCCCCCATCAAGGAGGAGCTGATCGGCGCGCGCATCAAGGAGGTGCGCGACTCCGGCGTGGTCACGGCCGCCGCGCTCTCCCCGCAGCGCACCGCGCAGTTCTCCAAGGCCGTCGTGGACGCGGGCGTGGACATCTTCGTCATCCGCGGTACGACGGTCTCGGCGGAGCACGTCTCCGGTTCGCACGAGCCGCTGAACCTCAAGCAGTTCATCTACGAGCTCGACGTCCCGGTGATCGTCGGCGGCTGCGCCACGTACACGGCCGCCCTGCACCTGATGCGCACCGGCGCCGCGGGCGTCCTGGTCGGCTTCGGCGGCGGCGCGGCGCACACGACGCGGAACGTGCTGGGCATCCAGGTCCCGATGGCGACCGCGGTGGCCGACGTGGCCGCGGCCCGACGGGACTACATGGACGAGTCCGGCGGCCGGTACGTGCACGTGATCGCCGACGGCGGTGTCGGCTGGTCCGGCGACCTCCCCAAGGCGATCGCCTGCGGCGCGGACGCCGTGATGATGGGCTCCCCGCTCGCCCGCGCCACCGACGGGCCGGGCCGCGGCCACCACTGGGGCATGGAGGCCGTCAATGAGGAGCTTCCGCGCGGCAAGAAGGTCGACCTCGGCACGGTCGGCACGATCGAGGAGGTGCTCACCGGTCCGTCGCACATCCCCGACGGTTCGATGAACTTCTTCGGGGCGCTGAAGCGGGCCATGGCCACCACCGGGTACAGCGAGCTGAAGGAGTTCCAGCGCGTCGAGGTGACGGTGGCTGACTCGCAGCACAAGCGGTAGCGGCAGGGCTTACGGCGGCTTGAGGGCCGGTCATCCCGGATGGGGTGGCCGGCCTTTCGCGTGCCCTGGGCCCTGCGAGGCGGGCGGCGCGTGGGGTGGTGCGGGGGCGCGCGGTTGCGTTCGGGGCGGAAACAGGCTGGTCAGCCGGGGTGGGGGCGATAACGTCCGTCTCGGCGCCCCAGTCTTCTGGAGCGCCCCCTTCCAAGGATTTGGTTCCGGACCCCGCTCCTCGGGGCCCGGCCCGATTTCCGACGAACCGTCTCACCGGGCCACTGGGCGGTGTCGTGGAAGGGGGCGCCGATGGGTCGCCACCGTAAGCCCACCCGTTGGGACCGGATCCGTCTTCGGATGGTGAAGTGCCGGAGGAGGTGGATCTTGCGGATTTTCGGATGGTGAGCGGCCGCCCCCAGAAGACGTAGGGGCGGACACTCCGTGAACCATCCAGGAGCCTGCCGCAGCGGTCACTGCGGTGGGCTCCACCCGGTGGGTGTGAAGGTGAGCGGCCGCCCCCAAGTGGACTAGGGGCGGACACTTCGTGATCCATCCACGAGCCTGCCGCAGGGCCTACTGCGACCGACCCCCACCTGTCTCCGTAAGGTACCCGCGCCGCCCCCCGCGTGCCACCAGCCCCGGAGCCCGCCGCACCCGCGCGCCCCCCTTCACCACCGATGCGCCGCCCCTTCGCCGGGCACCGGCAGCGTCAGAGCGCCGCCTTCCTGGCGCCGGTGAAGGCGACGTACGCGGCGATCGCGAAGAACACGAACGTCAGCGGGTCGGCGTCCGCCTTCCAGGCCTCCTGGAGGACGTCGAAGTGCTGGAAGAAGAGTTCGCTGAAGCTCAGCGGGGTCTCCTTGGCGGCGATCATGGCCTCGCCCACCAGCTGGCCGATGTAGACGGCACCCAGCGACAGGACCGCGCTCGCGACCGGCAGCACGGGGTTGCGGCCACCGAGACGCCCTGCGGCGAGGCCGACCAGGAAGCCGACGCCGACCGCCGCCCAGCCGATCTCGTGCTTGGTCAGGCCGATGATCGCGCCGTAGACCCCGCCGGCGACCACGGCGGCGACGAAGGCGGCCACCAGACCGAGGCCGACGTTGTTGCGCACCGGAGCGGGGGCGGGGACGGCCCCGTACGGGACCCCCGGTGCCGGAGGCGGGGGTACGGCGCCCGGCTGCGGGGCGTCCGGAGCGCCGTCGGCAGGCTGCTGCGCGTACGGGTTGCCGTCGACCGGCTCGGGCTGGGGCTGGGCAGGCGGCTGGGCAGGCGGTGGAGCTGACTGGCTCATGACAGGAATCCCCCCACGGGATGGAACGAGCGGAATGGTGAAGCAGAGAAGCGTGCGCACGACTGTGCGACGAGTGAGGGGAGATTAACAGGTGGGTCCGACAGAGCCACCGGCGTTTTGGCGTCAGAGGCGGTGCGCCGCGCCTGTCGGTGTTGCCCCCCGCGTGTCCAGCAGCAGCTGCGCCTTCACCGACAAGCCCTGCAGGTCGTACGTCCGGTGCTGCTGGAGCAGGATCGTCAGGTCCGCGTCGGCCGCCGCCTCGTAGAGGGAGTCCGCGCGGGGGACCGGGCGGTCCAGGACGCTCCAGGACGGGATGTGGGGGTCGTGGTAGCTGACGGACGCGCCGAGTTCCATCAGGCGTACGGCGACCTCCTGGGCGGGCGTGCCCTGCTGGTCGGCGAGGTCGGGCTTGTAGGTGATACCGAGGAGGAGGACACGGGCACCGCGGGCGGACTTGCCGTGCTCGTTGAGGAGGGCCGCGGCGCGCTGGACGACGTAACGGGGCATCTGGTCGTTGACCTGCCGGGCGAGTTCGACCATGCGCAGGGAGCGGCCGGCGCCGCGGAAGTCCCGGGGGACCGCGTGGCCGCCGACGCCCGGGCCGGGGCGGAAGGCCTGGAAGCCGAAGGGCTTGGTCTCCGCGCAGCGGATGACGTCCCAGAGGTCGACGCCGAGGTCGTGGCAGAGGACGGCCATCTCGTTGACGAGGGCGATGTTGACGTGCCGGAAGTTTGTCTCCAGGAGCTGGACCGTCTCCGCCTCACGCGGGCCACGCGCGCGTACCACCTTGTCGGTGAGACGCGAGTAGAAGGCGGCTGCCGACTCCGTGCACGCGGGCGTGAGGCCGCCGATCACCTTGGGGGTGGTGGCGGGCGTGAAGTCGCGGTTGCCGGGGTCCACGCGGGTGGGGGAGTAGGCGAGGTGGAAGTCACGGCCCGCGCGCAGACCCGAGCCCTTTTCGAGGAGCGGGCGCAGGAATTCCTCGGTGGTGCCCGGCGGGACCGGGGACTCCAGGATGACGGTGGTGTGCGGGCGCAGGTGGGTGCTCAGGGTGCGGGCGGCCGCCTCTACCTGGCTCAGGTCCAGGCCGCCGTCCGGACCCGCCGGGGTCGGCGCGCAGATGACCGCCGTACGGACGCGGCCGAGTTCGGCCGGGCCCGCGGCCGTCCGGAAGCCCCCCGAGAGCATCCGGCGCAGTTCGGCGGGGCTGAGGGAGCCGGCCTCGGGGCCGGTGCGGTAGCCGAGGGTGGAGATGCCGGCGGCGACAGCGGCCTGGGCCAGGGGCAGTCCGTAGGGACCGAGTCCGATCACGGCGAGATCTGCGGGCATGGCGTGGGCCGTCCTTCCCAGTAACCGAAGCGGGACAGGTGCGCAAGCCCTGTGGACTGGACGAGCGAGCGCAATGTCAGACTAGGAGTAAATATGACCGAAATACGGGATTGATCCCGTGTGTCTTCCTGTGGGGTTGTGAGCTTTGGCCTACGCAGCGGTGAAAGTTATCCACAGGCTGAGGGCGACTGGTGGCTGAAGTCGGGCAACCCGGTCAGAATTTGGGCATGGGGGATACGGACCGGGCCACTCCCCAAGGAAGATCCGGCCCTCGACGGTGACCGGTGCGATCTACAGCTGGAGGCAGCAGTGGTGAGGACAGCGACACTGGGGCCGGCGCAGCGCGCCGAGTCACTCGCGGCGATGGCCGAGCGCGAACTGGACATTCTGGTGGTGGGAGCCGGCGTGGTCGGTGCGGGTACCGCGCTCGACGCGGTGACCCGGGGCCTGTCCGTGGGGCTGGTCGAGGCGCGTGACTGGGCGTCAGGCACCTCCAGCCGCTCCAGCAAGCTGATACACGGCGGCCTGCGCTATCTGGAGATGCTCGACTTCGCCCTCGTACGCGAGGCGTTGAAGGAGCGGGGGCTCTTGCTGGAGCGGCTCGCCCCGCATCTCGTGAAGCCCGTTGCCTTCCTGTACCCCTTGCAGCACAAGGGCTGGGAGCGCCTGTACGCGGGCTCGGGCGTCGCGCTCTACGACGCCATGTCGATGGCCCGGGGACACGGCCGGGGTCTGCCCGCCCACCGCCACCTGAGCCACCGTCACGCCCTGCGTGTCGCGCCCGCCTTGAGGAAGGACGCGCTGGTCGGGGCGTTGCAGTACTACGACGCCCAGATGGACGACGCCCGCTTCGTGGCCACCCTCGTGCGCACGGCGACCGCCTACGGCGCCAAGACCGCCAACCGGGCGCGGGTGACCGGGTTCCTGCGCGAGGGCGAGCGCGTGGTCGGGGCCCGGGTGCAGGACGTCGAGGCGGGCGGCGAGTACGAGATCCGCGCCAAGCAGGTGGTCAACGCGACCGGGGTGTGGACCGACGACACCCAGGCGATGGTCGGCGAGCGGGGACAGTTCCACGTCCGCGCCTCGAAGGGCATCCACCTCGTCGTGCCCAAGGACCGCATCCACTCCTCGACCGGACTGATCCTGCGCACCGAGAAGTCCGTGCTGTTCGTCATCCCCTGGGGCCGGCACTGGATCATCGGCACCACCGACACCGACTGGGACCTCGACAAGGCCCACCCGGCCGCCTCCAGCGCGGACATCGACTATCTGCTGGAGCACGTGAACTCGGTGCTCGCGGTGCCGCTGACCAGGGACGACGTCCAGGGCGTGTACGCGGGCCTGCGGCCCCTGCTCGCCGGTGAGTCGGACGCCACCAGCAAGCTCTCCCGCGAGCACACCGTGGCGCATCCGGTGCCGGGACTCGTCGTCGTGGCGGGCGGCAAGTACACGACCTACCGCGTGATGGCCAAGGACGCCGTCGACGAGGCGGTGCACGGGCTCGACACCCGGGTCGCCGAATGTGTCACGGAGGACGTACCGCTGCTGGGCGCCGAGGGCTACCGGGCGCTGTGGAACGCGCGGGCGCGGATCGCGGCGCGGACGGGGCTTCACGTCGTCCGGGTCGAACATCTGCTGAATCGGTACGGCAGCCTCGCGGAGGAGGTCCTCGACCTCATCGCGTCCGACGCCACGCTGGGCGAGCCGCTGCAGGCCGCCGACGACTATCTGCGCGCCGAGATCGTCTACGCCGCCTCGCACGAGGGTGCGCGGCATCTGGACGACGTCCTGACCCGGCGCACCCGTATCTCCATCGAGACCTTCGACCGGGGGGTGCGCTCGGCCCGCGAGGCCGCCGAGCTGATGGCGCCGGTGCTGGGCTGGGACAAGGACCAGATCGAGCGCGAGGTCGAGCACTACGAGAAGCGGGTGGAGGCGGAGCGGGAGTCGCAGCGGCAGCCGGACGACCTGACCGCGGACGCGGCGCGGTTGGGGGCGCCGGACATCGCGCCGCTCTGAAGCCGGGCTGAGTCCGCGTACGGCTCAGCTGCCGACCCCGTTTGACCGAGCGTCACTCGAACGAGTGTCGCGAGCCGGGATCTTCGTTCGGAACCCGGTCGTTCTACGAGGTGCGGGGGCAGAACTCGGCGGCGAGCAGGGCCGGTTCGAGGTCGGGGTCTGCGACCGACGTCGTGTTCACGCGGAAGGTGAGGACGCGACGGCCGTCGACCGTGGCTGCGGTGCGCACGTAGCTGCCGGTGATGCGGCCGTTGTGCCCCCACACCGTCGTGCCGCACGGCAGCTTCACCGGGAACAGCCCCATGCCGTACAGGCCATGTGCGGTGCGGGTGTCCGTCATCTCGTGCAGCCAGTACGGGGACAGCAGCCGTCCGCCGAGCAGTGCCGCGTAGAAGCGGTCCAGATCGGCGAGGGTGCTCACCAGCTCGCCCGCGGCCCCGGCCACCCGCGGGTCGAGCGCGGTGATGTCGGACCCGCCGGCGGTGTAGGCACGGCCGTGCGGGGAGGGGAGCGAGGTGCGCGAACCAGGAAAGGAGGTGCCCGTCAGACGCAGCGGGACGATGATTCGCCGCTCGGCCTCGGCGGCGTAGGAGTCGCCGGTGACCTGCTGGATCACCATGCCGAGCACGACGTAGTTGGTGTTCGAGTAGGAGTAGCGGCCGGGATGGGCCGGAGGGTGGGTGAGCGCGATACGGACGGCTTGGACAGGAGTGAGGGGAACCAGGCCCCGGGTGTCCGCGGTGAAGTCGTGCAGGCCGCTGGTGTGGGTGAGCAGAGCGCGCAGGGTCAGCGCGCGGCCGTCGTTGCCCGCTCCGCGCACCAGGCCGGGCAGGTGCTGCTCGACCGTGTCGGACAGCTTCAGCCGGTGTTCCGCGGCCAGTTGGAGGACGACCGTCGCGATGAAGGTCTTGGTGATGCTGCCGGCGCGGAAGTGGTCGGCGCGGGTGATCCCGGGGCCCGCCTCGGCGTAACGGGTTCCGGTCTGCTCCCGGGCCAGGAGCGCCGTGGCGGGGGCGCCGCCCTGCGCCACCAGCAGCGGGAGCAGCGCGTCCGTGGGCGATGACGAGGGCGATGGCGATGACGAGGGGGCCGGGGAGGCGGGCGGAGACAGGGCGAGCAGCGCCACGGACACCGGGACGGCCAGTAGTGTCCGTAGTGGCGGCATCGCGAACCTCCCTTGTCAGGGCCATCATGCACGGTCGCGCAGCGGGATCTGCCCCCGGTCCACGAGGGGGGCCTGCCGGGGTGACGGAGGTCGGGCGCCGGTGGGTGCCGGGGACCGGCCGGGCCGGGTGCGGAAGGAGAGGGCGAGGGGGCTCGCGGGGGCCGGGTGCGAAAGGGGGTCGAGGGCGGTCGGGGTCTGTGGGAGTGACGGTTCTGTGAGCAGGCGGGAACTGTGCGTCGAGGGTGGCCGCGGGCCGACGGGACCTTTGTGCCGACATCGCCGGGCCGTGCCGCGGGCGAGGCGGAGCCAGGGGCACCCTGGGCGTCGCGCACTTGTCGGGTGAGGGACAATGGAGGCTCTGTCAGGGCGGGTTCATGAGGGGACGCATGTCGGACGCGGAGCGGGCGGGAGCATCCCGGCAGGACGAGAGCAAGCGTCTCCTCGCCGGGCGGTACCGGCTGGGAGGAGTGCTCGGCCGCGGAGGCATGGGCACGGTGTGGCGCGCCGAGGACGAGACCCTGGGCAGGACGGTGGCCGTCAAGGAACTCCGGTTCCCGTCCAGCATCGACGAGGACGAGAAGCGCCGGCTGATCACGCGCACGCTGCGTGAGGCCAAGGCGATCGCGCGGATCCGCAACACCAGCGCGGTGACCGTGTACGACGTGGTCGACGAGGACGACCGGCCGTGGATCGTGATGGAGCTCGTCGAGGGCAAGTCGCTCGCCGAGGTCATCCGGGAGGACGGGCTGCTGGAGCCCAAGCGGGCGGCGGAGGTGGGCCTCGCCATCCTCGACGTGCTCAGGTCCGCGCACCGCGAGGGCATCCTGCACCGGGACGTGAAGCCGTCCAACGTGCTGATCTCCGAGGACGGCCGGGTCGTGCTCACCGACTTCGGCATCGCCCAGGTCGAGGGCGACCCGTCCATCACCTCCACCGGCATGCTCGTCGGGGCGCCCTCCTACATCTCCCCGGAGCGGGCCCGCGGGCACAAGCCGGGGCCCGCGGCAGACCTGTGGTCGCTCGGCGGGCTGCTGTACGCGGCGGTCGAGGGCGCGCCGCCGTACGACAAGGGGTCCGCGATAGCCACGCTCACGGCGGTGATGACCGAGCCGCTGGAGGAGCCGAAGAACGCGGGTCCGCTGAGGGACGTCATCTACGGCCTGCTCACCAAGGACCCCGCCCAGCGGCTCGACGACAGCCGTGCGCGGGCCATGCTCACCGCGGTGATCCACGCGCCCGCGCCCAAGGAGGCCGAGCCGGAGCCGGAGGCTGACGCGACCCGGGTGGTGCCGTTGCCGGCGCAGCCGCAGGAGCGTGCGGGTGGGGAGCGGCTGCGCGGGGCGCTGCGTTCCGTGCGGAAGGTCGCCGGGGCGGCCGCGACGTCCGCGGCCGTGTCCCGCACCAAGTCCGGGAGCGGTACGGCGGGTTCGGGCAGCGCGGGTTCCAGTGGCGGCAAGGTGCCCGCCCAGGCGTCCGAGGCTGCTTCGGCCGCCCAGGCTTCCCCGCCGTCTCCGGCTTCTCCGGCGGCTTCTGGCTCCCCGGCTTCCTCGGCGACTTCCGCGTCCCGGGAGAAGGGCGCGGCGAGTGTGTCGTCCGCGTCCGGGGCGGCCTCGGCTCCGGCGTCTGCGTCGGCCTCGGCATCGAGTGGGGCGGCCGGGGTCCGGGACGGGAAGACCCGGCAGGCCGACGCGGTCTCGGACGGCCGCAGTTCGGGATGGCCCGTGATGACGCCGCCGCCGGACCTGGCGCCGAGGCCGGTGCCCAGGGCGCCGTTGACCGACGTGGTGCCGCGGCGGACGCTGGTGATCATCGCGGTGGTCGTGGCGCTCGCGGTGATCGGCACCGTGCTGGCCCTCACGCTCGGCGGGGACGATGGCAGCGGCGACGGGGCGAAGGGCGGCGGCACCAAGGTGACGGCCGGCGCGAGCGCCAGTGCCGACACCAAGGAGGACGAGAGCGGGGGCACCCAGACCGACGCGTCCACAACTGCGTCCGCGTCCGCGTCGTCGGAGGCGGGTTCCGCCAACACGCCGAGTACGGAGGAGAGCGGCCGGAGTTCGGACGGGTCCTCCGGTTCGGGGGGCTCTGCCGATGACGGTGCGGTGGCCTCGACGTACCAGGGCAGCCAGGGGTACTCGATCGGGCTGCCCGCGGGGTGGAAGTTCCGGACCAGCAGTTCCGCGGGCGACCGGTTCACCGGGCCCGACGGGCAGAAGCTGCTCGTCGCCTGGACCAGCACGCCCAAGGGCGACCCGGTGGCGGACTGGGAGAACCAGGAGCGGGGCATGCGCCGCTCGGGGTACACCAAGATCCGAATAGAGAAGGTGAGCTACCGGGGCTGGAACACGGCCGACTGGGAGTTCACCTATGTGGAGAGCGGGACGAAGTACCGGACGATCGACCGTGGATTCGTCGTCAACGGCCATCTCGGATATGCGTTGATGTACACCGCGAAAGCCGCGAACTGGGGCACTGAGCTGCGCAAGGAGACATGGCAGACGCTCGCTCGCACCTTCGAACCGAAGTCGTGAAGCCCTGTGCGGTAAACGGTCATGTGTTTGAGCCCTGATATCTGGATTCCCCTCTTTGCGGGTTGCCTCCGGCACGTATCGTGAATGAGCGTGGACCGTCCGCATCCAGGTTCGGATACGGAACGGGCCGCGAGGCGAACGGAATTGACCAACCGGGCGGCCGGGGGAGGCAACGTGGACGACTATGCGGGTCGGGTACTCGCCGACCGCTACCGCCTGCCGCTGCCTCCGTCCGACGAGTACGAACTCACCGAGACGCGCGCCTTCGACACGTACAGCGGGCAGGAAGTCCTGGTCAGGCAGGTCCCGTTGCCCGAGGTCCTCGAGGCGGAGGTGCTGGACGCGGAGGGGCTGCCCGACGGGTTCACGGCCCGGGAACCGCAGGGTGCGCGGCGGACCTCGGGGCGGGGCGGCGCACGGCGGCCCACCGAGCCTGCCGTGCGGCGGGCCGTCGAGGCCGCGCAGGCCGCCGCCCGGATCCCCGACCATCCGCGCCTCGACCAGGTCTTCGACGTGTTCGCCGAGGGCGGTTCGCTGTGGGTGGTCAGCGAGTTGGTCGCCGCGCGGCCGCTGGCGGCACTGCTCGCCGAGAAGCCGCTGACGCCTTATCGGGCGGCCGAGGTCGCCTCCGACGTGCTCATGGCGCTGCGGGTGCTGCACGCCCACGGCTGGGTGCACCGCAACATCACCGCCCGCACGGTGCTGGTCTGCGACGACGGCCGGGTCATGCTCACCGGCCTCGCGGTGGGCGCGGCCGAGGAGGCGCTGTGCGGCTATGACCCGGTGCCGGCCGAGGCGGGCGAATGGGGCGCCGGGGGCGGGGAGCCGGGGGCCGGGGCGGGCGAGGGCCCGGGCCATGGGACCGACCGGCGTGGCGGACCTGGCGCACACCCGGTTCCCGGGCAGTCGACGGGCCCGGCCGGTGGACGAGGCGGTGCGGGCGGCGCTCGTACGGCTCCGGGCAACGGCGGCACCGGTGCGGCCTTCGGGCTGGGCGCTCAGAACGCCGGGCCGGGTCCGGGTGGTGCGGTCACCTTCGGTGGAGGCGATCCCGAGGCCGCCCGGCGGGCCGCGATCGAGGCGCGGGAGGCCCGAGGGCTGCCCAGCGCCGGTGTGGAGGGGGCGGAGGGCACCGGGGCGTCGGCCGAGCTCGTCCGCCGGGAGCCCGACGGCGGTACGGACATCCGGGCGGCGCGGGCCGGGGCGATCGCCGCCTATCGCGCGGGCGCCCGGGCCGCGGCCCGGGTCCAGGAGGCGCAGAACGGCAGGGCCGCACTGCCCGGAGCCCGCCCGGCACCGGAAGCCGGTCCCGCCGCACGAACGCGCGGCGCCGACCCCGCCGTACAGACCAACGGGGGCGTGCCGCAGTCGCCGTATCCGTCGGCCAACGGGCTTGCGCAGTCGCCGTATCCCGCCGTGGGTGGTGTCGAGCAGGCGCCCGGGGGTGGGGCTGCGGGGCGGACAGCCGACCCCTATGGAGTGCGCCCCGCTCCCTGGCACGGTGCTGTGCCGCGGGGTGGGGGTGCGGCGCCCGTCGACGAGGTGCCCGCTTCTGACGCCGTGCCCGCCGTTGACCGGGCGGCCGCGCCCACCCGCTGGGAGGACCTCCCGCCCACCGACGCCCCCGCCCGCCGCGGCCCCGCCACCGCGCTCGCCGCCGAGCGGGCGCGGCAGGCGCGGATGGCCGTGGTGGGGCCCGTCACCGAGCGATGGGCGCCGGAGCAGGCCGGGCCGGTGCACGAGAACTGGCAGCTGGCCGCGCCCATCGGGCCCGCGACCGATCTGTGGGCGCTCGGGGCGTTGTTGTTCCGGGCCGTGCAGGGGCACGCGCCCTATCCCGAGGAGTCGACGGCCGAGCTGGTGCAGCTGGTGTGCGCCGAGCCGCCCGCCTTCGCGGAGGAGTGCGGCCCGCTGAGGCCGGTCGTGGAGTCGCTGCTGCGGCAGGACCCGACCGAGCGGCTGGACTTCGAGGAACTGCGCGGCTGGCTGCGGTCGCTGGTGCGGTCCGCGCCCGAGCCGGAGGCCGGTGCCCATGTCGTCGCCGCGCCGCCCGTGGACGCGAGCCGGCTGCCGATCGTGCGGCGGCGGGGCGAGTTGGTGCGCAGGCGGCGCGCCGGACTGCCCGCGACGCACGGACGGCACAAGCGGGCCCGGGAGGAGGTTGCCGCTTCACCGCGCCGTCTCGGCCGCAATCTGCTGCTGCTCATCCTGCTGGTGATGGCCGCGGCGATCGCGTACGCCATGTACTTCATGCCGAAGGCGGGCTCCGGCGACAAGGGCGCCGCGCAGGAGACGGGTTCCACCAGTCAGGCCGGTCCGGCGCAGTCCCCGGAGGCCGGCGGTGGGCCCCGGCCGGAGCCGACCACCCCTGAGCCGTCGCAGTCCAGCGGTGCCGCCGAGACCCAGACCGCCGGGCCCGAGGTCGCCGACGGCTTCACCCTGCGCACGGACGCCGAGGGCTTCAAGGTCGCGGTGGCCGACGGCTGGGACCGCACCCCGAGGAACGGCCGCAGCCAGGTGGTCTACTCGCGGGGCGGCTTCGAGCTGATCGTCGTCCCCGGGCGGGACACCGCGGCCGCGAACGGCGGCGATCCGATGGTCTACCAGCGCGAGAAGGAGCCCGAGCTCCAGCCGTACCGCGACTCCAGCTGGGCCACCGCCACCGGGCTGAAGTCGATCCAGGTGGGCACCAGGAGCATGGCCGAGGGGCAGTTCACCTGGACCGGCGACGACGGGCGCGAGCTGTACGTGCGCAATCTGTCGATCCTGATCGGCGGGAAGTACCACGTGGTGCAGGTGCGCGGCCCGGAGGCGGAGCGGGACGAGGTGACCCGGCTGTACGAGCAGGCGTCGGCCACATACCAGGTGACCGGCTGACGGACGCCGTGGCGGCGGCGCGGGTTCACTCGTACTTCGCGGAAGCGACAACCGTCACAGTGAGGTCTCCTTGAGGCCCCCCTGGTTCCCCTCGGTGCGGGCCGGTCCTTAGTCTGACTGCGTCAAGAGCATTGCGGGGCAACGTGAATCAGATGCAGGGCCTGCTCCTCGCGGGGCGCTACCGGCTCGCCGACCCGATAGGCAAGGGCGGCATGGGCCGGGTCTGGCGTGCCCACGACGAGGTGCTGCACCGGGCCGTGGCGATCAAGGAGCTGACCGCCGCGCTCTACGTTTCCGAGAGCGACCAGGCCGTGCTGCTGGCCCGTACCCGCGCCGAGGCCCGCGCGGCCGCCCGGATCAACCACTCGGCCGTCGTCACCGTGCACGACGTGCTCGACCACGACGGCCGGCCCTGGATCGTGATGGAGCTGGTCGAGGGCCGCTCGCTGGCCGACGCCGTCAAGGAGGAGGGGCGCGTCGAGGCGCGTGAGGCGGCCCGGATCGGGCTGTGGGTGCTGCGGGCCCTGCGTGCCGCGCACTCCGCCGGGGTCCTGCACAGGGATGTGAAACCCGGCAACGTCCTCCTCGCGCGGGACGGCCGCGTCCTGCTCACCGACTTCGGGATCGCCCAGATCGAGGGCGACACCACCATCACCCGCACCGGAGAGGTCGTCGGCTCGGTCGACTACCTCGCCCCCGAGCGGGTCCGCGGCGCCGACCCCGGTCCCTCCGCCGACCTGTGGGCGCTCGGTGCCACGCTGTACACGGCGGTCGAAGGACGGTCGCCGTTCCGCCGTACGACCCCGCTGACCACCATGCAGGCCGTCGTCGACGAGGAGCCCGCCGAGCCGCGGAGCGCCGGCCCGCTCGGGCCCGTCATCGCCGCCCTGCTGCGCAAGGACCCCGCCGTGCGGCCCGGCCCCGCCGAGGCCGAGCAGATGCTCGCCGAGGCGGCGGAGGGGCGGCGGCCGGGCACGGCACAGGCGTATCTGCCGACGCAGCACATGGATTCCCGCTATGAGCCGGGGGCGCACAGGAACTCCCACAGTGGGCTCGGCGCACCGACCACGGGCACACCGGTCGGCGGAACGTCGTATCCCTCGGCCACGGGACCGTCGTACTCCTCGGGCACGGGCCCGACGTACCAGTCGGGCACCCCGTACGCCCAGGCCCCCGTTTCCACGGTCGTCGGCCCGCCGCACCACACCGGCACGACCTCGGCAGCCCCGCCCAGGCGCCGCCGGCTGCGGTCCGTCGCGCTCGTCGTCGCGCTCGCCGCGGTCGTCAGCGCCGGGACCGCGGTCGCCCTGCAGAAGTGGGACGAGGGGCGGGACAAGGGCGGCACTTCGGCCTCGTCGAGCACCTCGCCCAGCCCCACGTCGAGCCCGGCCACGGGTGGGGTTCCGGCCGATTGGGAGCGGCGCAACGACCCGGTGGGGTTCAGTGTCTCCTTGCCCAAGGGGTGGAAGCGGTCCGTCTCCATCGACCAGGACGGCCTTCGGCAGGTCGACTACTCGCCCGACAAGGGCAAGCACCTCGTGCGGATTGCCGTCGACACCGCGCCGGACTTCAGCACCGCGTATGAGCACATGAGCAACTTGGAGCAGCGGGTCTCAAAGCTGCAGCATTACCATCGGGTGAGCCTCAAGGAGGAGCTGTTCCGCGACCTGCCGGGCGTCCGTTGGGAGTACACGTGGAACGCACTGGCCAAAGACCCGCCGCACTACTTCCCGGGGCCCTACCGTGCGATTGACGTCGGGTACGTGGACAGTGACGGCACCGAGTACGCCATCTACGCGGCTTCGCCGGCCGACGAGTGGCCTACCACCAGAAAGCAGTTCGACTGGATCCTGCGGGGCTTCCAGGAGGGTTGATCCGAGTGGAACAGAAGGTTCCGCTGTCGCCGGTTCCGCGCCCCCGCCCGAGGGGGCGTCAAAAGGCGGCACCCGGCTCGATCGCAAGACACTGTTCGGGCTCGGCGCGGTGGTCGTCGTGGCCTCGGCCCGTTCGTGGGGCCGCTGCCGGTCGGCCGGGAGAGTGGCGTAGAAGACGGACGTCGCGGTGTCACCGGCGATGCCGAAGGGCTATGTGCGCTTCCCGATTGTTCCTGGGCACCCGAGGTCGCTCAACGTCGCCTTGATCGTCTGCGTCGATTCCGTCCCCGTTGCCACCTCAGGCAGAGCCGGAGCTGGAACGAACTATTTTATCCCCAGGGCCATTCCGTTACCCATGAAGTGCCGGCATCCACGGAAAACAGCCGTATGGCCACGTGGTGGCCATCGGCGGCGGTGTCCTTGGCCCAACCGCTGATGTCCACATGGTGGGCCGTCCAGTTGGTGAACGTGAGGCTTCCCGAGGCGCCAGTCACCGAGCGCGCGGCTCAGCCACTCGCCGCGCCGGCATTGGTCACTGTGGTCGTGGCAAATGTTGCCACCGCAGCGACACTCGTGACAGGTTTGGCCAAAAATGATCATCTCTGGCCGCCGGCCCGACTGGTCACGCATGCCGACGAACCGACCGAACGGTGGCGGGCGTTGCGGCGCCGTGGCGTTGTGTACCAGCCGTCCCGGGGCGGAGGCACACTTGGCCGGTCACCGCCCCGGAAGGGGTCCGTCCGTTGCGGCATGATGAGGCGCATGGGGACCGAGGGGGCCAACTTCCTTGTGATCGCGGGGCGTTACCGTCTCGAAGCGAAGCTCGGGCATGGTGGCATGGGCGTCGTATGGCGGGCCACGGACCAGTTGCTCGGGCGCGGTGTGGCGGTCAAGGCGCTTCCCCTGGACGAGACGTTCTCCGCGGAAGAGGCCAGGTGGCAGCGTGAGCGCACCCTGCGGGAGGCGCGTGCGGTCGTGCAGTTGCGCCACCCGAACATCATCGTCGTCCACGATGTCATCGAGCACGACGAACGCCCCTACATGGTCATGGACTTGATCGAGGGAGGCTCCCTCGCCGACCGACTCGCGGCGAACGGCCCGGTCGACGCCGCCGAGGCCGCCCGGATCGGCGGCGACCTGCTGAGCGCGTTGCACACTGCCCACGCGGCCGGGGTTCTGCACCGCGACATCAAGCCGGCGAACGTCCTCATCGAGTCCGGCACCGGCCGGGTCGTCCTCACTGACTTCGGTATCGCTCAAGTCGCGGGCGCCACCACGCTCACCGAAAGCGGGTCCTTCGTCGGTTCGCCCGAGTACACCGCCCCCGAGCGGATGACCGGCGTCCGGACCGGACCCGAGTCCGACCTGTGGTCGGTGGGTGCACTGCTATGTGCGGCGCTGAGTGGGGAATCGCCGTTCCGCCGCGACTCGTTGGGCGGCACCGTGCACGCCGTCGTCATCGACGAGATCCGGCCGCCCACGCAGGCAGGGCCGCTCCTTCCGGTCGTACGCGGACTGCTGGAGCGGGACCCCGAGCGGAGGCTGGACGCGGTGGAGGCGCAGCGGATGCTGCGGGCCTTCCTGGAGACGGGCCGCACGCCGCCGCGCCGGGCCCCCGAGCGGGCGTACACGCCTACCCAGCGGGATCTTCCGCTACGGCGGTCCCCGGCGCCCGAGCGGTCGAGGAGCGGCGGGCTACTGGCGCCGGCGCGGTCGAGGCGGGGCGTGCTCACGGCGGCGCTGCTGGTCGCCGTGCTGGCGGCGGCGGGGGTGTCGGCGGCGGTGCTGTGGACGGACCGGGGTGGGCGGGACGGTCGTACGGCGGTGGGGACCTCGGCACCCGGGACGCCCGCGAGCGGCTCCAGCGCCACGGCGGCGCCCGCGCCCACCACGACCCTGCCCTCCGCCCCCTCCGGGTACCACGTCGCCGAGGACCCCGCCGGGTTCGCGCTCGCCGTCCCCGACGGGTTCACCCGGGAGCCGCAGGGGGAGCGGGTCTTCTACCTGTCGCCCGGCGACACCTTCCGCCTCGGCGTCAAGGTCACCGATCCCCGGCCCGGCGGCCCGCTGGGCGTGATGCGGCGCGCGGCCGCCAAGGGCCCGGAGGCCAACCCCGGTTACCGCGACGGCCGGGTCACCTCGCTCACGCACCGCGGACACCCCGCCGCACTCTGGGAGTTCACCTGGGACGGCTTCAGCGCGGCCGAGGGCGCCCGGCACACCTACGACGTGTGCTGGGAGGAGGGCGGGCGGCTCTACGACGTGTGGGTGTCGTCGCCGGCCGGGAAGGTGCGGGAGGCCAAGGAGCACTTCGACGTGGCGGTCGACACGTTCACGGTGCCGTAGGGATTCGTCACGGGTTGGCGCCGTGGGGAACGTGGGGATACGTCACGGGTGTGTGACCGGAACGCATCACCTCTGGATGCCTGTGTGCCTGGCGCGATATGGATGAACCCATGAGCAGCAGCGGGGGAGTCGGCCACGAGTCCGACGAGACGACGAGTTATGTTCTGCAACCTCCCAGGCCCCCTCAGCCGGAGCCGGGGGTCGGCCGGCTCATCGCGAGCCGTTACCGCCTGCTGGCCAAGCTCGGGCACGGTGGCATGGGCACGGTATGGCGGGCCAAGGACGAGACGGTCGACCGCGAGGTGGCCGTCAAGGAACCCCGGGTCCCGGACCACCTTCCCGAACGGGAACAGGGAAACGCCTTCGAGCGGATGCGGCGGGAGGCGCGGGCCGCGGCCCGTCTCGACCACCCTTCCGTCGTGAACGTGCACGACGTGGCGGTCGTGGACGGCCGGCCGTGGATCGTGATGGAGCTCGTACAGGGCCGTTCGCTGGGCGACGCGTTGCAGGAGGGCACCCTCGGGGCGCGGGAAGCGGCGAGAATCGGCCTCGAGGTGCTCGGCGCGCTGGAGGCCGCGCACGCGGCGGGCATCCTGCACAGGGATGTGAAACCGGACAACGTCCTGCTCGGCCGCTACGACCGGGTCGTCCTCACCGACTTCGGCATCGCCCAGATCGAGGGCGAGACCAACCTGACCGACAACGGCGGCTTCGTCGGCTCGCCCGAGTTCATCGCCCCCGAGCGGGTGCTGGGTCAGCGCCCCGGCCCCGCCTCCGACCTCTGGTCTCTCGGCGTGGTCCTGTATGCGGCGACGGAGGGCGTCTCGCCGTTCCGCCGCAGCAACACCCCCGCTACCCTCCAGTCCGTCCTCAACGCCACGCCCGCGCCGCCCGCCGCCGCGCACGGCCCGCTCGCCGACGCCATCAACGGCCTCCTCCAGAAGGACCCGGCGCGCCGCCCGAACGCCGCGCAGGTCAGGGCACTTCTGGAGGCCACCGCCCACCCGCCCGTCCCGGAGCCCACCCAGATCGTGCGGACCGTGGAGGTGCCGGCGGGCGGCGGTCTGCGGCTGGGCCGCAAGGCGTGGCTCGGGCTCGGCGCGGCGGTCGTCGCGGCCGCGGTGGCGGCGTACCTGGTGATCGCCGACCCGTTCGCGGGCCCGCTGCCGGACGGCTGGACGAAGAAGCACACCAAGGATGTCGCCGCGACGCTGGCGGTGCCGGCGCACTACCGGCCCAGCACGCCCGACCGGAAGACGGACAAAACCCACTGGATCACGTACTCCGACTACAGCGGCAGCATCTGGATCGGGGTGACCCTGGACCGGAAGGCCGAGGACACTGCCCACGACATCGCGGGTTCCGCGGCCGCCGAGATGTACGACGACGACAGCCGGTTCAAGGAGAGCGGCGAGTACGACCTCAGCATGCCGAACACGGCGAAGACCCGGCCCGAGGACCAGACGTACCAGGGCCGGAAGGCCGCCAAGAACACCGTCACGTACACCACCACCGACAGCCAGCGCCCCCTCCCGCGCGAACTCCAGATCTTCTACTACCGCACCTCCACCGGAGACATGTACAAGCTCACCGTCAGTTATCCGGGCAAGGGGGACTTCACCGAGCGGGGGCGCGAGGTGGCGCGGGCGGCGATCGCGAATCTGGAGGTGGACAGGCTCTGAGTGGGCCTGAGCATGCCGCTTAGACAAGGGCATGACGCGCACGGTACTCATGTGCCATGAGTGAAGACGGCGAACACCCGCCCGACGGAGGTCTGGTCGGGGGGCGGTACCGGCTCGTCGAGCGGATCGGCTCCGGGCCGAGCGGCACGGTGTGGCGGGCTCGCGACGAGCAGGACGACCGGTACGTCGCCGTCAAGGAGCCCCGGCTGACCGGGGATCCGGAGGACGAGGAACGGCGCCGGGCCGCGCGCCGGCTGCCGCACGAGGCCCGTGCCGCCGCGCAGGTCGACCACCCGGCCGCCGTCGCCATCCATGACGTACTCCTCGACGACGAACTGCCTTGGATCGTCATGGAGTTGGTGGAGGGGGAGTCGCTGGACGCGGCTCTGGCCGGGCGGGGGCCGCTGGCGGACGCCGAGGCCGCCCGGATCGGGCTCGCCGTCCTCGGCGCGCTGCACGCCGCCCACGGCGTCGGCATCGTCCATCGCGACCTCAAGCCGGCCAACATCCTCCTCGAAGCCGAGAGCGGACGCGTCGTCGTCACCGACTTCGGGATCGGCGGCGCCGGGCATGCCGGTGGCCGGGAGGCCTCCGCCGGGTTCGCCGCACCGGAGTGCGCGTCGGGGCCCGGCGCGGGGCCCGCTTCCGATCTGTGGTCCCTCGGGGCGGTGCTCCGGGTGGCCGTGGCGGACGCGCGGTCCGGTCCGCTGGGGCCGTTGCTGGAGCGGCTCCTCGACTCCCGGCCGCAGGAGCGGCCGACGGCGGAGGAGACCGCCCGTGCGCTGGCCGAGGCCGCCGGGGCGAGCACGCCGGAGTGGGCCCTGGAAGCGGGCACGCCCGGTGCGCGACAGGATTCCGGGCGGGAAAGGGCCACAGCGGACCCCGCGCTCCCCGCTGCCGACCTCCACGACCCGTCCGGCGATCCGGTGACCGTTCCCGAACCCCGGCGCCTCTCCGCCCTGTCCGCCTTCGGTCTCCTCCTGCAGAAAAAACCGGAGCGTGGCTGAGCCGCGCTCATCATCGCCGCACAACGCCCTGATCAGCACATTCGCTGCCAGTCATCACTGGCGATGTGTGCGTACTCGGTGAACGCCCGTTACCGACGGGTACCCAAAGCCCCCGCTCCCGAATACCCTGCGGCTCATGACGGACGCGCAGGCCCCGGCCAAGACCGGCACGAACCCCCTCGCCCCCGCCCCGGAGGGCGCCCGTACCGCGGCCGACGTGGTCACCCCGGAGCTGGTCGTCCAGCTCGCGAAGGGGGTGACCGGGTCCGGCCGTACCGCCAACCACACGCCGTTCACCGGCGAGAAGCTGGCCGACCTGCCCGAGTCCACCCCCGAGGACGTGGAGAAGGCATTCGAGGCGGCCCGCCGGGCGCAGGCGGTGTGGGAGCAGACCCCCGTACGGCAGCGCGCGGCCGTCCTGCTCCGCTTCCACGACCTGATCCTGGAGCGCCAGGCCGAGGTCCTCGACCTCATCCAGCTGGAGACCGGCAAGGCCCGCCTGCACGCCCACGAGGAGGTGCAGGCGGTCGCCGTGGCCGCCCGGCACTACGGCCGCAAGGCGCCCGCCTATCTCCGGCCGAAGCGGCACACCGGTGCCGTGCCCACCCTCACCAAGGTCACCGAACTGCGTCACGCGCGTGGCGTCGTCGGCCAGATCGCCCCCTGGAACTACCCGCTCGAGCTGTCCGTCGGTGACGCGCTCCCCGCCTTCGTCGCGGGCAACGCGGTCGTGATGAAGCCGGACACCGAGACCTGCCTGACCGCCCTGTGGGCCCGCGACCTGCTCGTCGAGGCCGGACTGCCCGCCGAGGTCTTCCAGGTCGTCCTCGGCGAGGGGCCCGTCGTCGGCCCCGAGGTCGTCCGGCACGCCGACTACGTCTCCTTCACCGGCTCCACCCGCACAGGGCGTGAGGTCGCCCAGGGCGCCGCCGCCCGTCTGGTCGGCGTCTCCCTCGAACTCGGCGGCAAGAACGCCATGCTGGTCCTCGAGGACGCCGACATCGAGAAGGCCGCCGCCGGTGCCGTCCGCGCCTGCTTCTCCTCCGCCGGCCAACTGTGCATCTCCATCGAGCGGTTGTACGTCCACGAGTCGATCGCGGACGCGTTCGTCGAGCGTTTCGCCGCCCGTACGAAGGCCATGCGGCTCGGCACGTCCCTCGCCTACGGCGCCGACATGGGCTCCCTGGTCGGGGAACGGCAGCTGGAGACCGTCACCCGGCATGTCGAGGAGGCCGTGTCCAAGGGCGCGAAGGTCGTCGCCGGTGGTGTCGCCCGCCCGGACATCGGCCCGTACTTCTTCGAGCCGACCATCCTCGACGGGGTCACCGAGCCGATGGCCGTGTGCTCCGAGGAGACCTTCGGCCCGGTCGTGTCCATCTACCGCTTCAAGACCGAGGACGAGGCGGTCCAGCTCGCCAACTCCACGCCCTACGGCCTGAATTCGTCGGTGTGGACGAAGGACGGCAAGCGCGGCCGCGAGATCGCCTCCCGGGTGCGGGCCGGCACCGTCAACGTCAACGAGGGCTACGCCTCCGCCTACGGCAGCGTCCAGTCCCCGATGGGCGGCATGAAGGACTCCGGCCTCGGCCGCCGACACGGCTCCGAGGGCATCCTCAAGTACACCGAGGCCCAGACCATCGCCCAGCAGCGACTGCTGCCGATGGCGCCCTCGCTGGGGATGGACGACGAGGCGTACGCCCAGTTCATGAGCCGCAGTCTCCGGCTGATGAAGGCATTCAGGTTCAGGTAGCCGATCCAGGGGCGCGGGGAACTGCGCGCCCAGCCACGAATCACCCGCACGCGAGACTCAACGAGGAGCACCCGTGCCTCAGGACACCTACGACTACGACGTCATCGTCGTCGGCTCCGGCTTCGGCGGCAGCGTCACCGCCCTTCGCCTCACCGAGAAGGGCTACCGCGTAGGTGTCCTGGAAGCCGGGCGCCGCTTCACCCGCGAGACGCTCCCGAGGAACTCCTGGGACCTGAAGAACTACCTCTGGGCGCCGAAGCTCGGCATGTTCGGCATCCAGCGCATCCACCTCCTGGGCAACGTCATGGTCCTCGCGGGGGCAGGCGTGGGCGGCGGCTCCCTCAACTACGCCAACACCCTCTACGTCCCCCCGAAGCCCTTCTTCGAGGACCCCCAGTGGCGTGACATCACCGACTGGCAGGAGGAGCTCAAGCCGTACTACGACCAGGCCCGGCGCATGCTCGGCGTACGGCTCAACCCGACGATGACCCCCTCCGACGTCCACCTGAAGGCGGCCGCCGAACGGATGGGCGTCGGCGACACCTTCCACATGGCCCCGGTCGGTGTCTTCTTCGGCGACGGCGAGGACGCCGAGGGCAGGACCAAGGCGGCCCCCGGCGAGCAGGTCGAGGACCCCTACTTCGGCGGCGCCGGCCCTGCCCGCAAGGCCTGCATCGAGTGCGGCGAGTGCATGACCGGCTGCCGGCACGGCGCCAAGAACACCCTGAACGAGAACTACCTCTACCTCGCCGAGAAGGAGGGCGCGGTCGTCCACCCCCTCACCACCGTCGTGTCCGTCACGGACGACTCCCAGGGTGGCTACGCGATCGCGACCCTGCCCACCGACGACCGCAAGGCGAAGGGCCGCACCTTCAAGGCCCGCCAGGTCGTCATCGCCGCCGGCACCTACGGCACCCAGACCCTCCTGCACCGCATGAAGGCGGGCGGCCAACTGCCGTACGTCTCGGAGAAGCTGGGCGAGCTCACCCGCACCAACTCCGAGGCCCTGGTCGGCGCCCAGACCGACAACCGCCGCTACCGCAGGGCGACGGGCGTGCCGAAGGTCGACTTCACCCAGGGCGTCGCCATCACCTCGTCCATCCACCCGGACGAGAACACCCACATCGAGCCGGTCCGCTACGGCAAGGGCTCCAACTCGATGGGCGGACTGTCGATCCTGCAAGTGCCGTACACGGAAGGGTCCTCGCGCGTGCTGGCCTGGCTGCGCAACGCGGCCCGCCACCCCACCCTCGTGCTGCGCTCCCTGTCCAATCGCCGCTGGTCGGAGCGGACCATCATCGGGCTGGTCATGCAGTCGCTGGACAACTCCCTGACGACGTATCTGAAACCGGACGGTGTCGGCAAGGGCCTGCTCACCGCCCGCCAGGGCCACGGCGCCCCCAACCCCAAGCAGATCAGGGCCGCTTCGGAGAGCGCCTCGGTGATCGCCGCCGACATCAACGGCTTCGCCGGCTCGAACGTCGGCGAGCTGATGGGCACCCCGCTCACCGCCCACTTCCTCGGCGGCTGTCCCATCGGCTCCTCCCGCGAGACCGGCGTCATCGACCCGTACCACCGGCTCTACGGCCACCCCGGGATCTCGGTCGTGGACGGCGCCGCGGTCTCCGCCAACCTCGGTGTGAACCCCTCGCTGACGATCACAGCCCAGGCCGAGCGGGCGATGTCGTACTGGCCCAACAAGGGCGAGGAGGACCCGCGTCCGGCGCAGGGCGAGGCGTACGTCCGTCTCGGCGCCGTCGAGCCCAGGTCGCCCGCGGTCCCGGCGGAGGCCTTCGGCGCGCTGAAGCTGCCGTTCCTGGGGATGCCGGCGGTCCCGAAGAAGTCGTAGCGCCGATAGAGCCGGAAAAAGGCAGAAGAGAAGGACCCGCACCCCCCTCCGAGTGCGGGTCCTTCTCTTTTCCTGCGTCAAGCCGTGCTTACCGCGCTACGACTCAGGCGTGGGCGCCGGCGGCACCCTTGCGGCGCTTCATCGCGAAGACCACACCGGTTCCGGCGACGACGGCGAAGCCGCCGACGAGGCCGAGGACCGGCAGGGCCGAGCTCGAACCGGTCTCGGCGAGCTGGCCGTCCACGTCGACGCCGTTGACGTCGGAGATCGGGTTCTTGCCACCGGTCTGCGGCTTGGTGTCGTTCGGCTTGCCGGCGTCGGAGCCGGCGGGCAGGACCTCGAAGTAGTAGATGCCCATGTTCTCGTCGTCGGAGATCCAGCAGCCCTGGTCGTCCGAGTACTCGGCGAGACCGATGGCGATGCCGATCGCGCTCGGGACCTCACGGTCGACCTTCACCCGCAGCTGGTAGCTGAGGGAGTCGCCGCCGTCGAGGTCGAAGGCGTTGAACGAGCCGCCCTCGCCGAACTGCGTGGCCACGTCGACCCAGGAGCCGCCCTGCTTCACCTGCACGGTGACCAGGTCGCTGTAGTCCTCCTCGAAGTCCCAGTCGACCGCGCCGACACCGACGATGGGCTGAATGCCCTTGATCGTCTCGTCGCCGGAGTTGCTGACGTTGAACTTGAAGTTCGTCCAGCCGCTGCCCGCCACGATGCTCTCGGGCAGACCGGTCAGCGAGCTGTGCAGCACGTCGCTGTCGCCGGGGACCGGGGCGTCCTCGTCGTCGACCTCGCACTGGTCGACAGGCTCGCCGCTCTCGCCCGGGGAGGGGCTGGCGCTCGCGGAGCCGGACGGGCTTCCGGAGGGGGTTGTGGAGGCGGCCGGGCTGGACTCGCCGGCGGCGGGGGAGCTCTCGCCCGTGGCGGGCGTGGTCTCCGGAGCGGCCGGGGTCGTCTCCGGGGCCGCCGGGGTGGTCTCAGGGGCCGCCGGGGTGGTCTCGCCGGCGGGCGTGCTCTCGGCCGCGGTCGGCGTGGGGGTCTCGTCCGCGAACGCGCTCGGCGCGGCGAACAGGGCCAGCGGCGCTATCGCGGCGGTCGCGGCGGCGGCGGCCAGTGCACGACGAAGCTTCATGAAGACCTCGGAAGTCAGGTGCGCCGCACTTTCCGCGGCACGCGTCAGGGAGAGGCCTCCGCGTGTGGGGCGCGGGTGGGGCCCGTGGTTCGTGAGGTTTGATCCGCGACACCTGTGAATGGTTGTGCGAACGTTCACAGAAAACTTATGTGGGCTGAGTCACACATGGGTTCTTCTTGTGAACGGCCTTTCCCAGGCCCTAGAACTGACCCACGTGTCAGAAGACCCCAAGATCCCCGACGACGTCTGGGAACAGTTCGCCCGTGACTCCGAGCGGGACATCCGAGACTCCGCCCCCAAGGAACCGTCCGCGCGGGCCCGTGAGGTGACGGAGCGACTGCGGCGGCAGGAAGCGCGCGGCGAACTGCCGGAGGGCTGGCGCACCGGGCCGGCCTGGCAGGAGAAGAAGAGCCGAAAGGGCCTGTGGGGCGTCCTCGGTGTCGCCGTCGCGGTCGTGGTGGCCGTCGTCGCGGTGAAGCCCTCGCTGGTGCCGGGCGACCTCTTCGGCGGGGGAACTGCCCCCGAGGCCGCGTCCTCCCCGCTGCCTCAGGAGACGGCAGCGCCGACCGCCGCGCCTTCCGCCGAGGCCTCCCAAGTCCCCACCCTGGACGACCCGTTCGCCGGTTCGCCCGCCAAGCGCTGGGCCGACGGCGCCGCCGGGATCGCCGTACCGAAGGCGAAGTCCGTCGGCGGCCAGTCCGAGGCGAAGGCCGAACAGGCGCTGGAGCTGACCAAAAAGCTTCTCGTCGAGTCCAACCTCGACCCGGCGACCCTGCGCGGCGAACGGCCCGAGGCGGCGCTCGATGTGCTGGACCCGCTGCAGAAGAACGTCCGCGGGATCCTTGAGGCCGGCCTGCGCAAGCCGGACGACAAGCATGACCCGCTGTGGATGTTCAGCCGCTTCGACCCCAAGGAGGTCCGGACGGTCGGCGACGTCGTGAAGACCCGCGGCCGTATGACCTTCAAAGCCGGCGACCACGCCTCGGTCCTCGTGCACGCCGACTACACCTTCGTCTACCCGGTGGTGCAGACCAACGGCTCCCCCGAGGTCACCCGCACCATCGTCCGCCGCATTCTCGACGTCGAGATCTCCGACCCGGCCAAGTACCAGGTCACCCCGGGCAAACTCAGTGTCGTGAAGTGGGACCAGGACATCAACAACTCGGCCTGCGAGGTGTACGACGGTTATCTGCACCCGTCGTTCCGCTCGGCCGAACCCACGGGACCGGACCCGACGGGACCGACCAAGGACCCGTACGACCGCAGCAAGCCCCTCGATCCCGGCCGTGACAAAGCCTGCGGAACGGTCTCCCGCGTCTGAACCCCGGTACCGGGCAGGCGAAGGGCCCCGCGGGACGGATCCGCGGGGCCCTTCTTTCGTCAGCACCGACGTCAGGGCAGCGCCGGTGCCTGGGAGCGGCGCCGGGGGGGTTGCGCCGCTTGCTCGTGTCTCTGTGTGCGCCCGCAGATGGTCTGGACCTCTGGCAGTACGGTGACGCACGGCGAATGCGGTTGTCTGCGGAGGGACTTGGGGGCTTTCTAGGCATCGTGCTGGATGGACGCGGCCTCCGCAACCGTTTGACCCAGCCTTGTGCCGGTATTTGCCCCGCCGGCCGGCCCCGGGCGTCCCCGGAGCCGGCCGTCTCTTGGGTGACCGGGCTGCTGTCCCCTGCCGTCCGGTCACTTCCTGGAGCGAGGTCCCACGGCGCACGCACGCACGATCCGTACGCCTCATCGCTCCAGCGAGCCACGCGTGGTTCAGTCGCGCCCGCCCCTGGCTGGCGCGGACACCACCACCAACGAAGCGGTGCGCGCCGCGGTCACGCGCCGTACGGGTGAGGCGGGACCCGAACTCAGATGCGACCGCGGGACAGTTCGAGGAGCGTCATGGCGAGGGAGGTGCCGGGCCTGCCGAGGGCCTTGCGGTAGCGGCCGAGGATCTCCATCTCGCGGGCCAGGTGGACCCGTCGGCCGCCGGAGGCGATGCGGGTCTGCTGGACGACGGACGAGACGGCCATCCGCTCCTGGATCAGACCGATGATCCGGTCGTCGAGCGCGTCGATGCGCTCGCGGGCGTCCGCAATGGTCGCTTCCGGTGTGGTGGTCACGTAGGGCTCCTGGGTGGGGTGGATGCCCCGGAGCGGCAAGGTCCGGAAAACACCAGGCGCCCCGGACCTTGTCGGCCCGGGGCGCCTGGGAAGTCGCTTGTCAGTTGCTCAAGCAGCACGACCATGGCAGCCGGCGGGCCGGGTGCCATAGGTAAAGAGGAAGGTCGTCTGCGTGAGCATGGCAGCAGTATGCCGGGCCCCGGGGGAGTGTCCAACCCGGTTCGCATCCTGAGACGAGCTCGGCCCCGAGCCGGCCCCGCGGCTCCCGGTAGACTCGGTACCACACACACCTCGCTCACCGCCGGAAGGCAACCCGTGTCATCAGCGAACCCCGCCGCCGCCCCCGACACCGTCCTGGTCGTCGACTTCGGTGCGCAGTACGCCCAGCTCATCGCCCGTCGTGTCCGCGAGGCCCGGGTCTACAGCGAGATCGTGCCGAGCACCATGCCGGTCGCGGAGATGCTCGCCAAGAACCCGGCGGCGATCATCCTCTCCGGCGGTCCCTCGTCGGTGTACGCGGAGGGTGCCCCGCGCCTGGACCGCGAGCTGTTCGAGTCCGGCGTCCCGGTCTTCGGCATGTGCTACGGCTTCCAGCTGATGGCCACCACCCTCGGCGGCACCGTCGACAACACCGGAGCGCGTGAGTACGGCCGTACTCCGCTGCACGTCTCGAAGTCCGGCTCGACCCTCTTCGAGGGCACCCCGGACGAGCAGTCGGTGTGGATGTCCCACGGCGATGCCTGCTCCGCCGCCCCCGAGGGCTTCACCGTGACCGCGTCCACGGACGTCGTCCCGGTCGCCGCCTTCGAGAACGACGAGAAGAAGCTCTACGGCGTCCAGTACCACCCCGAGGTCATGCACTCCACGCACGGCCAGCAGGTTCTGGAGCACTTCCTGTACCGGGGCGCCGGTCTGAAGCCTGACTGGACGACCGGCAACGTGATCGAGGAGCAGGTCGCTGAGATCCGCTCGCGCGTCGGCGACAAGCGTGCGATCTGCGGTCTCTCCGGCGGCGTCGACTCCGCCGTGGCCGCCGCCCTGGTCGCGCGCGCCATCGGCGACCAGCTGACCTGCGTGTACGTCGACCACGGTCTGATGCGCAAGGGCGAGACCGAGCAGGTCGAGAAGGACTTCGTGGCCGCGACCGGCGTCAAGCTGGTCGTCGTCGACGCGGAGGAGCGCTTCCTGACCGCGCTCAAGGGCGTCTCCGACCCCGAGGAGAAGCGGAAGATCATCGGCCGGGAGTTCATCCGGGTCTTCGAGCAGGCGCAGGCCGAGATCATCGCGGACGAGGGCCCGGCGGTGGAGTTCCTCGTCCAGGGCACGCTCTACCCGGACGTCGTCGAGTCCGGCGGCGGCACCGGCACCGCCAACATCAAGTCCCACCACAACGTGGGCGGCCTCCCCGAGGACCTCGAGTTCCAGCTCATCGAGCCGCTGCGCAAGCTGTTCAAGGACGAGGTGCGGATGGTCGGCCAGGAGCTCGGGCTCCCCGACGAGATCGTCCAGCGCCAGCCGTTCCCCGGCCCCGGCCTCGGCATCCGGATCGTCGGCGAGGTCACCAAGGAGCGCCTGGACCTGCTGCGCGACGCCGACGCCATCGCCCGCGAGGAGCTCACCGCGGCCGGCCTCGACCGCGACATCTGGCAGTGCCCGGTCGTCCTGCTCGCCGACGTCCGCTCCGTCGGCGTCCAGGGCGACGGCCGCACCTACGGTCACCCGATCGTCCTGCGCCCGGTGTCGAGCGAGGACGCCATGACGGCCGACTGGTCGCGACTGCCGTACGACGTCCTCGCGAAGATCTCGACGCGGATCACCAACGAGGTGGCCGACGTCAACCGCGTGGTGCTCGACGTGACGTCGAAGCCGCCGGGGACCATCGAGTGGGAGTAGGGCTCCCCTTTTGAAGGTCAGATTTGAAGGTCAGGTCCGCTTGAGAGTGCGCACCGGCTCTCCGGGCTTCCAGATCTGGACGACGAGATACGTGTCGTCCTCGACGTAGGTCCGCACGACCTCGGTCAGCTCGGTGCGGAAGAGGTGGAACGGCTCCGGCGGTTTCACCTCTTCGACGTATGCGGCCCTGGTCCGCGCGTCGTCGACCTCGATCGCCCGCCCGGCGATCCGTACGTCGCCCCCGCCCATGGACTGCCCCTCCCCGGGGTTCGCCTGGAGCGCGAACCGCGGGTCCCGGCGCAGGTCGAGGGCCTTGAGCGAGTCCGGCATCATGCCGAACCACAGCTCACCGTCCAGGAAGCGGACCTCCAGGCCGGTGGTGCGGGGGGAGCCGTCCTTGCGAAGCGTGGCGAGGACGTGGTGAGTGAAGGCGCCGAAGCGTGCCTCGACGGTCTTGGCCAGGTCGGGTTCCGCGGAGTCGAAAGCTGCCCAGTTCATATCGGTCAGTGTTCCGTCGATACCCGACATCTGCTGTCCGGTATCGACTCCGTGCGCCATCTTTACAAACCACCCCTGTTCTCTTGCGCGGACCGACGGTAACTTCCGCCCCGTAAGCAACCCAGTGCTGGAGGAGCACATGCACGAGACGCCCCTCGGGCCCACTCCGCCGATGCCGCTGCCCACCGAGAAGCTGCAGTTCGCGATGCCGCCGATGTACGACTCCGTCGAGGAGGAACGCCGGCACCGCAAGGAGCGGCTCGCGGGCGCGCTGCGGATCTTCGGACGGCTCGGCTTCGAGGACGGGGTGTCCGGGCACATCACGGCACGCGACCCGGAGTTCACCGACTGCTTCTGGGTCAACCCCTTCGGCATGCCGTTCAAGCACGTCACCGTGAGCGACCTCGTGCTCGCCAACTCCGACGGGCAGGTGCTCGACGGCCGCTACCACGTCAACCAGGCGGCCTTCACCGTGCACTCCCAGGTGCACGCCGCCCGCCCCGACGTCGTCGCCGTCGCCCACTGCCACTCCGTGCACGGGCGGGCGCTGTCCGCCCTCGGTGAGCTCCTCGACCCGATCAGCCAGGAGAGCTGCGCCTTCTACGAGGACCACGCGCTGTACGAGGCCTACACCGGGGTCGCCGTCGACGCCGAGGAGGGCCGCCGGATCGCCGCCGCGCTCGGATCCCGCAAGGCACTGGTGCTGCGCAACCACGGGCTGCTGACCGTCGGGGATTCGGTGGACGCGGCGGCCTGGTGGTTCCTGTCGATGGAACGCTCCAGCCAGGTGCAACTGCTGGCGCGGGCGGCGGGACGGCCCGTGCTCATCGACCATCGCGCGGCGGTGGCGACCCGGGAGCAGCTGGGCGGGGATCTGGTGGCCTGGATCAACTACCAGCCGACGTGGCAGGACATCAGCCGCAGCGAGCCGGACCTGCTGAGCTAGAAGCCCCGGAGCACAGCGGCCTTCGTCATCGCGAACTCCTCGTCCGTGAGCACCCCGTCCCGGTGCAGCTCGCCCAGCTCCCGCAGCCTGCGCAGGAGCACGTCGTGATGGTCGGCCGAGGGGGGAACGGCGAGCCGGCGGCGGTGGGCGCGTTCGCCGTCGTACCCGATGTCCCCTCTGGTGGAGGGGTGCGGCAGCCGGGCCGTGACCGCCGTCGCCACGAGGGCCGTGAGCAGGTCGCGGCGGGTGCTGCCCCACAGGTCGAGGGCGTACGGGTCCTTCTCCGGCGGCAGTTTCGAGAAGGACGTCTCGCGGGTCACGAACCGCATGAAGCCGTCCTCGTAACCGGAGTTGGGCAGCCACTCCACCTGGACGAGGTCACCCACGTCGATGATCCGCGGGCCGGTCGCCCGCTTGACGCGGTCGGAGGTCTCGGTCCAGTCGATGCGGACCTGGGTGCCGTCGAAGGAGACCGTGCCGTCGGAGGAACGCACCGAGACCGGAACCGGTGGGCCGGACAGCAGATACGTCTTCGTCGGCTCCTTCGGGATCTCGTCGAGGAGGAGGGCGCGGCGGATCTCCTCGGCCACGTACTCGGCGACCCCGGCGCGGTCGACGTCCACGATCAGGCGATAGGGATCGGCCGGGTCCGGCAGTCGTCCGCCGGTCGCGTGCAGCAACGGGTCCGCGCCCTCGCGCAGCCGCATCCGCAGCCGGCCGCGCCTGCGTTCCGGCTCGAACGCCACGCCCGAAATGGCCTCCAGGGGTACGGCGACCTCGCCGTACGTCTGCCGGAACAGCGGCACGGAGCGGTGGAGTCCCGGCGTGATTCTGACCGTGGTGCCGTCGAAGGCCCAGGTCCCGTCACGCTGGATGATCTCGGACATAAAGAAATTCTCGCAGCCGGGTCAACACGGCGGGCCGCCCTTCACCCGCGCTGACCACACCTGCCGGACGCGGGTGGTGTGCCGTAGGGCACAATTCGCTGTCATCACGGGGGAGTTGTCCGGGGTTCTTCGTGGGGCGTGGGGCGTGGGAGCCTGCGGGTGCTGCGGCCGGTCCGGCCGTGCGGTCATATGGGGCCAGAGGGCCAAGGGTTGTGGGAAGGCGGGCGTCGGGCGTGGCGGTGCAGGAAGCGAGACAGAGCGCGGCCGGGGGCGTGCCCTCAGGTGTGCACGAGGGCGGCTGCACCTGTGGGGACTGTCCGCACGGGGCGCGGGCCGGACATCGGCGGGCGGTGGCCGAATTCCTCCTGAAACGGGACGAGTTCGCCGCCGGGCAGGGCCTGCCCGCGGCCGTGGCGCACTCCGCGTCGGCCTCCCGGCAGTGGGTCTCGGAGGAACTGACCCAGTCCGCGGAGGCCGTGGCCGAGCGGGGGCGGGCGGACGGTGTCGCCTGGCTCACGCGGCTGTGGCGCCGTACCGCGTACGCGGTGTGGGCCGCTGTCGTGGTGCTGCTCCTCGTGCAGGCGCTGACGGCCATCGGGGCGGGGTGGACCGCGGCGCGTACGGCCGGGCTGGTGGCCGCGCTCGTGGTCGCGGGTGCGCTGACCGCGGCGTCCTGGTTCCACCGGGCCCGGGGCGGGGTGCTCGCGCCGGTCATCGGTGAGGACAACCGGCTGTCCACCTCGCGGGCCGTCGCGGTGGCGTGGGTGCTGTTCGTCGCCTACGCGGTGCTGGTCCTGGTGGGCCGGCTGACCGCGGCCTCCGACGGCCGCGAGCGGGACGCGCTGATCTCCGGGCTCGGACTCGCCCGGGGTGCGGGGATCGTGACCGTACTGGCCGTGGTGTGCGGGATCGCCGTGCTGGTGCGGCGGGTGATCGGGCTGCGGGTGCTCGGGCAGCGGCTGCAGAAGGTACGGGCGGACCGGCCCCGCGCCACCGACCTGCTGACGGACGACTCCGGGCGGGGCGCCTTCGCCGACATCCAGTACGTCGTGATCAGCGGGGTCGCTCTGCTGTTCGCGGCGGTGCGGCTGGCCCGGCGGCCGGATCAACTGCCGGATCTGCCCTGGGGTCTGGCGGTGGTCGTGCTGGTGTCCGCGGCCACCTATGTGGCGGGGAAGTACGCGGAGGGCGGGCGGCCGGTGATCCTGTCCGTGGTGCGGTCGCGGGAGGCCGGCGACCTGGACGGGCCCATCCGCACCGGGGACGACATCGAGATCCGGGGGGCCGGGTTCGTGCCGCCGGGGGCGCAGCGGGCGGACCGGCTGTCCCGGATGGTGGTGCGGATCGGGCCGGTGAACGTGCACGTGCCGTTGGTGCCGGTCGCCGGGGGCTTCAGCAACCCCACCGACGAGGTGCTGACCGTGCCGGTACCGGCGGATGTGGAGCCGGGGCGAGTGGAGGTACAGGTGGTGACGGCCGCCGGGGTGGAGACGAACCGGTACGCGATCGATGTGACGGATTGACATCGCATTGAGCCCCGCCGCCCCGCCGTACGTATCGTCCTGTGAGGGGTCTCGGCACGCTGTTGAGAGGCGGCTCGGAGCGATGACTCACAGTTTTCGTACAGACACGCACGCCCCCTATTACGACGAAGAACGATCCTGGCGGGACAGCATCGGCCAGTACGCCCTACTGCCCTTGCGCATCTTCCTCGGTGTCACCTTCATCTACGCCGGGTTGGACAAGCTGACCGACAGCGCCTTCATGAAGAGCTCCGGCTCGGGCTCCATCGGCGACATGATGCGCAGCGTCCGGGACTCCTCGGCCATCCCCGCACTGGTCGACCTGTCCCTGAAGAACCCCGTCGGCTTCGGCTACGCCATCGCCTTCGGTGAACTCGCCGTCGGTATCGGCACCCTGCTCGGCATCCTCGCCCGCCTGGCCGCACTCGGCGGTGCGCTGATCTCGCTCAGCCTGTGGCTGACCGTGAGCTGGGCGTCCGACCCCTACTACTACGGCAACGACCTCGCCTATCTGATGGCCTGGCTGCCCCTCGTCCTCGCGGGCGCCTCCGTGTTCTCCGTGGACGCCGCCTTGCGGACCCGACGACGGCAGCGGGCGGGAGGCTATCGGTAGCGCCCTGGCCGGCCGTCGCGCCCGTGCCGAGTGCCCGTGCTCAGTGGGGTGTTGACGGCCCGGGCGTGCCGTCGGCCTCGGCCGGTGCGCTGGTACGTCGGCGGTCGCGGCGGTTGCGTACGGCCCGGGCCAGCAGGCCCACCGTGCCCGCGAGGCAGAGGCCGCCGACGACCATGGGGATCACCGCGAACCACGGGGTGTCCCAGGCGCCGCCCGCGTCACCGGCGTAGGTGATGCCCGCGGCGGTCAGGAAGAGGCCGGCGACCAGCTTTCCCGGTCGGAACTCATGACGCAGCACGGCTCACCTCCGCCTGGCCGATGCCGACCCGTAGATCGAGCTCGAGGGTAGCGGTGTTCTTGGCGCCCGGGTCCGGTTTCAGGGTGATCTCCTTGCGTTTGCCCGGTGCCACGTCCACGTCCGCCTGGTCGTCGCCCGGCAACTGGATGTCGCCCACTCCCACGTCGACGACGGCCTTCACGGTCACGTCCGGCGGCACGATCACCACCAGTCGGCCCACGCCGACCTCGGCCTCGGTCGTCATCGTCCGGCCCTTGGCGAAGTCGACGCGGGACAGGTCCAAGGTGCCCACTCCGGTGCCGAGTTCGTAGTGCTGGCGGATGTTCTGCGTCGCTGCCGGTGTCCAGTTCGTGCGGACCCAGTGGGTGGTGATGTCCTTCGGGAGAGCGGCCGACGTGGCGAGCAGGCCCGCTGTGATGATCGCCAGGAGGATCGAGCCCGCTCCGGTGCGGCCCAGGAAGGAGCTGATCGCTATGCCGAGGCCCAGGACGATCAGCGCGCAGGACAGACCGGTCTGCAGGCTGGTGCCCAGGGCGTGGTCCTGCCAGGTCGCCTCTGTGCCGAGGCCGCCCGCCAGCAGGGCCAGCAGGAAGACCCAGCCGCCGATCCAGCGGGGGCCCTGGGGCTTCGGCGGCTGGATCCGGGCCGACTGGATGTCCTCGCGTCGGCTCCAGGAGGCGCCCCGGCCGATGTTGACGGCCGCCGCGATGTCACGGTCGCGGGAGTCGCTCGGGCCCCACAGATAACCCGTGCCGCCGACGTGGGTGCCGTCCTTGACGATGGGGTCGCGCCACCAGGACGGGTAGCCGGCGGGCACCGGAGGCGCCTGGGCCTCCGGCGGGGCGTCGGCGACGGCCTGGGCGGAGAGCGGATCGGGGTCGGGGGTGCCGCGGTTGCGCGACCAGTACCCGGCGCCTGCCAGGAGCAGGGAGAGGACCACGGCGAAGGTCAGCACGCTGGTGTTGCCCAGCATGGTGAGGAAAACCCCGCAGCCGACCAGGGCGAAGAGCACGCCGGTCAGGGCCTGGCCGTCCACCCGGCCGGTGAGCAGCTTGCGCACCTCGTTCTCGTCGTCGTCCTCGTACGGGACGAAGAGCCAGGCGAAGCCGTAGAAGATGAGACCGATCCCGCCGGTGGCCGACAGCACGGCCAGCGTGATCCGGAAGATCACCGGGTCCATGTCGCACTGCCGCCCGAGTCCGGCGCACACCCCGGCCAGCAGCTGGTGCCGCCGGTCCCGCCGGAAGCGCGGGGGGGCCGTGTCCTGGGGTGTGACGGGCGGGGCGGGAGGCGCGGTCGTCGTCCGGTGCCCGAGGGGCTCGGTGGGCGGGTCCGCCGGTGTGCCTCCTTCTTTCCGCATGCCCGCCCGCACGTGCGCGCGGGAGGCCTCGCCGGTGTCGGCGGACGCGCCCGCACCGGGGCCGGTGCCCGGGTCCGGACCGCCGCCGGATCCGGCGCCCGCGGCGTGCTGGTGATCTGTCATGTGTCCATGGTGACGGGCGAGGGGGCGCGACGGGAGTCGGAACGACCCTGGCCCGACCCTGATATCGGCCCTGAGAGGGGGGCGGGGGAAGCATTCGCAAGGCGCGCCGTCCGAAGATCAGGGGAGTCTCGGGGGCCGACCCTGATGCCCCCGTACTCCGGCCGTGTGACCATCGATGGCATGCCGGAAGCCGCAGCAGCGCCACTCGTCGAACCGCGGCCGCCGCGCAAGCTCTACCGCAGCAGCGACGGACGCTGGCTGGGTGGTGTGGCGCGGGGGCTCGCCGGGCATCTCGGGCTGCCCGTGATCTGGGTGCGGCTTGTCTTCGTCGGCCTGTTCATGGCGGACGGTCTCGGCGCGTTGCTGTACGCCGCGTTCTGGTTCTTCGTGCCGCTCGGCGTCGGCGGGGTCGGCGGGCAGAAGCCCCCGTCCCTGGTCTCCACCGAGACCTCCCCGGACGGCCGCCGCAGACTGGTCGCCCGCCGCCCGGACAAGGGCCAGATCGTGGCCCTGCTGCTCATGGTCGTCGTGGCCATGGTCTTCGTCGGCAATGTCAACGTGGGCAACGGTGCCAAGGCCTACCTCTGGCCCGCGGTGCTGGTCGGCGCGGGTGTCGCCCTGGTCTGGCGCCAGGCGGACAACGCCCGCCGGGCCCGCTGGATGGAGGTGGGCCGCCGCCGGCGCACCCTGAGTCTGCTGCGTGCCGCGGGCGGCGTCCTCCTCGTCACCGCCGGTGTCTCCGGGGTCTTCGTCCTCCAGGGCTCCGCGGCCCACCTCGGCTCCGTCCTCCAGGCGGCCCTCGCGGTCCTCGTCGGGACAACGCTCCTCGCGGGGCCGTATCTCGTCCGTATGACCCAGGACCTCTCCGAGGAGCGCCTGATGCGCATCCGTGCCCAGGAGCGCGCGGAGGTCGCGGCCCACGTCCACGACTCGGTGCTGCACACCCTGACCCTGATCCAGCGCAACGCGGAGAACCCGGGCGAGGTGCGGCGCCTCGCCCGCGCCCAGGAGCGCGACCTGCGCACCTGGCTGTACAAACCCGAGGGCACCGGCAAGGACGAGGCCGACGAACCCACCGACCTCGCCGACGCCGTGCGACGTAACGCGGCCGAGGTCGAGGACAAGCACGGCGTCCCCATAGAGGTGGTCGTCGTCGGCGACTGCCCGCTCGACGAGAGAACCGGCGCGCAGATGCAGGCCGCGCGTGAGGCGATGGTCAACGCCGCCAAGTACGGTGGCGAGGGCGGTGCCGTACAGGTCTACGCCGAAGTCGAGGGCAGGACGGTGTTCGTGTCCGTCCGGGACCGCGGCCCCGGCTTCGACCTCGACTCGATACCCGCCGACCGGATGGGTGTCAGAGAATCGATCATCGGCCGCATGGAGCGCCATGGCGGCACGGCCCGGCTGCGTGCGGTGCCGGGCGGCGGCACGGAGGTCGAGCTGGAGATGGAGAGGGCGGAGAAGACGTCATGAGCGACGAGGCGAACGGCACGGCGGAGGTCACCGGGGGCGCGGACGGGCGCCGGGTGCGTGTGGTCCTCGTCGACGACCACCGCATGTTCCGTACGGGCGTCCAGGCCGAGATCGGCCGGACCGAGGAGACCGGCGTCGAGGTGGTCGGGGAGGCCGCCGACGTCGACCAGGCCGTCACCGTCATCACCGCGACCCGTCCCGAGGTCGTTCTCCTCGACGTCCATCTCCCGGGCGGCGGCGGGGTCGAGGTGCTGCGCCGGTGCGCCCCGTTGATGGCCGACGCCGAACAGCCCGTCCGCTTCCTCGCGCTGTCCGTCTCGGACGCGGCCGAGGACGTGATCGGGGTGATCCGGGGCGGTGCGCGCGGCTATGTGACCAAGACGATCACGGGCACCGACCTCGTCGACTCCGTCTTCCGCGTCCAGGAGGGCGACGCCGTGTTCTCGCCGCGCCTGGCCGGCTTCGTCCTGGACGCCTTCGCCTCCACCGACGCCCCGCCGGTCGACGAGGACATGGACCGTCTCACCCAGCGCGAGCGCGAGGTGCTGAGGCTCATCGCGCGCGGTTACGCGTACAAGGAGATCGCCAAGCAGCTGTTCATCTCGGTGAAGACAGTCGAGTCCCATGTCTCGGCGGTGCTGCGGAAGTTGCAACTGTCGAACCGTCACGAGCTGACCCGGTGGGCGACGGCGCGCCGGCTGGTGTGACCGTGCGGTAGGCGCGCTGACGATCACACCGTTACGCTGTGGCCGACGCGAGGAGGGCTCACATCCTCATCCGCACCGACAGCGCCCGATCCGCGAAAGCCTTCCTCGCCCACGTCCGCGCCCTGCACAAACGAGGAATCCGTACCTCCTTCTCCGTCGGATACGCCATCACCGAACCGGTCCGCCGCGCCATCCGGGCCATACCCGACCGCCTCGGGTTCCCGCCCTCAACCAGGACGGGACACTGCGAGACGGCGCCGAGGTCACCGAGCTGACCGGCATGGTCGACCTGGACGGCTAACCGGCCGGCACGCGCATCATCCTGCGCCTCGAGCGCCCGCACCCCGGAGCCCAGCTCTCCCTGTTCGACCAGGACGAGGGCCTGCGCCACCAGGTGTTCCTCACCGACACCCCGCACTCCGGCGGCGGCTCCGCCCAGTTCCTGGAGGTCCGTCACCGCGGGCACGCATGCGTCGAGGACCACATCCGGTGCGGCAAGACCACCGGCTTCGGCCGCTTCCCCTCCCGCGGCTTCGCCGTCAACGCCGTCTGGCTCGAACTCAGCCTCACGGCGATCGACCTGCTGGCCTGGATGCGTGTCCTGCTGCTGGACGGCGAGCTCGCGGCTGCCGAGCCGAAGAAGCTCCGCTACCGGCTGCTGCATGTGGCCGCCCGTCTCACTCGCGGCGGCCACCGCCTGCGCTTGCGGATATCGGCGACCTGGCCCTGGAGACACGAACTCGCCACAGCCTTCCATCACCTCGCCGCACTGCCCCGTCCCGCCGGCTGACCGGCAGACCCTGGCCGCCACGACTCGAAGGACCTTGGAGAACCCGACCAATGCGTCGGGACTCCGCCATACCCGAACACCGAAACTGCCTCGGCCACTCGACACCGGGCCCTCAGCGGCACCTCATCACCCGAACCGAAACGGCGAGGCTAACCAACTACCGCTAATTGATGGTGCCCGCGCAGCGGATCACGTTCCGGTGCCGCTACTGCTGCACCTTTTCCGGTGCCGGGCACCAGTCCGCCCCGTCGTCCTTCCCCTGCCGCCCGCAGAATCCCATCTGCTTCGGGCGCTGTGCCCCTTCCACCCGCTGGATCGAGACGAGCTTGTCCAGCGGCACCTGCTGGTCCACCCGTCCGCCGAAGTCGATGCGGCCGCTCTCCCCGGCGAGCGCGGCGTCGTCGTGGATACCGCTGAGAGCGTGCCAGACGGCGCTCGGCGTCAGCGGTACGTCGGGGGCGGCGGACCGGAGGCGGGTGATGGCCTTCACGTAGAGGTTCACGGCGTCGAAGGCCAGTGCCGCGTGCCCGTCCAGCGAGGTGTCCCTGACATCGCGGCACTCGTCGGGGAACAGGTCCTTCATCGTGCTGTAGAGGTCGCTGGGGTCGTCGCAGGAGGCCGATCCGACGGTGAAGTCGAGGAACTCGTAGGGGACTCGCGGGAAGGCCTTGCGTCGGACCGGGTCGGCGCCGAGACGGGCCACGTCGTCGCCGCCGAGGAAGACCGGCGTATTGGAGCCGCCACAGGTGTTGTTGGTGGCGTTCAGGATCGTCTCGAAGTCCTCGCTGCGGCCCGCGAAGAAGACCAGCCCCGAGAATTTGCAGGCCTCCTCCCCGACCTTCAGCGCGGACGGCCCGGGCGGGGTCCCGGCGGCCGGGTGCGCGGGGACGTACCCCCGCGGATACGTGTCAAAGCCCGCATCATGGAAGGAGTTCAGGGTGTCCAGGCGCAGGTTGTCGCTGTACTCGTCGGTCGGGTCGAGGGAGTACACGATGCGCACGGCCTTCCGCTTCAGCCGCTTCTCGGTGAGGAGATGGCCCGCGTACGCGACGGAAATCTGCGCCTCGCGCCTGTTCTGCGGTGAGACCTGGTAGTACAGCGCGGACGCACCGGGCAGCGAGTCGGCGGACAGGGTCGTGGCGACCATGGGCAGTCCCACCCGGGTCAGTTCGGCGATCGTCCTGAAGGTGGCCTTGCGGCTCTGGTCGAGGCCGGTGACGCCGACGATCGTCGAGTCGCTCTTCATCATCCGCTCGATCATGCGCACGGCATCGGCCCCGAACCCCATGCCGGCTCCCGCGCTGGCCGGGTAGATCCGCAGGACGGGGTCATCGTTGCCTGTCCCCAGCAGGCGCTGCTGCGCGCTTGCCACGCCCTGCAACTGCTCGCGGGCGTAGGACAGGGTCTGGGAGATGCCGCTCTTGGGGGTGCTGAGCAGAGCGGAGAGATGGACGAGAGTGACGATCGGGCGGGTGGGGTCCCCGGCATGTATCTCCTCGGCCCTCCGGTTTTGCCTGGCGATGATGCTCAGGGTCCTGCGCACGGCCGGGTCCTTGGCGCCGAAGGCGAACCCGTGCGGGGCGACACCGACGCACTCGCCGGTCGAGGCCCGCCACACCGTGCGCGCGTCGGGGTCGGAGGGGCCCAGCCCGCAGTGCTGCTGTCGCCAGTCCCAGGCGTCGACCACGGTGATGCCCACGCCGGTGGCGAGCACCGCCAGTGCGGTGGTGGCGGCCACGGCGGTCGCCGCGCGGCCCGCCCAGACGGGAGGGCGGGGAACGGTCAGCCGGCTCGCGATCGTCGTGCGTTCACCCTGCTGGACCCGTCTGTCGTCGCCGTCCGGTATCGGCTCCGGCACCCGCACCGGCAGGTGCCAGAACTCGGCGTTCCGGCCGCCGCCGGCCGCCCGCAACCGCTCGCACCAGGCCTGGTAGGGAGTGGGGCTGTCGGTCAGCTCGCGCACCAGCACCGGCTCGACCGGTTCCTCGGGCCGACTGGTCACAAGGAGCAGCGGGTCGAAGGCACCGGTGTCGTTGCGCACCTCGGCGAGCAGCCGTACCAGTTCCAGGCCGCCGTTCTGGTCACTCACCCCTTGCAGAAAGGCGACGCAGTAGGCCGTACGACGGTGGGCGTGCCGACGCCACGGCCGCCGGCGGTAGGCTACCCGCAGATCCTCCAGGAAGGCGTTGATCATCAACTTGCTGATCTGCTGCGGGTCTTCACGCCCCCACCGGGGCTGGGTGAGACGTAACGCGAACCCGATGAAGGTCCCCGGATCGGCCGGCGCCATGTACGGCTGGCGCAGCAGCCACCGGTACTCGCTGCCTACACCGCGCCAGACACGGAACCAGAAGACCGGCAGCAGATGCAGTCCCAGGAGGTAAGCCCACCAGGGCACGTGCCCCTGCAGGGCGACCTCGGTGCTCGGGCTGCGCATGAACCCGAACAGCCGTCTGCGCTCCAGCTCGCGGTCGCGTAGCCGGCGCAGCATGATCTGGCCGTGGTCGCTGTCGGGCTGGTCGGCCGTGTGCGTCATCTCCAGCAGCCAGTTAACGAGCCCCAGCCGCCGGAACCGTACCCGCCTGTCGTGTCCGTGGCGTGCGGAGGAGAACTCGGCGGCGAGGTCGACGAGGACGCGTCGGCACAGTTCGGCCCGTTGCCATTCGACGGACAGATACTTGGCCTCCGCCGGGTTGCCGCGCTCAGCGACGACCTCGCTCCACTTGGCGGTCATGTCGACCAACTGGTTCGGGACCACCTGGGGTTCGGCCGCTTTCAGCGCCTGCTCGACCTGGAGCGCGAGGGCGTCCTCCTGCCGGCCGAGCAGGCCGAGTATCGGTATGCCGTCGCGCTTGGGGACCTCCCCCGGCAACTCGCCCCTCTTCGGCCTGCGCACCAGGGTGCCAAGCAGCTCGAAGAGCCGGTCGCCGTGCTCGAACACGGGTCCGTCCACGGATCCCCCGATTCCCTGGTACTCACCCACCGCATCCGACACGGCCGGATTGGAGCACTCACTCTAATAATCGGGGAATACGCTTTCCGGCCCTGTCACGAACCCTTTACAAGCGGCACAACCGGCACGCGCGCATCAGCGGAGTATCCGCGCCGCCTCCCCTCGGATCGACCCGGCCGTCTCATGCCGGAGTGCACCGACTGCGGCGTGCCAGGACGCCCCGCCGCCTTCTCCGGCGGCCTGTGCCGGGGCTGCCGTACTCCCACCACCGCCTCACCGGGCGCCCCCATGGCGGCGTCTCGGACCAGTTCGCCACCGTGCCGTCAGAGCGCGCTCGTCCTCGCCCGTGAAGCTCTCGCCGCCCGGGACCGTCGACAAGCGGCCTCCCGTCCCAGCATGGCAGGACAGCGGCAGTAGCTGCGCGGACTCGTGTCACCCGCGCCCCACCCGCCGCAGAATGAGGGAACGGTCAGCGGCTTGACGGTCGTTGTCCGAAACGACAGCGCGGTCGTACGGAGGGGCACCGGGTACATGACGCGAGGTACGGCCGAGCGGGACGAGACGCTACTGCCGATCATCGACCAGTTGAAGGCGATGGGCTGGCGGCACGTCCACGGGCCCGACGGGGAACGGGACAGCGTTGGGCAACGGGAAGGCTTCAGCCGTGGGCCGCGCGGATGGAGGTCCAGGAGCCAGACGTCGTTGTACGTGATGTCGGCAACCGATGGGGGACCTACCGGCCGGGCGACGGCGCTCGCGGGACCATGGCGCTGCATTGGGCTCTGTTCCAGCTGCCCGCTCATCTCGTCGACTACGTGATTGCCCACGAACTCCCTCACATAAGGATCCCGGGTCACGGAGGCGACTACTGGGCCCTGCTCCGACAAGCCATTCCCGAGTGCGAGGAACGCAAGGAAGAGTTGGATGATCTTGGGCGTCGGCTGGGGCTTGGAGACATTCGCGACAATGGATGACGCCCCGGTTCCCTTGGCAGCGCAGTCCTCCGATGAGCTCTCACACGACCCGAGTAGCCCCCGCGAACGGCATCTGGTCGATCGGCGCCACCCGTACCGGTGCGGACGGGTTCGGGGCGTGGATCATCTGCCCGTTGCCGATGTAGAGGCCGACGTGGCTGATGCCCGAGTAGAAGAACACCAGGTCGCCGGGGAGGAGTTCGGAGCGGGAGACGCGCCGGCCGGCGTCGATCTGGGCGTAGGTCGTGCGGGGCAGGGAGATGCCCGCGGAGCGGTACGCGGCCTGGACGAGGCCCGAGCAGTCGAAGGCGTCCGGCCCGGTGGCGCCCCAGACGTAGGGGCTGCCGAGCTTGCCGTAGGCGTAGGAAACGGCCGCTGCGGCACGGGAGTCGGGGGCTTCGGTGGTCGCCGCGCCGGGCGTCGTCAGATCCTCGCGTGCGCCCGTCACGGCTCGTGAGGCGCGATCCCCGCCGTCCCCGAGCACCGCCCGTTCCTCGGTCGGCAGCTGGGACATCAGTCGGCGGGCGGTGCCCAGTTTGCCGGTGATCGTCTTCTTGTGGCGCTTCAGCTCCGCCTGGCGCGACTTCAGCGAAGCCAACTCGATGTGCGCGGCCCCGCGCAGCTGCTCGATCTCCCGCAGCTGCTGGCGTACGTTCGCCACGGAGGCGGCCTGGCGGGTGCCGGCCCGTTCGACGAACTCGGCGCTGTCCAGGTACCGGTCGGGGTCGTCGGTGAAGGCGAGCTGCATCGCGGGGTCGAGGCCGCCGCCGCGGTACTGCGCCGCGGCGATCGTCCCGAGCGCGTCCCGCGCCTCGTTGAGCTGCTGCGTCCTGCGGGCCGCCTCGTCCCGCAGGGTGTCCAGCCGGGTCTCGGCCGCCTCCGCCTTCTCCTTCGCCCCGTTGTACTTCTCGGTGGCGGCCTCGGCCTCCTGGTACAGCTGGTCCACCTTCGCCTTGACCTGCTCCGGTGTGAGCTGCGGCTCGGCGTGTCCGATCCCGTTGAAGCCCGTCGCGCTCGCGGCCCCCGCGAGGGCGATCGTCGCTGCCGTACGGACCGTATGGCCGCCGGCCGAGCGGCTACGGGGCTTGCGGTGTGCTGCCAAGTGGACTGCACGTCCTTTCCTACGATCGGCCGCCCCGAGGCTCGCGGACGTACGAACGCCAGGGGAAGCGGCCGTACGACCGCCAGGGGCGGTGTGCGCGTCCGGCGACGGCCTGCACAGGGGGAGCGGGCCGCCGCCGGACCTTCTCGGCGGTGGTGGCCGACTGCCGCCCCTGGCCCGGGCGGCGGTGGGGAGCCGGTCACCTGGTGGAGGACGCTAAACCTGACCGTGTCCGGGAGGTAACGCGTTGTGCGGAAGTGCCGCCAGGGGACCGCCGGGTGACCGAAGGTGACCGTGATCCCGGGGTGGCACCGTCGACTTCGCGCGGTGCGCTGACCGAAGTCGCGATTCCGGGACCGGTGACGGGCGGGGAGTGCTATGGGCCGCATATATGCACCCTCTGCCCCGGACCGCTCAAGGGGCCGGTGCGAGTCGCCCTGGCACCCAGGAATAGGCTCCCGCCTCATGGACGTACTCATCCATCTCTTCGTCGGCCTGCACATCATCGGCATCGCCTCGCTGCTCGGAGGCTTCCTCACGCAGATGAAGGCGATGGGCCGGGGCACCGCCCGGTTCGTCCCCGCGATGCTCCACGGCGCCGCGACGATGCTGGTGACCGGCGTGATCCTGGTCGGCCTCAATCAGGCCGACGACCAGCACGTCAACAACATCAAGATCGGCGTGAAGCTGGCCCTGCTGATCGTGATCCTGGGCCTGGTCTATGTGAAGCGGGACGACGAGAAGGTGGACAAGAGGCTGTTCGGCCTGGTCGGCGCGCTGACCACGGCCAACGTCTTCATCGCGGTGCTGTGGACCTGACGGCGGCACGGGCGGCGTCGACGGTCCCCGCGGCGACGGCCAGCCAGGCCGCCACGGAGACCCACAGCAGCACCTCACCCGGCGTCCTGAGCCACGGGACGTCCACGGTGGCGCAGACCGACAGGGCCGCGACCGCCGTCATGCCCATGGGGAACACGGTGGCCCAGCGGCGCACGTCGTAGCGCAGGCGCGGCCGTACGAACTCCGCCAGCAGCAGGACGGCGTACCAGGCCAGGTCGAGCACCAGCAGGGCGACGGTCACCGCGCGCAGGACACCGCGGTCGTCGTCGTTCCACAGGTACAGGCGCGCGCTGTCGGCGGCGAGGAGTTTCGAGCCGGCGAGTGCCGAGATCGCGAGCGCGCCGCCCGCGATCCACTGGTCGCCCGGCCCCTCCAGCACCTGGCGCGGGTCGAAGAGGAAGAGCGCGACGCCGTAGAGGACCAGGCCGAGCCAGAACAGCACGAGCGCCGCGTGCGCGAGCCAGGCCGCCGACTCGGCCGCGGCGAGCGTGGCGCCGAGGACCGCGAGGCCCTGGGTGGCCACACAGCAGAGGAACACCCCGCCGGGCATCCGCCGCTTCCAGTGCCGCACGACGAGCACGAGCAGCACCGGCCACAGCAGCGCCGACAGGGCCAGCAGCGCCTCGGCGAGGGTCTGCCGGCCGAGTGCGGAGAACCGGGTGCCGAGTACGGTGGTCGCCGCCACGGCCGTCAGGGCGCCCGGTGTCCCGGCGTCCGCGACCCATCGCGGGCGCTCCCGCAGCAGTCGTACGGCGAACTCGGCGGCCAGCCCCAGCCAGGCCGCGCAGCTGATCACCAGGGCGATCCGGGACAGCGTCTCGTGACCGGTCAGAAGGAGCCCGACCGACACGATGCCGGTCGCCATCACGGCGGACGCGGCCGCGGGTGGGTGCCGCGTCCACCAGACGCGCAGGGGGGAGTGGGGGGAGGTACCGGGCATGTGCCGATGCTAGGAAGCTCCCCGTGCCGTGCGAGCGGGGCGCGCACGCGCGCGTGGGGAAATGGGGGAAATGCACGCGAGTGCGGGCTCTTCGCCCGCCCCCGGTACCCGGCCTCAGGCCGGGCGGACCACGCTGTGGATCCCCGACTCGCCGTCGTAGTAGATCGACTCCTCGCGGACGTACGCGCCCGGCTTCGGGGCGTGGATCATCATGCCGTTGCCGATGTAGAGGCCGACGTGGCTGATGTCGTCGTAGAAGAAGACCAGGTCACCGGGTTGGGCGTCGGCCAGGGAGACCGTGGTGCCGGCGTTGACCTGGTCATAGGTGACGCGGGGGAGGTCGACGCCGGCGGCCTTCCAGGCGGCCTGGGTGAGCCCTGAGCAGTCGTAGGAGTCGGGGCCGGTGGCGCCCCAGACGTACGGCTTGCCGATCTGTGCACGGGCGAAGGCGAGGGCCTTGGCGGCCTTGGTGGCGTACGAGGAGTCGGTCGCCGGCGACGTGCTCTCCTGCGGGGCGGTGGTCTCCTGCGCCGCCTTCTCCGCCGCGGCCTGCTGCTGCGCCAGCTCCGCCGCCTTGCGGGCCGCCTCCTGCTGCTTGCGCTTCTCGATCACCGCGAGACGCGCCTTCTCCTGGGCGGTCAGTTCCGACAGCAGCTCGCGCGCGTCGGCGAGCTTCTTCTGGACGGTCGCCTTGGCGGTCTTCAGGTCGCTCTGCGTCTCGTTCAGCGTCTGAAGGCTCTGGGAGGCCTCCTGGCGCTTCTTCATCGTCGCGGACTGCTCGGAGACGTAGTCGTCGACCGCGCCCTTCTGACGGCTCGTCAAGCGGCTCATCAGCTGCGCCTGGTCGAAGTAGTCCTGCGGGGTGTCGGCGAGCAGGAAGGTCGCCGTGTCGGGCGCGCCGGCGCCGGTGCGGTACTGGGCCGCGGCGAAGGAACCGAGTTCCTCCCGCGCCTCGTTGAGCTTCTGGGTGCGCTGGGCGACGTCGTCGAGGAGCGTGTCGACCTGCTTGCGCTGCTTGGCCGTCTTCTCCTTGGCCGCGTTGTAGCCGTCGGTCGCCGACTCGGCCTGGCGGTAGAGGTCGTCGACCTTCTTCTCGACCTCTTCGAGACTCGGCTTGTCATCGGCCGGCGCGGCGTTCGCCGACTGGGACAGCAGGGCCACGGAGGTGAGGGCGGCCGTCGCGAGGGCCGGGGTCCGTATGCCTGCCACGCGCGTACCGGCGGGACGCGACTTGCGGTGCGACGCCAAGGGAGGCGACTCCTTCCCATGCTCCGCCTACCGGGTTAGCTGTCGGGTTCGGGCGAAGTGCTTCGGAAGGTTTGCCCTACGGCGCTCCCCTGCGCGGGAGTCGGCCGATTCACCCCGGGTTCGGTGGGTCCCCGGCTCCGGGCGCGCGGCGGCGCTGCGGACTCGGCGGAGGCCGTGCGGCCCGGCGAGGTTCGCCGGAGGGGGTCGTACGGCCTGATCGGAACGGTAGCCAACTGGTGTGGCCCCTGTGAAGGTTGATGTTCGATATGCCCGATACATTTTCGTGACCTTGGCCCCAGGGGGCGCTCCGCATGGCCGATTCGGTGTGATGTGCCGTGGATGGGGCGGTCTCTTGCTGGAGTGCCCCTGTTCGATCGCCTTTGGGGACTGGCTCGGGCAACCGGTGACCCGCGTGATCGCCGAGGGGGCAACGATCCGTGCCGTCTGCTCTGCCGACGAAGAGCGACTCGCGCAAGGCGGTGGTGGAGTCCCACGCGTACGGCGTCGCTGCCACCCGGAGGGCTGAGGATCGCCGTCGGCGCGGGCGGGGTGGCCTGACCCTCGTTCCTGCCGGACGACAGGGCGGGCGGCGGGGCCCTTCATGGTCTCCGGGCCACGACGAAAGGGGGCTTGCGCAAGGCGTGAGTGGAGTCCCACGCGTACCGCGTCCTCGCCCTTCCGGAGGGTCGAGGGTCGCCGCGGGCGCGGGCGCGGGCGCGGGCGCGGGCGCGGGCGCGGGCGGGGTGGCCTGACCCTCGTTCCTGCCGGACGACAAGGCGGGCGGCGCGGCCTTTCATGGCTCCGGGCCACGACGAGGGGGGCTCGCGCTAGGCGCTGGTGGAGTCCCACGCGTACCGCGTCCTCGCCCTTCCGGAGGGTCGAGGGTCGCCGCGGGCGCGGGCGCGGGCGGCCTGGGCGTCGTCCCTGCTGCGCGGCAGGGCGCTGCGCGGCCGTTCATGGTTTTCCGGGCCACGACGAGAGGCGGCCCGTCCGCAGGTCCCCGGCGCTCGGCCCTGACGGCCGGCCGGGTCGGCGCCCGTGCCGTGACGAAGGTCTCGTACGGCATGCGCGGGAGCGTGCGGGTGCCGTGCCGCGGCGGGTCTCGCCGTCGACCAGGAAGGCAGGAGGGCGCCGGGAGGCCGGGTCCGGAAGATCGTCGGGTTCCGGTACGGGTGGATGTTCTCGGGGCGGCGGCGGGCTGTCAGTGGGGAGCCCTAGACTCGGAGAGCGATGAGCAGCCTCTTTGACGACAGCTTCCTGGCGGACCTCCAGGCCCCTCGCGGGCATGGGGAGGAACCCCCGCCGCCGCCCGAGGACGAGCACGGACCGGAGCAGGTTCCGGACGACCTGTTCGGTGGGAAGTTCGACGTGCCCCCGGACCGGGACGCCTACTACCGCGACGGCGCCCCGCGCCCGGTGGTGGACCCGGCCACCCTCCTGGAGGGGCTGAACGAGAACCAGCGCGCGGCCGTCGTGCACTCCGGCACCCCGCTGCTCATCGTGGCCGGCGCCGGCTCCGGCAAGACCCGGGTCCTCACCCACCGCATCGCCCACCTCCTCGGCGAGCGCCATGTCCACCCGGGCCAGATCCTCGCGATCACCTTCACCAACAAGGCCGCGGGCGAGATGAAGGAGCGCGTCGAGCAGCTCGTCGGCCCGCGCGCGAACGCGATGTGGGTGATGACCTTCCACAGCGCCTGCGTGCGGATCCTGCGCAGGGAGTCGAAGAAGCTCGGTTTCACCTCCTCCTTCTCGATCTACGACGCCGCTGACTCCAAGCGGCTCATGGCGCTGGTCTGCCGCGACCTGGACCTCGACCCCAAGAAGTTCCCGCCGAAGTCCTTCAGCGCCAAGATCAGCAACCTGAAGAACGAGCTGATCGACGAGGAGGACTTCGCCGCCCAGGCCACCGACGGCTTCGAGAAGACCCTCGCCCAGGCCTACGCCATGTACCAGTCGCGCCTCCGCGAGGCGAACGCCCTCGACTTCGACGACCTGATCATGACGACGGTCAACCTGCTCCGGGCGTTCCCCGACGTCTCCGAGCACTACCGCCGCCGCTTCCGGCATGTCCTGGTCGACGAGTACCAGGACACCAACCACGCGCAGTACGCGCTGGTCAGGGAGCTGGTCGGGACCTCCGAGCACCCGGTGGACGTACCCCCGAGCGAGCACGACCTGCCGCCCGCCGAGCTCTGTGTCGTCGGTGACGCAGACCAGTCGATCTACGCCTTCCGCGGCGCGACCATCCGCAACATCCTCCAGTTCGAGGAGGACTACCCGGACGCGACGACGATCCTCCTGGAGCAGAACTACCGCTCCACCCAGACGATCCTCACCGCCGCCAACGCCGTCATCGAGCGCAACGAGTCCCGCCGCCCCAAGAACCTGTGGACCAACGCGGGCGCGGGCGCGCGCATCACCGGCTATGTCGCCGACACCGAGCACGACGAGGCGCAGTTCGTCGCCGACGAGATAGACCGCCTCACCGACGCGGGCGACGCGAAGGCCGGCGATGTCGCCGTCTTCTACCGGACCAACGCCCAGTCCCGTGTCTTCGAAGAGGTCTTCATCCGCGTGGGCCTGCCCTACAAGGTCGTCGGCGGCGTCCGCTTCTACGAGCGCAAGGAGGTCCGGGACGTCCTGGCCTACCTGCGGGTCCTCGCCAACCCCGAGGACTCGGTGCCGCTGCGCCGGATCCTCAACGTCCCCAAGCGCGGTATCGGTGACCGCGCCGAGGCGATGATCGACGCCCTGTCCCAGCGCGAGAAGATCAGCTTCCCGCAGGCCCTCAAGCGCGTCGACGAGGCGTACGGCATGGCCGCGCGCTCCACCAACGCCGTGAAGCGGTTCAACGTGCTGATGGAGGAGCTCCGTACGATCGTCGAGTCCGGCGCGGGCCCGGCGACCGTCCTGGAAGCGGTCCTCGAACGCACCGGCTATCTCGCCGAGTTGCAGGCCTCCACCGACCCGCAGGACGAGACACGGATCGAGAACCTCCAGGAACTCGCCGCCGTGGCCCTGGAGTTCGAGCAGGAGTCGGGCGAAGGCGAGGAGACCGGCTCGCTCTCCGACTTCCTGGAGCGGGTCGCGCTTGTCGCCGACTCCGACCAGATCCCCGACGAGGACGAGGACGGCTCCGGCGTCATCACCCTGATGACCCTGCACACCGCCAAGGGCCTGGAGTTCCCGGTCGTCTTCCTCACCGGCATGGAGGACGGCGTTTTCCCGCACATGCGCGCCCTCGGCCAGACCAAGGAGCTGGAGGAGGAGCGGCGCCTGGCGTACGTCGGCATCACGCGTGCGCGTGAGCGGCTGTACCTGACCCGGTCCTCCCTGCGCAGCGCGTGGGGGCAGCCGTCGTACAACCCGCCCTCCCGCTTCCTGGAGGAGATCCCGGCGCAGCACGTCGACTGGAAGCGCACCGGGGCGGCCGGCGCTCCCGCGGGGCCGGTCTCGGGGGTCGCCGCGTCGCTGTCGTCGTCCCGTTCCCGCTCCTCGGCGTCGGGTGCGTCCGGCTTCGCGACGCGCAGGACCTCGGAGAAGCCGGTGGTGTCCCTGGCCGTCGGCGACCGTGTCACCCACGACCAGTTCGGGCTCGGCACGGTGGTCGGCGTGAAGGGCACGGGCGCGAACGCCGAGGCGACGATCGACTTCGGGGAAGCGAAGCCGAAGCGGCTGCTGCTGCGGTACGCGCCGGTGGAGAGGCTGTAGCTCAGGAAGCTCAGGAAGGGGGCTGGGCCCGCAGGGTTACGTCGGGTCCAGCCCGTGGCTGCGCAGCCACGGCAGCGGGTCTATGGCCGAACCGCCCGCCGGGTGCACCTCCAGGTGCAGGTGCGGGCCGGTCGAGTTGCCCGAGTTGCCGGAGTACGCGATCGGGTCGCCGGCCTTGACCGTCGTACCGGAGGCGACGCGGTAGCTGGAGAGGTGGCAGTACCACGTCTCCGTGCCGTCCTTCGCCGTCACGACCATCATGTTGCCGTAGGCGCTGTTCCACTGCGTGCGGACGGTGCCGTCGGTCACGGCCATCACCGTCGTGCCGTACGACACGGGGAAGTCGATGCCGGTGTGGACGGACATCCAGTTGACGCCGGACTGGCCGAAGTAGGCGCTGAGGCCCCGCTGCGCGACCGGAAGCGCGAATTTCGGGCGCAGCCGCTCCTTGCGGGCCGCCTCCTCCGCCGCCTTCCTCTTCTCGGCCACCTGCTGGGCCTTGAGGTCGATGCGTTCCTGCGTACGGCTGGCCCGGTCGGCGAAGTCGTCGGCACCGGCCGAGAGGCTCGCGAGCTGGGTGTCCAGCTTGTTGTTCGCGATGGCCGGGTGGACGGCGGTCGTGTCCGCGAGGGTCGTCGAGGTGGTGCCGTTGTCGTCGCCGGTCAGCGTGCCCACGGAGGCAGCGGCGATCCCGGCGACACCCATGACGCACGCCGAGGGGACGGCGATCGTCAGCAGCGCGGAGCGCTTGGCGGGCATACGGCGGCGGGAGCGGTTGGCGTTGCGCGCGGCGACGCGGGAGCCGGGGGCGGCGGCCGGAGGAACCTCTTCCTGGTCGTCCAGGAGGGGGGCGTCGGCGTCGTGTACGGCCGGCATCTCACCGGTGGTGGTGAGGGCGTCGGCGTCCGGCTCGTTGTCGTGCGTGGTGTGTTCGGCGTACGGGTCGCCGTAGGGATTCGCCTCGTCGTGCGCGTGGCTCTCGCCGTACGCGTCGGCCGCCGTGCCCTCGGAGTTCCACTGCGTGGCGTCGTACGCACCGGTGTCGAAGGTCTGCGTGCCCCATTCCCAGTGCTGGGTCTGGTCGGCCGGGGCCGCGGACTGGTCCGGCTGGTGCCAGGAACTCGCGTCCCACTGGCCGCTGTGCTCGGTGCTGCCGGCCTGCGGCGGGATCGCGGCGAGCTGCTGCTGGTCGGCGCCCCACTGCGTGGCGTCGTACGCGCCGGTGTCGTAGGCGGCGTGGTGCTGGGCCGCGTACATGTCGTAGTTCAGGGTCTGGTGACCGCCGGTGGTCCACGTGCAGGCTTCGTACGAACCGGTGGCGTCGCCGGGCATGTTGCCGAAGAGCGGGTCGGCCTCGAAGGTGCCGGTGGCGTGCGCGCCGTTCGTGCCGGTGGCGTCGAAACCAGTGGCGTCATAGCCGCCGTACGGGGTGAGGTCGCCGTACTGGGCCTCCTGGGTGCCGTACGGCGCGTAGTGCGACGAGTCGGCGTCGGAAGCCGGAGCCGGGGTGGTCATGGTCCCCGACGGGTGACGGTCGTTCACCAACTTCTCTTTCGCCTCGACAACAGGGGCTGCCAGAGCAGTGCGGCGACTGTACCCGGCGGTACGCGGGCGCGACAATCTTCAACTGGTTTTGGGCGCGCAGGAAACGGGCATTCGGCTGTGTTTCGGGGGACTGCGGGCGCGACTTTGGTTCTGTGTTCGAAGACTGTTCGATGTCGATCCGGCGTCCGGCGACTGTCGACGCGCTGTCGGCGGCCTGCGGGGCGGACTTTCGGTAACCCGGGTCGGTGACCTATATGACCGTTATGCCACGGTCAGTCCGCCCGCGCGCTCGGCCGTCTCCTCCCCGGGCCGCGCGGTGTCCAGCACCTGCCGTATGCCGGTCGCGACGGCGGGGTGCACGGGCAGGGCGAGATGTCCGATCCCGCTGACCTGGACGTTCTCCACCATCAGGTCCTCGTGGTCGATGCAGGCGCTCTCCAGCGGGTCCATCAGGTGGTCGAGGTCGCTCCAGAAGCTGACGAAATGCGTACGGCACCCAGGGGCCGGCTGGGTGAGCTCCTCGAGCAACTCCGAGCCGGGGCGCATCTGGCGCACGATCGGGTGCGCGTTCGCCAGCGGCGCCACCCGGGTGCCGGAGTGCGGGGTGCCCAGCGTCACCAGCGTGCGGACCCGCGTGTCGCCGCCGAGCCGCTGGACGTAGTACCGCGCGATCAAACCGCCGAGGCTGTGCCCGACGACATCGACCCGCTCGCTGCCGGTGCGCTCGCAGATCACCTCTATGTGGCGGCCGAGCAGCTCCGCCGCCGCGCGGATGTCGCAGGTCAGCGGGGAGTAGTTGAGCGACTCGATCTGCTGCCTGCCGTGCTGGGCGAGGCTGCGGCGCAGGAGCACGAAGACCGAGCGGTTGTCGACGAGACCGTGCAGCAGGACGACCGGGGGCTTGGCCTCCGTCGGGAGCTGTGCCGCGCCGTCCTCCGGGCCAGGGAGCGGGGGAAGGGGGGAGCGGCGCTCCTGGACGATGCCGGACGGGTACAGGAGGAGGTGTCCCGCGAGGATCGCGATCTCGAGCGCGGTTGCCTTCAGGAGGGCCAGGGACAGTCCCGCCAGCCTGCCGGGAAGCAGACGCTGGCAGAGCGGGAGAAGGGGCAGCGCCACCTTGGTGACCTTCATGGCCGACCTCCTGTCGGCACACGGGAGGACTGCTCCGTCCCCCGTGTGCGCTCATGGGGAGTCGCGGTGAAGGCCGTCGTCGACGCGGCGCGAGAGGGGCGCGGGGGGTGGGTGTGGCGGTCGGCGCCCGGTTCCGGAGCCGCCGGGTGGGCCGGCGGAGCTGACGGAGCCGGTGGTGCGGGCGATGCCGACGGTGCCGGTGCTTGTCCCGGTCGTATCGGTGGTGCCGATGGTACTCGCGGTGCTGGTGGTGCGCCGGTGACGTGACGGGTAGCCCTGTCGGTGTGGCGACGAGGCTCCCCGCTGTCGTGCCTTACCTGTCCTACGTGCCCTTCGTGCCGTCGCCGGCGCGCCGCACCACCGCGGCGCGCGGTCTGCGGCGCGGCGGTGCGGCGACCTCGTTGCGGCTCCCGAACGTGTCCCACCATATGATTTCCCCCTCGGTGTCCACTGCGAAACTGCATGGTGCGAGATGGTGGCGATAACGTTCGTTCACATTCCCGGTCTGTGCGGTACTAGTCGGTGGGAATGGACGCAGTCGCTTCATGGAGGCAGTGATGGGTGTGACAGCCGGTCCGATCCGCGTAGTGGTGGCCAAGCCGGGGCTCGACGGTCACGATCGCGGAGCCAAGGTGATCGCGAGGGCGCTGCGCGACGCGGGCATGGAGGTCATCTACACCGGCCTCCACCAGACTCCCGAGCAGATCGTCGACACGGCGATCCAGGAGGACGCCGACGCGATCGGTCTCTCCATCCTCTCCGGCGCCCACAACACGTTGTTCGCCGCGGTGATCGACCTGCTCAAGGAGCGGGAGGCCGAGGACATCCTGGTGTTCGGTGGCGGGATCATCCCGGAGGCGGACATCCCTCCGCTGAAGGAGAAGGGGGTCGCGGAGATCTTCACGCCGGGGGCGACGACTCAGTCGATCGTGGACTGGGTCCGGGAGAACGTGCGGCAGCCTGCGGGGGCGTAGGGGCCTGGCCTGTCGGATCTGGCCTGTGGGATCTGTCCTGCTCGGATCCCGGGTGCGGACCGGTGGGGGCTGGTCGCGCAGTTCCCCGCGCCCCTGGTGCCTGGTGTCGGGCGGATCCTCACCCTCCCCCTCCGCCTCCCCTCGCTCCCACAGGGAACCGTCGCCGGACAGCACCCTTGAGCTACAGCGCGCCCAGCTCCTCCGCCATCGCCGCCCGCAACCGCAAGGTCGTCACCAAGCGCTGGAACGCCTCGGCCCAGTAGCCCCCCGCCCCGGGGCTCGCGTCCTCCCCCTCGTCCGGCACCGCCATCAGGCCCTCGAGGCGTCCCGCCTCGGCCGGATCGAGACAGCGCTCCGCCAGCCCCATCACCCCGCTGAAACTCCACGGATAACTCCCCGCGTCCCGAGCGATGTTGAGCGCGTCGACCACCGCCCGCCCGAGCGGCGCGGCCCACGGCACCCCGCACACCCCCAGCAGCTGAAACGCCTCCGACAACCCGTGCGTCGCGATGAACCCGGCGACCCACTCGGCCCGTTCGGCGGAGCCCAACGTGCCCAACAGCTTGGCCCGCTCCGCCAGTGACACCGCCCCCGGCCCCCCGGCCTCCGGCGCCGCGGGCGTCCCGAGCAGCGCGCGCGCCCACCCGGCGTCCCGCTGCCGTACGGCAGCCCGGCACCACGCGGCGTGCAGTTCGTTGCGCCAGTCGTCCGCCACCGGCAGCGCCACGATCTCCGCGGGCGTCCGACCGCCGAGCCGCCCCGGCCACACCCGCAACGGCGCGGCCTCCACCAACTGCCCGAACCACCACGACCGCTCCCCGCGTCCCGAGGGCGGCTTCGCCACGACGCCGTCGCGCTCCATGCCCGGGTCGCACTCATGGGGCGCCTCGACGAGGATCGTCGGCGTGTCCTGGGTGTGGTCGACGGCCACGCACGCCCCGGCCCTGACCGCCATCCGCGCCGCCAGCGCCGAACCCGGAAGCGCCGACAGCAACTCCGCGGCCGTGGCCCGTACGTTGCGGCTCCGGTCGGCCAGCGCCTGCTCCAGGAACGGCTCGTCGTCCGGCCCCAGACCCGTGCGCAGCGAGTCGAGGAACATCAGCCGGTCCTCGGCCCGCTCGGTCGCCCAGGTCGTCGCGAGCAGCTCGCGCGCGGCGCCGGGCTCCCGGGCGCGGATCGCCGCCAGGAGGGCCACCCGCTCCGCGAACAGGCCTTCCTCCCAGAGCAGTTGGATACCGGCCGTGTCCTGCCGCGGCGGCAGCGCCGTTCCGCCGCCGGGTGCCGCCCGCAGGGCGAACCGCCAGTCCGGGTTCAGCCGGGCGAGCCAGGTGGCACGCGAGCCCGCGAACGCCAGCGCCGCCGGCCGCAGATCGGTACGCCCCCGGGCCGCGTCCAGCAATGCGGGCAGCAGCTGCGGGGGCGCCGCGTAACCGCGGGCGTTCGCCGCCGCGAGCCACTGCGGGAGCAGCTCCATCAGATCGGGTGCCGTACCCCTGCGACCGCCGCCGCCCGTGACCGGCCGGTCGGCGAGCAGCATCGAGAGCCGCCGGGCCGCCGCCGCGGGCAGCGCAGGGCGCGAGTCCTCGGGTGCCGGCTGCGGCCGCCGCGCAGCGCGCGCGGGCCTGAGACCGGCCCGCCGCCGTACGGTCTCCACGGCTGCCGCGTCCAGCAACGCCACCGGCGCCTCGGGACCGGGCGCGACCGCGGGTGGCGTGCGGCGCGCGGTGCCGAGCAGGGCCGAGGTGACGAGCTCCTCCCAGGCGTCCGGCGCGGGAGCGGAGGTCTTGTCCATGCGGTTCCTTTCCGTCCGGTCGGGTGCTGGGCCGGATCCGTTAAGCAGCCGACCCGGTGCTCGGTCGGTTCCGTTCAGCACAGTCGCACCGCCTCGCCCGCACCCTCCGGCCACGCCGTCAGCGGGGTGAAGCCGCGGTGGCCGCACTCGCCGAAGACCTTCACCGGGGCCCCGCCCGAGAGCGAGACCAGGCGCCACAGGCCCGGACGGGAGCGGGCGGAGGCGGTCAGCGGCAGCGCCGAGTCGTCCTCGGCGTCGGCCAGTTGCCAGGAGTCCCCGTCCGGGGCCGGTATCACCCGATCCAGGGTGACGGGGACGGAGTCGAGCCACGGGTCGTCCCGCAGCGCTTCGCCGTAGTGGGCGGCCGCCTGTTCGGTCGTCACTCCCGGCGGACGGGCCGCCGAGGGCGCGGGCGGTGCGAACTGCTCGCCGAGCGCCGCCCGCAGCTGACCGGTACCGGGATGGGCGGACACCTCCGCGTCCAGCTCCAGCCCCACCGGCAGCGCCAGTTCGGGAGCGCGGCCGGCGGCGCCGTAGGAGAGGAGCAGGGCCGTGCGGCCCGAGTCCGTGCCGTGCAGCCAGATCCGGCGGGTGGTCAGGCGGGCGTCCGCGGTGTCGTACTGGGCGAGGACCAGCCAGCGGTCCCGTATCGCGGGTCCGTCCGCCGAGGCGGGCAGGCCGATCCGGGAACGGACCGTCGACGCCAGGCCTTCCGGCAGCCGCTCGCGGCGCAGCCAGCCCTGGTCGAGGAGGTGGATGAGGGCACACTCCTCCAGCAGCCGCACCGGCCAGCCAGGACCGGACGACGGGATCGACCCCAGCTCCCTGACTCGCGCGGCGAGTCCCGGCGCCTGGGCATCGACCATGCGGGCGGCCGTCTCCTCCCACATGCCGTATCCCGCCTGCTCCGCCCCCGCCAGACCACCGCGCAGCAGATCCGTCAGCCGCTGCTCCAGCTCCGTGGCGCCCGCCGTGATCCGCACGGCCCGGCGCTCCGCTCTGCGCCGCGCCGCCTCGGGATCACCGGACCCGGCGGCGGCACCGGCCGCGCCCGCCGTCCGCTTCTCCTGCGCGCGCTGCCTTCTTCCCGCTATCCACTGCTCCGCCCAGTCCGGCGTCGGCCCCGGCGGCACCGCGCCCTCCCCGCCTGCCCAGAGCAGCAGCAGCCCGAGCGCGTGTTTGCACGGGAACTTGCGGCTCGGGCAGCTGCACTTGTACGCGGGCCCCGCGGCGTCCGCGATGTCGATGACCGTCTGATACGGCTTGCTGCCACTGCCCTTGCACAGCCCCCACACCGTCCCCTCGTCGGAACTCCCCGCCTCGGACCATGGCCCGGCCGCGCCGAGTTTGCTTCCCGCTTTGCGTGAGGCGGCGTCAGGAGCCAGTGCCAGCACCTGATCCGCTGTCCAGCGCACCCCCTGCTGAGTCATGTCATCGAAGGTAGATCCCCCCACTGACAATCGACCCCGGGCCGACCGCCGCGCCAGCCCTCGTGAGCACGTTTCCGCAGGTCGGATCGCATTGTCAGTGGCGTGGTGCACGGTTGGTGACAGATCCGAACCGGCCGAGCTGGAGGGGGCCTCAGCCATGTCTGTGTCCGTAGAACCGACGACCATGGAACCGAAGCAGGCAGAACCTGACGAGGCGTTGCGGCCGCATGCCGAGGAAGCCTTCGCCGCCGAGCTCGCCGGGCTGGCCGCGCAGGACGACCGCCCGCGCCCGGCCCGCTGGAAGCTGTCGCCGTGGGCGGTGGCCACGTACCTTCTCGGCGGCACCCTGCCGGACGGCACGGTGATCACGCCGAAGTACGTGGGCCCCCGGCGCCTCGTCGAGGTCGCCGTCACCACCCTCGCCACCGACCGCGCCCTGCTCCTGCTGGGTGTGCCCGGCACCGCGAAGACCTGGGTGTCCGAGCACCTCGCCGCGGCGGTCAGCGGCGACTCGACGCTCCTCGTGCAGGGCACGGCGGGCACGCCGGAGGAGGCGATCCGCTACGGCTGGAACTACGCGCAGCTGCTCGCCAACGGCCCGAGCCGCGACGCCCTCGTGCCCAGCCCGGTGATGCGGGCCATGGCGGAGGGGATGACGGCGCGGGTGGAGGAGCTGACCCGTATCCCGGCCGACGTACAGGACTCGCTGATCACGATCCTGTCCGAGAAGACACTGCCGATACCGGAGTTGGGCTCGGAGGTGCAGGCGGTGCGCGGCTTCAACCTCATCGCCACGGCCAACGACCGCGACCGCGGGGTGAACGACCTGTCCAGCGCCCTGCGCCGCCGTTTCAACACGGTCGTACTGCCGCTGCCGGAGAGCGTCGAGGCCGAGGTCGACATCGTCTCGCGCCGCGTCGACCAGATCGGCCGCTCCCTCGACCTGCCGGCCGCGCCCGACGGCATCGCCGAGATCCGCCGTGTCGTGACGGTCTTCCGCGAGCTGCGGGACGGGATGACGTCCGACGGCCGTACGAAGCTCAAGTCGCCCAGCGGCACGCTGTCGACGGCCGAGGCCATCTCCGTCGTCACCAACGGTCTCGCCCTCGCCGCCCACTTCGGCGACGGCGTCCTGCGGGCCGGAGACGTCGCCGCGGGCATCCTCGGCGCCGTCGTCCGCGATCCAGCGGCAGACCGGGTCATCTGGCAGGAGTACCTGGAGGCGGTCGTCCGCGAGCGGGACGGCTGGAAGGACTTCTACCGGGCCTGCCGGGAGGTGAGTGCGTGAGGGACAGCCTGGGGCGGGGCCGCAGGGAGCCCACGGGGGCAGAGGTGCGAGGGCGGCCCGCCGTTCGGGGACGCACCGGGACGTACGGAAGCGCCGGGGATGGGCGCGGGGGCCGGTGCGGAGTGCCGAGGGACGCGGAGACAAGGGGGACGGCTATGACGGGCCTTGAGGGGTACGGCGACGGCGTAGGGGTCGGGAGCGTCGGCGAGGACGACTCCAAGTGGCCTCGGAGGCGAGGGGGACGGTGTGACGGACGCGGGTGAGGAAGGGAGCGGGGGCACTGGCGGCGCCGGGTCGCGGAGTGAAGCGGCGGGCGGCTTCGGAGAGTCTCGGGGCGCGGGGAGCACCGGGGCCGGCGGGCCGGGATGCGGGGGTGTGGCTCAAGACGACACGTCCGGGAGCGGAGCGGCGAGCGGCTCGCGCGCGTCAGCCGAAGAGGGAAGGAGGGGAGGCAGGGTGTCCGGGAGGGGGAGCGGGAGCGTGGTCGGCGTAGAGGGTCGCGGGGGCCGGGAGGCCGGTGTGGGGCCCTTGCTGCTCGGGGTGCGGCATCACGGGCCCGGGTCGGCGCGGGCCGTGCGGGCGGCGCTGGACGCGGCCCGGCCCCGGGCCGTGCTGATCGAGGGGCCGCCCGAGGCCGACGCGTTGATCGCGCTGGCCGCCGAGGAGGACATGCGACCGCCGGTGGCGCTGCTCGCCCATGCCGTGGACGAGCCCGGCCGTTCGGCGTTCTGGCCGCTGGCCGAGTTCTCCCCGGAGTGGGTGGCGATCCGCTGGGCGCTGGAGCATGAGGTCCCGGCCCGTTTCGTCGACCTGCCGGCCACACACACGTTGGCGTGGGGGAGGGAAGAGGCGGACGAGAGGGCAGCGGACCTACCGGACGGACCCGCCACCGAGGTGTCGGCCCCGAGCGGTCCCGGGACGGAGGCCGGTGGTGCCGCCGGACCGGGCGCGCAGGGCACCCCGGCGTCGGGTGCGGGCGGCGTCGGGGCGCCGGACGCGCGTGGTACCGGCCCGGTCGGTGGGCGCTCTGCTCCAGCCGACGAGAACACCGACCCGGGAGGCGTGGAGGGCCCTTCCGCCGGTGAGGACACCGCTCCGGGCGACGAGCCCGCCGTTCAGAACGCGGTCCGTGTCGATCCGCTCGGTGTGCTGGCCGAGGCTGCCGGATACGACGACCCCGAGCGGTGGTGGGAGGACGTCGTCGAGCACCGGGGAGCGGGGCAGGGGGACGTGTTCGAGCCGTTCACCGTCCTGGAAGAGGCGATGGGGGTGCTGCGGGAGACGTACGGGACCGGCGGACATGACCGGGACCTCGTACGGGAGGCCTACATGCGGCTCCAGATGCGGGCGGCACAGCGGGAGTTCGGGGACGACGTGGCCGTGGTGTGCGGGGCATGGCACGTGCCCGCGCTGCGGCGCAAGAGCACGGTCGCCGCCGACAAGGCGCTGCTGAAGGGGCTCCCCAAGGTCAAGTCGGACATGACCTGGGTGCCGTGGACGTACCGCAGGCTCTCGCGGCACAGCGGCTACGGCGCCGGGATCGACTCGCCCGGCTGGTACGGGCACCTGTTCGGCGCGCCGGACCGGCCCGTCGAGCGGTGGCTGACCAAGGTGGCGGGGCTGCTGCGGGACGAGGACCGGATCGTGTCCTCGGCGCACGTCATCGAGGCCGTACGGCTGGCCGAGACGCTCGCAGCGATGCGCGGCCGTCCCCTGCCGGGTCTGAGCGAGACGACCGACGCGGTACGGGCCGTGATGTGCGAGGGCTCGGACGTCCCGTTGGCGCTGGTGCACGACCGGCTGGTGGTCGGGGACGTCCTGGGGGAGGTGCCGCAGGCGGCGCCCGCGGTTCCGCTGCAGCGGGACCTCGACCGGATCCAGCGGCGGCTGCGGCTCAAACCGGAGGCATTGGAGCGGGAGCTGGAGCTGGACCTGCGCAAGGAGAACGACGCCGAGCGCAGCAGGCTGCTGCACCGGCTGCGGCTTCTGGGCGTGGCGTGGGGTGAGCCGGCGGTCGCGCGGGGGAGCACGGGCACGTTCCGCGAGACGTGGCGGCTGCGGTGGGAACCGGAGCTGTCGGTGCGGGTCGCCGAGGCAGGCGTGTGGGGCACCACCGTGCTCGACGCCGCGACGGCCAAGGCGGAGGCGGACGCCGTTTCCGCGTCGGGGCTCGCCGATGTCACCGCCCTCGCCGAGCGCTGCCTGCTGGCCGAACTCCCCGACGCCCTGCCCACGGTGATGCAGATCCTCGCCGACCGCGCCGCACTGGACGCGGACGTCGGCCACCTCGCCCAGGCCCTGCCGGCCCTCGTCCGCTCCCTGCGCTACGGCGATGTGCGCGGCACCGACACCGGCGCGCTGACGGAGGTCGCCGCGGGCCTCGCGGAGCGGGTCTTCGTCGGCCTGCCCCCGGCCTGTGCCGCGCTCGACGCGGAGGCGGCGGAGGAGATGCGGCGTCATGTGGACGCGGTCCACGGGGCGGTGGGGCTGCTGGGCGAGGCGGCGGCTGCCGGGGAGGCGACCGTCGCTTCGGGGCAGGGCGGCAGGGGCGATGCGCAGGCTCACCGGGGTCTCCGTGGCCGTTGGCAGGCCGTGCTCAAGGTGCTGTCCCTGCGGGACACCGTGCCCGGTGTCATTCGGGGGCGGGCCGTTCGACTGCTGCTGGATGAGGGGGAGTTGGCGCAGGACGAGGCGGCGCGGCTCATGGGGCTCGTGCTGTCGCCGGGGACGGAGCCGGGGGACGCGGCCGCGTGGATCGAGGGTTTCGTCGGGGGCGGGTCCGGCGGCGGGATGCTTCTCGTGCACGACGAGCGGCTGCTCGGACTGGTCGACGCCTGGCTGACCGGGGTGTCGGCGGAGGCGTTCACCGATGTGCTGCCGTTGCTGCGGCGCACGTTCTCGGCGTACGAGCCGGGAGTGCGCCGGACCCTGGGTGAACTGGTCCGGCGGGGCCCGGGACAGCGGGGGAGCGCGGCGAGCGCCGGTTCCGGGATACCGGGCTTCGGGGCCGGCCTCGACAGCGACCGGGCCGACGCCGTGCTGCCGGTGCTGCGGCTGCTGCTCGGCCTGGACAACGAGCACGACGAGCACGATCACCGCGACGAGCACGATGGCTTGGCGCAGACCGAGGACAACGACCTTTCGGGGGTGGCGGGATGATGACCCAGGTATCGCGGACACCGAGGGGCGGGGCCGGCAGGACGGTCGCCGCTGCCGGGGACGGTCGCGCAGTCGCACCCGGGAACAGGACCGGGGCACGGGCGAAGCGCGGCTCGTTGACGAGCGTGGCCGTGGTCCCGCTCTGGGACCGGTTCCGGACGGGGGCAGGGGCATGACGACCGAGCCGAACGACGGGACGGCACCGGTGACTCCGAGGACGACGGAACCGGCCACGAGCCCGCGCCCCCGGATGAATCCGGTGCGGCATCGGGCCGGGGGGCCGGAGTCGGTCCCGCCCGTGAAGCGGTCGGCGCACCCCGTGCGGGATCCGGCTGACGGGCAGGCACCGGACACCGGGCAAGGGGCGGACGTGAACCCGGCGGAAGAGGCGACCACAGCACGGGACCCAGCCGACGCTTCCCCCGTACCCGTACCCGCACCCGCACCCGCACCCGCCCCCGCTTCCACCCCCGACGAGCGCCTGCGGCGTTGGCGGCTCGTGCTGGGCGGGGACGCGGCCGACGGGACCGGGTGTGCGCTCAGTGGCCAGGACGCGGCGATGGACGGGGCGTTGAGCGCGCTCTACGGCAGGGGAGACGGAAAGGGGCAGGCGGGGAAGGAGCGTTCGGCGGGGCTCGGGGCCTCGGCACCGTCCGTGGCGCGGTGGCTCGGGGACATCAGGACGTACTTCCCCTCCTCCGTCGTCCAGGTCATGCAGCGGGACGCCATCGACCGGCTCGGGCTGTCCACCCTGCTTCTCGAACCGGAGATGCTGGAGGCCGTCGAGGCCGACGTGCACCTGGTCGGCACGCTGCTCTCGCTCAACAAGGCGATGCCGGAGACGACGAAGGAGACGGCACGGGCCGTCGTGCGCAAGGTCGTCGAGGATCTGGAGAAGCGGCTCGCCACCCGCACCCGCGCCACGCTCACCGGCGCCCTCGACCGCAGCGCCCGGATCAGCCGGCCGCGCCACCACGACATCGACTGGAACCGCACGATCTCGGCCAACCTCAAGCACTATCTCCCGGAGTACCGGACGATCGTGCCGGAGCGGCTGGTCGGATACGGCCGGGCCTCCCGGTCGGTGAAGAAGGAAGTCGTCCTCTGCATCGACCAGTCGGGGTCGATGGCGGCGTCCGTCGTCTACGCGTCCGTGTTCGGCGCGGTGCTGGCGTCCATGCGGTCGATCGACACGCGGCTCGTCGTCTTCGACACGGCCGTCGTCGACCTCACCGACCAGCTCGACGACCCGGTGGACGTGCTCTTCGGCACGCAGCTCGGCGGGGGCACGGACATCAACCGGGCGCTGGCGTACTGCCAGTCGCAGATCACCCGGCCCGCGGAGACGGTGATGGTGCTGATCAGCGACCTCTACGAGGGCGGCATACGCAACGAGATGCTCAAGCGGGTCGCGGCGATGAAGGCGTCCGGGGTGCAGTTCGTGACGCTGCTCGCACTCTCGGACGAGGGGGCGCCCGCCTACGACAGGGAGCACGCGGCCGCGCTCGCCGCGCTGGGCGCACCGGCCTTCGCCTGCACTCCCGACCTGTTCCCCGAGGTGATGGCGGCGGCCATCGAGAAGCGCCCGCTTCCGATACCGGACCCCGTGTGAACCCGAGCCGCCGGTTGGTGATTTGTCGACCCGGCGACCTGCGGCTACGTCCAGCAAAACGGACATGACTACGCATCGGTAACAGGGGACTTGCGCGACCTCGGGCTCCCCGTGCAAGGATCGGCTTCTCCACAGTTTTCACCCTTCCCCTCCGTTTCCCTTTCGCGTTTGTTCCGCTTGGCCTGCGTTCTGTTTCACTTCGTTCCGTTCAGCTTCGTTCTGTCGCACGGAAGGATCCGCCCCCTCTTGATCTGGTCAGCAGCCTTTCCCGGTGCCGCTGTGCGCGTGCTGCGCGCGGTGGCCGGGCGGCGAGCGCTGCAACTGGGACTGCTGGTGGGCGGGTTGTTCGTGCTCGGCTTCCTCTGCGGGGAGCAGGCACACGCGGCGGACGGTATCGGGGCGTTGCCGGGCCAGACGGTCGGTCAGCTGGTGAACCCCCCGGTCGAGCCGAGGCCCACTCACACGGCCGCCGCCATACCCACGGTCACGGGGACGGACACGGAGACAGGCGCTGACACGGACGGGGATGCAGACACGGACACGGCGACGACTGGCGTTCCCGAGCCGGTCGCTTCCGACCCGGTTGCCTCCGATCCCCTCGCCATCACCCCTCTCGCCCACCCGGCCGACGACAAGGTTCTCCGTCCGGAGGCTGAGGACGTCGTCGGGGCCGTGGCCCACCGTGTCGTGCAGCCGGTGGGTGATCTGGTCGAGACGGTGACCGCGGGGTTGACCGAGGCGGTCGGGACACCGGCGCGGCCCACGCTGCCGGGGTGGCCGACCTTGCCGTCGCTCCCGGCGTCCCCGTCGTGGCCGACCCTGCCGACACCGACGGTGCCGGGTCTCCCCACGGTGCCGGGCCTGCCCGGAACCCCGGGCCAGACCCTGCCCGCCCCTTCGCCGGTCACCTCGGCGCCGCAGCCCCAGGCGGGTGAGCACGCGGCGAGGAAGCCCGCCGGTGGCGAGGGCTCCGCGGACGCCGGTGCCCGGTTCGGGCCGCGGTTCGCCGGTCGTGGCACCGTGACCGAGCCCGTCGCACATCCCTCCGGCCACCGAGCCACCTCTCCGGCCCACGCCCCCGCCCACCAGGCACCCTCCGACAACCCGGGCGGGGCCCTGGGCGGCAAGCCGGCGGTGGACAACGGCTCGTCGCGCCACGTCGACGCACATGCCCTCACCCCCGACCACCGGGCGCCGCTGCGGCTCGTGCCCGGTGCCGCCGCGGGTGTCGACGCGGCCGGGACCCGGGACAGGCACCGGGACATCCCCGTCTTCCCCGGCTAGGGCAGACCTCCCCCCCGTCGCCGACCTTCAGCGCGGCGGCGGAACAGGTCTGCCCCAGCCGTTCGGACACCCCCCAGATCTCCTCAGATCTCCGGACGGATCCCCCTGGAGCCCCGTGGCTCCGGATGTCCCCATGCCTCTCCAGGCACCCCCAAGATCCAGGGATCTGACGCACTCATGAACAAGAACATCCGCCGTTCCCTCGTCATAGCCGCCGGCGTCACCGGTGCGTGGGCACTCGGCTCCGCCGCGGCCAGCGCGGACGAGCTCCCGGCCACCTTCCTCTCCGCGACGGACACGGCATCCGACACGACGTCCAACACGACGTCCGACGCCGCCTCCGACACGACCACCACCACCGTCACCGACACCCTCGGCACGGTCACCGACACCCTCGGCACGGTCACCGACACCCTCGACGGCACGGTCGACGGCCTCGTCTCCGACGTCACCACCACCGCGCACACGGCGGCCACCGGCACCGCCGGTCAGGCCCACCGTGACGCGGCCGCGAAGGCCACCGTCGTCCCGCAGGTGTCTCAGGCCGCCAGGACGAAGGCGTCCAAGGTGAAGGGCGCCGCGGCCATCCAGGGCGCGAAGGCGGCCCGGGCCGCGCAGGCCGAGGCGAAGGCCGACGCCGCTCAGGCGACCGCCACCAAGGCCGCCGACCTCACCGCGACCACCGCCTCCAGCGCGCCCAGCGCCCCCACCACCCCCCACCCCGACGTCGACTACCTCTTCGGCCCCCTCTCCGCCTTCGCCCCCGAGGTGGAGCGGGCCCTGGCCGGCGCCCAGACGAAGCTGCAGGGCGCCCAGACGGCGGCCCGTGCCCAGGCGCAGGGCGTCGACGGCGTCGTACGGACGAAGAAGCAGCACACCCTCGCGGGCGCGGGCCGCACCGCGACGGGTGCGACCGGCGCGGCGCAGGCCACGCGCACCGCAGCGCAGGGCCGGATCGCCGGCGTCCTTGCCACCGCCGGGACCGAGGCCACCGCCGCGACGGCCACCGTCGAGGCCACGGCCTCCTCCGTCCCCGGCCACGTCACGGGCACGGTGAACGGTGCCGGCGGGCAGGTCGTCGGCACGGTCACGCCCGTCGTCGGCCAGACGGCGGCCGCCGTCGTGCCGCCCGTCGTGGCGGTCACCGTGGACGGCGTGGTGCCCGTCGTCGCGCACGCGGTGGACGGGGTGGCGCCGGTCGCCGAAGGTGTCGTGCCCGTCGTCGGGCGGACCGTGGACGGCGCGACCCCGGTTGTCACCGGCGCGGTGGCCGGAGTGACGCCGGTCGCAGCGGGAGCCGTCGGCGGGGTCGCGGGGACCGCCGGGCACGCCGTGGGCGCCGCGACCGCGGTGGCGTACGGCGTCGTCGGGGACGTGTCCCCGGCCGTGGGCGGCACCGTCCAGGGCGTGCGGCCCGTGGTCGGCGGCGCGGTCGCCGGAGTCGGGGAGATCCAGGACGGCGTCGCCGGGTACGCCACCGGCACGGTCGCCGGCGTGCTCCCGGTCGCCGGCGGTGTCGTCTCCGACGTCCCGCCCTACGCCACCGGTCTCGTCGGACAGGTCGCCCACCACACCACCGACGCCGTGCTGCCCCCGGTCGTGAACACCGCCGTGCACGGGGTGGTGCCGGTCGCCGGGCAGGCCGTCGCCGACGCGTCCACCCTGGCGTACGGAGTCACCCAGGACGTCCGGCCCTTCGCGTCCGGGGTCGCCGGCGACGTCGCGCCGCTCGCGTACGGCGTGACGGGCCACACCACCGACCTGGCGTACGGCGTCGCGGGCGAGGTCCCGGCCTTCGCGCACGGTGTCACCGGGGCGGTCCGGCCCGTCGTCGACACCGTCACCCGAACGGTGGAACCGGTCGCCGACAGCGCCACGGCGGCGGCGTACGGCGTGACGGGTGACGTCACGCCCTTCGCGTACGGCGTCGTCGGCGAGGCCGCCCCCGTCGCCGGGCGGGTCGGCCCCTTCGCCGACGGCCTGACGGGGACCGTCCAGGACACCGCGGGACCGCTCGCCGGGCACGCCGTCACCGGCGTCCAGGGCGTGGCCGGGTCCGTCACCCCGGGTTGGGCGCAGGACCTCCGGTACCGCGCCTGACCGTCCCCCACCACCGACTCCGTGAGGCGACGGGCCCGGACGGCCGAAAGCCGTCGGTCTGTCCTGCCGGAACCTCACGGGCGGGGCGAAGAGGTCCCCATTGGGGTGGGGATCAACCGCCCTGAGCCCCTCGCAGGGCTGTTCAAGGGGCCTCACCGGGCCAACCCCAGCCCGGTGAGGCCCTTCACCTGCGGCACGCCGTGCCAGTGAGCGCGGCATCATGTGACAGGTATCACCGCTCAGGTGTGACCCTCGATTTAGGGGCCTCCCGCAAGCAGCGATAACCTGCGAGACGGACATGCCGCGCGCTCGGACACCGTGTGCGCCTCCCTTGTGACAGACAGCGGTCGGACGTCACGTTGCCCTCGCGGCACGCCCACGCAGACAACGAACCGCGAGATCACTGATAGGGACGGAAGCGCGTGGACCTGTTCGAGTACCAGGCGAGGGACCTCTTCGCCAAGCACGATGTACCGGTGCTGGCCGGTGAAGTCATCGACACGCCTGAGGCGGCCCGCGCAGCCACCGAGCGTCTCGGTGGCAAGTCCGTAGTCAAGGCCCAGGTGAAGGTCGGCGGCCGCGGCAAGGCCGGTGGCGTCAAGCTCGCCGCCTCGACCGACGAGGCCGTCGAGCACGCCACCAACATCCTCGGCATGGACATCAAGGGCCACACGGTCCACAAGGTGATGATCGCCGAGACGGCCCCGGAGATCGTGGAGGAGTACTACGTCTCCTTCCTCCTGGACCGGGCCAACCGCACCTTCCTCTCCATCGCGTCCGTCGAGGGCGGCATGGAGATCGAGGAGGTGGCGGAGACCCGCCCCGAGGCCGTCGCCAAGACGCCGATCGACGCCAACGTGGGTGTGACCCCCGAGGTCGCCCGCCAGATCGTCGAGGCCGCGAAGTTCCCGGCCGAGGTCGCCGACAAGGTCGCGAACGTCCTGGTCACCCTGTGGAAGACCTTCATCGAGGAGGACGCTCTCCTCGTCGAGGTCAACCCGCTGGCCAAGGTCGCCTCCGGCGAGGTCATCGCCCTCGACGGCAAGGTCTCCCTCGACGAGAACGCCGAGTTCCGTCAGCCGGGACACGAGGCACTCCAGGACAAGGACGCGGCCAACCCGCTCGAGGCCGCCGCCAAGGAGAAGAACCTCAACTACGTCAAGCTCGACGGCGAGGTCGGCATCATCGGCAACGGCGCGGGTCTCGTCATGAGCACCCTGGACGTCGTCGCGTACGCCGGTGAGGCGCACGGTGGCGTCAAGCCCGCCAACTTCCTCGACATCGGCGGCGGCGCGTCCGCGGCCGTGATGGCGAACGGCCTGGAGATCATCCTGGGCGACCCCGACGTCAAGTCGGTCTTCGTCAACGTCTTCGGCGGCATCACCGCGTGCGACGAGGTCGCCAACGGCATCGTGCAGGCGCTGCAGCTGCTCGCGGACAAGGGCGAGGAAGTCACCAAGCCCCTCGTCGTCCGCCTGGACGGCAACAACGCCGAGCTGGGTCGCAAGATCCTCTCCGACGCCAACCACCCGCTGGTCCAGCGCGTGGACACCATGGACGGCGCGGCCGACAAGGCCGCCGAGCTCGCGGCTGCGAAGTAAGGGAAGAGGGACAGAACAGCCATGGCTATCTTCCTGAACAAGGACAGCAAGGTCATCGTCCAGGGCATGACCGGCTCCACGGGCATGAAGCACACCAAGCTCATGCTCGCCGACGGCACGAACATCGTCGGTGGCGTGAACCCGCGCAAGGCGGGCACGTCCGTGGACATCGACGGCACCGACATCCCGGTGTTCGGCACGGTCGCCGAGGCGATCGAGAAGACGGGTGCGAACGTGTCCGTCCTCTTCGTACCGCCGGCCTTCGCCAAGGCCGCCGTGGTCGAGGCGATCGACGCCGAGATCCCGCTCGCGGTCGTCATCACCGAGGGCATTGCGGTCCACGACTCGGCCGCGTTCTACGCGTACGCCGTTTCCCAGGGCAACAAGACCCGGATCATCGGCCCGAACTGCCCCGGTCTCATCACCCCGGGCCAGTCGAACGCCGGCATCATCCCGGGCGACATCACCAAGCCGGGCCGCATCGGCCTGGTCTCGAAGTCCGGCACGCTGACGTACCAGATGATGTACGAGCTGCGTGACATCGGCTTCTCCTCCGCCGTCGGCATCGGTGGTGACCCGATCATCGGCACCACGCACATCGACGCGCTCGCCGCGTTCGAGGCCGACCCCGACACCGACCTGATCGTGATGATCGGTGAGATCGGTGGCGACGCCGAGGAGCGGGCCGCGGCCTTCATCAAGGAGAACGTGACGAAGCCGGTCGTCGGCTACGTCGCGGGCTTCACCGCGCCCGAGGGCAAGACCATGGGCCACGCCGGCGCCATCGTCTCCGGCTCCTCCGGCACGGCCGCCGCGAAGAAGGAGGCCCTCGAGGCCGCCGGCGTCAAGGTCGGCAAGACGCCGACCGAGACGGCGAAGCTGGCGCGGGAGATCCTCGCCGGCTGAACGGTACCCAGCTGAACGTCTATGGGCTCGCTCCGTGGGTTGGGGCGGGCCCATCGACGCGTTATGGGGTGCCTGTCGGGTTGTCGGGCGGCCGCGGGTGCGTCGTGGTTGCTCGCGCAGTTCCCCGCGCCCCCAAGAAGAGGCAGGTCCAGTGGAGGCTCTTTCAGGGGCGCGGGGAACTGCGCGAACAGCCCCCACCGGCCCGCAGCCGGCCCCTAACGAGCAAGTGGCACCACCTTCTCCGGGCCGCTCCCCATCGACTCGCGCAGCTTCCTGCGCAGCGACACCTCCGCCTCCGACAACGCCCCCTGCCCCACCCTCGGCGGCACCCCCTGGATCTCCGCCCCCGGCGGGACCGGCGGCTCGTAATGCGTCGGAGCCGTCCGCAGCGTGAGCGCCGTCGTGCCGATCAGCGTCACCGTGAACGCGATCGCCGCCCGCGTCCAGAAACGTGCCCGGCGCTCGCTCCCGGTCCTCACCGCGGGCGGCTGCGCGGCCCGCAGGCGTTCCACGGAGGCCAGCACGGTCAGGCTGTCGTGCAGGGCGGACGGGTCGGCCAGATCGGGAAGCCGGGCCGCGATGGCCGACCGCGCGTTCATCAACCGGTACGCCGTCGCCGGTGTACTCGCCTCCGTCTCCGCCGCCGTCTCCGGAAGGTCGAGGCCGACGCCGTCGTACAGCAGGAGCGTGCGCCGCTGCGACGGCGGGAGCTTCAGGAGTACGGCCATCAGCGCGCGGGCCGACGGGTCGGCGACGGGTGCCTCGGGGTGGCGGTGGCGAGGGCGGAAACGGTGCCAGGGAGAGAGGGCGTACTCGTACGCCATGATCCGTACCCAGCCCGCCGGGTCCCGGTCCAACGCCACCTCGGGCCAGCGCTGCCAGGCGAGTTGGAAGGCCCGCTCGACCGACTCGCGGGCGAGTTCGCGGCGCCCGGTGAGCAGGTAGGTCTGCCGGACGAGGGCGGGCGCGCAGAACGCGTACAGCGCGTCGAAGGCCTGAGCGGGTGTCAGGGAAACGCCGACCGGGTTCGCGACCTGATCCTGCGTCACAGGACGCCCCTTCGTGCGAAAAAGTACATAGTCATATATTGAGCGACACATCGGGTGTTGGCATGTTGCGACGAGAAAGCGCGTGTCGTTGGGAGCATGGCGGTCGTGATCCAGCTGACCGCTCGCCGAACGTCGTTGTCCCCCCTGCTCACCCGGTTGCGCGACCGGACACCCGGCCTGGCCGCCGGCCTCCTGGGAGGTGTGGTGGCCGCCGGGCTGGGGCTCGGTTCGTTCGCCGTGCTCGTGATCGCGCTGTGGATCAGCTCGCCGTATCCCGACAGCGGTCCGGGGGGTGCGCTGCACGTGGCCGCGGCGCTGTGGCTGCTGGCGCACGGGGCGGAGCTGGTCCGCACGGACACGCTCTCCGGTGTCCCGGCGCCCGTCGGCGTCACCCCGCTCCTGCTGCTCGCGCTGCCGTTGTGGCTGGTGCACCGGGCGGCGCGGGACGTGGCCTCCGGGGAGGAGGAGCCGCCGCGGGCGTCCGGGCGGACGGCGTGGACGGGGGTCGTGCTCGGGTACCTCGCCGTCGGCGCGGCCGTCGCCCTGTACGCGTCCGGCGGGGCGCTGCGCCCCTCGTGGACATGGACCTGCGTGTGCCTGCCGGCCGTCGTCATGGGCGCGGCCGGCGTAGGCGTGTGGACGGCGTACGGCCGTCCCTCCGAGGCGTTGGACGGAGTGCTGGTGCTGCTGCCCGCCGGGGTGCGGCGCCTCGTCCTCGGTGCGGAGGCGCGGGCGCGGCTCGCCGTGGCGGCACGAGCGGCGGGGGCCGGGGTCTGCGTGCTCGCCGGGGGCGGGGCGGTGTTGCTGGGGGTGTCGCTGGTGGCGCACGGCGATGCGACACGGGAGTCGTTCCTCCGGCTGACGGAGGGGTGGTCGGGGCGGTTCGCGGTCCTGCTGCTGTGTCTGACGCTGGTGCCGAACGCGGCGGTGTGGGCGGTGGGGTACGCCGCCGGACCCGGGTTCGTCCTCGGCGCGGGACATGTCGTGGCGCCGCTGTCGTCGGATCCCGCGCCGATGCTGCCGCCGTTCCCGCTGCTGGCGGCGGTACCGGAAGCGGGGGCCGGGGGGCCGGTGCACTGGGCGGCGGGGGCGGTGCCGGTGGTGGCCGGGGCCGTGGTGGGGTGGTTCGTGGGGCGGGACGCGGGCGCGGGAGGGCCGTGGCGGCGGACGGCGGGCGCGGTGGTGTGGGCGGCGGCGCTGTGCGCGGGGGCGGTCGCCCTGCTGACCGCGCCGGCCGGCGGACCGCTCGGGGTGGGGGCGCTGGCCCGGTTCGGACCGGTGTGGTGGCAGGTCGGCGCCGCGGTGATGGGGTGGATCACGGCGGTGGGGGTTCCGGTGGCGTGCGCGGTACGGGCTTGGCGGGGCCGCTCACGGGGCGGGCTGTGGACCCTGGTGCCGTCGGTGCGGGGCCGGCTCTCGCGGCGCGAGCGCGGGGAGGCGGGCGGGGCCGAGACCGCTCCCGGGGCCGTTTCCGCGGGCGCGCCCGGCACCGCCCCGGTGGCGGCGAGTGGCCAGGACACCCCTCATGGGCACGGCGCCCTGCACGGCCAGGAATTCTCGTACGACGAAGACGACACCTACGGCCAGGACGACTCCTACGAGCCCTACGACTTCCTGCCCGCCGACCCTCGGGCGGAGCCGGTGCCTTCGCCGACGCCCTGGTACGACGACGCCTCGCGCGAGTCCCGCTGGGCGGTCCTGAAGGAGGCGGCCACGCCGCTGGAGGAGTCTCCCGAGAAGTCTTCGCCCGCCGACTGACCGTCAGCCGTTCGTGCTCAGCACACCCCGGAGTTCCTTCGGGAGGAGGTCCGCGCAGGACTGCTGGGCCTGGTTGGTGAGGGCGTCGTTCATGCAGGTGTAGTAGTCGTCGTAGACCAGTCGCGCGGTGAAGCTCGCCGCCACGAAGACGATGGCCAGGGAAGCCGTGACCACGCCACTCACCGCGGCCGTGGTCTGCGGGCGGGCCGACTGGGGCGGGGCCGGGCTGTCGGGGTCCGGGTTGCGCGGCTTGGCGCGCAGGGCGCTGATGCCCCAGTAGAGGGCCAGCGCGCCCAGCAGCAGGCTCACGTACGGCCAGCCGAAGAGGACGAAGAAGAAGGCCCACATGCCGCACAGCAGGGCGTAGCGGGCGCGGCGCTGGGAAGGGTCCGTGGGGTCCCAGCGCAGACCGGGTCCGGTGCTGCCCTGCCCCTGCGGGCCGCCCCCGGGGCCCGCGCCGGGGCGCTCGCCGAAATTGCCGTCGGAGCGGCCCGGCTGGCGGTCGCTCCACTGGCTGCCCCACGGGGTGCGGCTGCCGTCGCCCCGGTCGCCGTCGCCCCGGTCGCCGTCCGAGTCCTCGGGGCGGCGCGGCTGCCACGGGCGGTCCGGGCTGCCCTCCGGCGGCGGGGCGAAGGGGTTGTCGCCCTCTGTCGCACCGCCCTGCTCCTCGCCGCTCTTCCTGCCGGACCGCTTGTCGGCCTTCTCCGACTTCTCGGACTTCTTGTCGGAGGAGGAGGGGGCGTCCGGCGGCGAGGCGGGCTGCTCCCGCAGCAGCATGCCGCTGCGCTTCCCTTCCTGCACCGACTGCTGGGGGAGCGTGAGGAGTCGCAGGCTGCGGTCGGACATCAAGTGAGCGTCTTCCCCTTGAAGGATGTGACTGGCCATGGCTTACGTGGATCGAGCGGTGCGGTGGGCCCGTCGGCGCGAGCCTCACCCCGTGAACGCACCGCGTACCACCCGCGTTCCCGGACCGGTCCCTCCCAGACGCTACCTTCCGGCCACGCCCCCGTCCCGTGGGGGCCTTCCGATGTGCCGGTATCGTTGCTGACGTTCGGCCGCTTCGTAGACTTCCCCGTATCCCGGGGCTCGAAGCATTCGTACGACCGTACAAACGCTCCCCCGAGAAAGGGCCCCCGCCGTGGCCGCCAAGCCCGTGGCCGAGCAGGCCAGGCCGGTTCAGCGCCTGGTCGTGCTGGTCTCCGGATCCGGTACGAACCTCCAGGCGCTGCTGGACGCCATCGCGGCGACCGGCGCCCAGGCCTACGGTGCCGAGATCGTGGCCGTAGGGGCCGACCGGGAGAACATCGAGGGGCTGGCGCGGGCCGAGCGGGCCGGGATTCCCACCTTCGTCAGCAAGGTCAAGGACTTCGGGACGCGCGAGGAGTGGGACGCCGCGCTCGCCGAGGCCGTCTCCGCGTACGAACCCGACCTCGTGGTGTCCGCCGGGTTCATGAAGATCGTGGGGAAGGAGTTCCTCGCGCGCTTCGGCGGGCGGTTCGTGAACACCCACCCCGCGCTGCTGCCCAGTTTTCCGGGGGCCCACGGAGTGCGCGACGCGCTCGCGTACGGAGCCAGGGTCACCGGCTGCACCGTCCACTTCGTCGACGACGGCGTCGACACCGGTCCGATCATCGCCCAGGGCGTGGTGGAGATCCGGGACGAGGACGACGAGAGCGCTCTGCACGAGCGCATCAAGGAAGTCGAGCGAAGACTGCTCGTCGAGGTCGTGGGGCGGCTCGCCCGCAACGGCTATCGCATTGAGGGACGAAAGGTAGTTATCCAGTGACCGCCGAGAGCATCGAGAACGGCAAGCGGGCCATCCGTCGCGCGCTCGTCAGCGTCTACGACAAGACCGGGCTCGAAGAGCTGGCCCGCGGGCTGCACGAAGCCGGCGTCGAACTCGTCTCCACCGGGTCCACCGCGGGCCGTATCGCCGCCGCCGGCGTCCCGGTCACCAAGGTCGAGGAGCTCACCGGCTTCCCCGAGTGCCTGGACGGCCGCGTCAAGACCCTGCACCCGCGCGTGCACGCCGGCATCCTCGCCGACCTGCGCCTCGACAGCCACCGCGAGCAGCTCGCCGAGCTCGGTGTCGAGCCGTTCGACCTCGTCGTCGTCAACCTGTACCCGTTCCGCGAGACCGTCGCGTCCGGTGCCTCCCCCGACGAGTGCGTCGAGCAGATCGACATCGGCGGCCCGTCCATGGTGCGCGCCGCCGCCAAGAACCACCCGTCGGTCGCCGTCGTCACCAGCCCCGAGCGGTACGCCGACGTCCTGACCGCGGTGAAGGACGGCGGGTTCGACCTCACTTCCCGCAAGCGGCTCGCCGCCGAGGCCTTCCGGCACACCGCCGAGTACGACATCGCGGTGTCGAGCTGGTTCGCCAGCGCCTACGCCCCCGCGGACGACTCCCCCTTCCCCGAGTTCATCGCCGCGGCCCTGGAGCGCAAGAGCACCCTGCGCTACGGCGAGAACCCGCACCAGCCCGCCGCGCTCTACGTCGACGGCACGGGCGTCGGTCTCGCCGAGGCCGAGCAGCTGCACGGCAAGGAGATGTCGTACAACAACTACACGGACACGGACGCCGCCCGCCGTGCCGCGTACGACCACACCGAGCCGGCCGTCGCGATCATCAAGCACGCCAACCCCTGCGGTATCGCGGTCGGTTCGGACGTCGCCGAGGCGCACCGCAAGGCACACGCGTGTGACCCGCTGTCGGCCTTCGGCGGGGTCATCGCGGTGAACCGTCCGGTCTCCAAGGAGATGGCCGAGCAGGTCGCCGAGATCTTCACCGAGGTCATCGTCGCGCCGGACTACGAGGACGGCGCCCTCGAAGCCCTCGCCAGGAAGAAGAACATCCGCGTCCTGAAGGCCCCGGCCGCGCCCGCGCACCCCGCCGAGGTCAAGCCCATCGACGGCGGCGCGCTCCTCCAGGTCACCGACCGCCTCCAGGCCGAGGGCGACGACCCGGCGAACTGGACCCTGGCGACCGGTGAGGCCCTGAGCGCGGACGAGCTGGGCGAGCTGGCCTTCGCGTGGCGGGCCTGCCGGGCCGTCAAGTCCAACGCCATCCTCCTCGCCAAGGACGGTGCCTCGGTCGGCGTCGGCATGGGGCAGGTCAACCGGGTCGACTCCGCGAAGCTCGCCGTCGAGCGGGCCGGTGCCGAGCGCGCGCAGGGCTCGTACGCCGCCTCGGACGCCTTCTTCCCGTTCCCGGACGGCCTGGAGGTCCTCCTGGAGGCCGGTGTGAAGGCGGTCGTCCAGCCGGGCGGCTCGGTCCGTGACGAACTCGTCGTCGAGGCCGCCAAGAAGGCCGGCGTCACGATGTACTTCACCGGGACGCGGCACTTCTTCCACTGACGGAACCGGAACACCGACCTGGGCGGCGCTACGTGGAACTGCGGAGCGCCGCCCACGTGTTGGGTCCCACCTGGCCGTCCACCTCCAGCCCCTTGGCGCTCTGGAACTGCTTGACCGCCGACTGGGTGTCCTTGCCGAACTCGCCGTCCACGCCCGAACCGCCCACGCTGTAGCCGCGCTTGGTGAGCATGCACTGCACCTGGACGACCCGCTGGCCCTTGTCGCCGTATTCGGTCTGTTCGGTGCCCGAGTAGTAGGTGCAGCCGGAGATCCAGGCCGGGGTGGCCGGGGGCGCGGCCGTCTTCGTCACGGTGGCGGTGGGGGTGGGGGCTTCGGTGCTGCCGCCGCCCTGAGCGGCTGTCGCGGACGGCGTGCTGTCCGGTGCGCTGCTGCTCTCCTCGGGGGCGGCCGTCTGCACCTCCCTCTTGTCCGTCTTCTTCTCGTCGGCCTTCTTCTCGCCGGCGTCCTTGCCGGAGGGCGAGGCGGAGGCGCCGGCCTTCGCAGCGGTCGGTGTGGCGGAGGCGGTCACGCTGCTCGCGCCCGTCGGGGCGGCGGCCGGGGAGCCGGCGTCCGGGCGGGTGAGGAGGAAGGCGCCGACGGCCACGGCCCCGACGGCGATGCCCGCGACGGCGGCCAGCAGGGCCCTGCGCCGCTTGCCGGTCCCGGTGGCCGGGGCCGAGACCGGTGAGAGCACCGGCTCCAGGGGCGTGCGGAAGTGGGGCGACTGCCGGACGGACCCGCCTTCCAGCACCGCGCACCCCTGCTGCCGGTCGCGGAGCCGGGCGGCCAGCGGGCCGTGCCAGTCGGTCGCGCGCCCGTGCCCGGCGGCCGTGGCCGCGTCGATCAGCTGCCGTGGGGTGGGGCGCCCGGCGGGGTCCTTGGCCAGGCAGGCGGACAGCAGCGCGGCCAACGCGGAATCCCTTTGCGCGAGTTCGGCCATGACCTCGGTGTCGGGTGCCTCGAAGGCGACCCGGTGCATGACGTCCACGCCGGTCCCGTCGCCGAACGGGGCGTGCCCCGTGGCGGCGTAGACGATGGTGCAGCCGAGGGAGAAGACGTCGGAGGCGGCGTCGCAGCGGCCCTCGCGCAGATACTCGGGCGCCATGTACGCGGCCGTGCCGACCCGGTGGCCGGTCGTGGTGATCGCGCTGCTGTCGGCCGCGCGGGAGATGCCGAAGTCGATGACGTGCGTGCCCCGGGGGGACAGGATGACGTTGGACGGCTTGAGGTCCCGGTGCACGACCCCGGCGGCGGCCAGCGCCGACAGGGCCTCGCCGAGCTCCGCCACCAGCCGCCACACCCCGGCCGGCTCCAACAGCCCGCACTCGCGGACGGCCTCGGCGAGGCTGAGGCCGGGCAGGTACTCGGTGGCCATCCACAGCAGCGCGTCGTCGAACCCGGTACCGAGGAGGTGCGGCGCGCGCGGGGTGCGGACCCGCCCGTGCACGGCGGCCTCCCGCTCGAACCGCCGCCGGAAGTCCGGCCCTTCGGCGTACTCGGGCCGGATCACCTTCACGGCGGCGAGCCCCGGGCCGTCGTCGGCGCGCCGGGCCAGGTAGACGCGGCCCATGCCGCCGCTGCCCAGCAGCCCGAGCGGGGCGTAGGGCCCGATGCGCCCGGGGTCGGCGGGCAGCAGCGGGACCGCGCCCGCCTGCCGCAGCGCGGTGTCACCGGCCGCCGGTATGTCTGTCACGGTCCCCCCGACCTGCCTCTTCGTTGCTCAACGTGCTCTCGCGTCACGCCAGTTGACTGAGGAGAGGCTAGCGCCCCGCTGCCGGGAGTGCCGGGATACGGGGGGAACCCGGCGGGCGCGCAGCCGGCGGACCAACGCCTCGGGGCCGTGTCACGACGTGACACGGCCCCGAGGAAAGCACGGCGACAGGCAGATGCGCTCAGTTGGTGCGGATGACGATGGTCGAGCAGACCTTGTCGGCGAAGGTCTGACGCTTGGCGTCCCAGGCCGGCCACAGCCAGCCGAGGTAGCACGCGAGGCTGTCCAGGAAGTGCGCGAGACGGCGGACGAAGGCCATGCCGACGCCGATGGGCTGCCCGTCGATCTCCCGCACCAGGCGGATGCCGAGCGCCTTCTTGCCGAGCGTCTGGCCGTTCTTGCCCTCGATGATCAGCTGGTAGATCGCGAGGCCGAGGAGCGCGAGGCCGCCGATCAGCGACAGGAACGTCATCTTGGCGCTGCCGCCGACGATGACGAGGATGTACGGGACCGCGAAGACGAGCCCGTCGACCAGGGTGCCGAGGAAGCGCTGGCCCCAGTTCGCGTACGGCGGCTGCGCGCCGTAGCCCGGCTGCTGCGGGTAGCCGTAGGCGGCGGCCGGGACCTGCGGCGCCTGCGGGTAGCCGTAGCCCGGCTGCTGGGGGTAGCCCTGCTGCTGCGGCACGCCCTGGGGGGCCTGCTGCGGGTAGCCGTAACCGGGCTGCTGCTGCGGCGGCTGCTGGGGGTAGCCGTAACCGGGCTGCTGCGGCGGCTGCTGCGGGTTCTGAGGGTTCTGCGGCTTTTCGTACGGGTTGTTGGGCGAGCCGAAACTCATGGTGATCCTCCGTCGGCCAAGCTGGGGACAATGCGGACTGCGCGGAGGAACGTCATGTCTGAGCGGTCTGCCCCCCGTACATCAACCGCGATACTGCGCCAGACATCGTTCTAGGCAGGTGTGTTGTTGTCCAGACCCATTCGGTATGTGTTGTGCAAGTGCAACCTCGTCGATCTTGGACGGGCCGATGGGGGAACCCGGATTGGAACCGGGGCCGGGTCATCCGGGAGGATGGGGTCATGACCGCCCAGATTCTCGATGGCAAGGCCACCGCAGCCGCGATCAAGTCCGATCTGACCGCCCGCGTGGCGGCGCTGAAGGAGAAGGGCGTCACGCCCGGCCTCGGCACGATCCTCGTCGGGAGCGACCCCGGCAGCCAGAAGTACGTCGCAGGCAAGCACCGGGACTGCGCGCAGGTCGGTATCGCCTCCATCCAGCGTGAACTGCCCGAGACGGCCACGCAGGAGGAGATCGAGGCGGTCGTCCGCGAGCTGAACGACGACCCCGCGTGCACCGGTTACATCGTCCAGCTGCCGCTGCCCAAGGGCATCGACGAGAACCGCATCCTGGAACTCATGGACCCGGACAAGGACGCGGACGGCCTGCACCCGATGAACCTCGGGCGCCTGGTCCTCAACGAGCCCGCGCCGCTGCCCTGCACCCCCAACGGTGTCCTGACCCTGCTGCGTCGCTACGGCGTCGAGATCAAGGGCGCCGAGGTCGTGGTCGTCGGCCGCGGTGTGACCATCGGCCGTCCGATGCCGCTGCTGCTGACCCGGCGCAGCGAGAACGCGACGGTGACCCAGTGCCACACCGGCACCCGTGACCTGTCCTCGCACCTCAAGCGCGCGGACATCATCGTCGCCGCCGCCGGTTCCGCCCACCTGATCCGCCCCGAGGACGTGAAGCCGGGCGCCGCCGTCCTCGACGTGGGTGTGTCCCGCAACGCCGAGGGGAAGATCGTGGGCGACGTCCACCCCGGCGTCGCCGAGGTCGCCGGCTTCATCTCGCCGAACCCGGGCGGCGTCGGCCCGATGACCCGCGCCCAGCTGCTCGTCAACGTGGTCGAGGCGGCGGAGCGCAGTGTCGGCTGAGGCGCGCGGCCCCGAGAAGCGGGGAGCGACCACGACGGGGGCCACCGCGGCGCGGGGCTCTCAGGAGGCGGACGGGTCGCAGGAGACCGACGGGTCGCAGGCGGCGGGCGCGGACGCGAGTCCGCACGAGGCGCGAGGGCGCCGGGAGCCGGGTGCCGGAGCCGCCGAGGCGGGTCAGGTCCGTGAGGGCGTTGCCGTGGGCGAGGCGGTTCGGGAGTCCGGTGGTGTCGATGCCGGGTCGGACGAGGGGCCGGATCCCGAGGACCAGGCCGAGATCGTCGTACGGGACGCGATCAGCGCGCCCGACGTAGACGGACGGCCGCGGCGGGCGACACGGCGGTTCCCGCTGTTCACCAGGGACACCGCGCCGCCCGAGGGCGGCGGCCGCGCCGCACCGCGGGACGCTCCGGCGCCCGCCCGGCAGTGGCCGGTGCTCGCCGTGCTGGCCGTGGTGGGGCTCGGGCTGCTGCTGACCGCCCTCGACCGGTTCCGCGTCGGCACGCTGCTCATCGGTGTCGCCCTGCTCGCCGGTGCCGTGCTGCGCTGGCTGCTGCCGGACGTCGGCATGCTCGCCGTCCGCTCCCGCTTCACCGACATCGCCACCTACGGCGTGCTCGGCACCGTCATCGTCCTGCTGGCGATGATGGTGCAGCCGCATCCGTGGCTGGTGATCCCCTTCCTCAAGGACACCCTGCACTTCACGGTCAGCAGCAGCTGACCCGCGGCAGGCCGGCGGTCCGCCCCCACCCCCGATGAGGGACGGGCCGCCGTCGCCACCCAGCCTCCCGTGCCGTGAACGGCCTGTTCAACCGCTGTCAGTTCGCTGTGGCACAGCGGTGACCGTTCCGGCACGGTGTGCGCGACCTGCCACAGCGAACCCCGGACCAGGAACCGATCAGCCCTCTGACGTCGTCATTTGCCTGGAACAGGTCTGGATGCAGGTGAGGACGCCGTGGAGGTGGGCGATGAGTGGCTGGCAGGCGCTGCCTGACGATCTGCCGCCGGAGGTGCGGCACTTCGTGGAGCAGCTCAGGCAGCTCAAGGACCGTACGGGGCTCAGCCTCGTCGCGCTCGGCGCCCGCACCGCGTACAGCAAGTCCTCCTGGCACCGCTATCTCAACGCCACCCAGCCCCCGCCCCGCCAGGCCGTCGCCGCCCTGTGCCGGATCGCGGACCTCGACACCACCGACGCCGAACGTTTCGGCGTGCGCTGGGAACTGGCCGTCCAGGCCTGGCCCCGTCCGGCTGCGCCCACGCGGGCCGCCGAGGGCGGGAAGGGCGCGGACGGCGAACGGTACGAGGACGATCCCACGCTGCCGTGGTGGGAGGAGCCCCCCAAGGAGCGCGCGAGCGGCATGAACCGGCTCCTGCTGGCCGCCGCGCTGCTGCTCGTCCTCGTCCTGCTGCTCGGGGTGGCCGGTGCCGTTGCGTCTGGGTGATCCGAAGACTTCCGTGGCGGCCGTTATTTCCGGTGTGTTCCACCTGTGACGATGTATCGACAAGTTTGCGTATTTGATATGGGACTGTTCGACAGCACGGCTAACGTGTCGAACTTGCCGATGCTCCCGTGCGCCCCCACCCGGGGAGCTGAGATCCTTACGGCACGGGGAAGAGCGGGGAACAGCCAGCACCGACCGGGGGGAAAGAGGGGGAGCAATGCCTCGTTGGAGGGCCTTGCCGGATGAACTGGATCCGCAGGTCAGGGAGTTCGCGAGCCAGCTGCGGCGGCTCGTGGACCGCAGCGGCCTGAGCATCGCGGCCGTCGCCGACCGCACGGGTTACAGCAAGACGTCCTGGGACCGGTATCTGAACGGCCGGCTGCTCGCGCCGAAGGGCGCGATCGTGGCCCTGGCCGAGGTCACCGGCACCAATCCGATTCACCTGACGACGATGTGGGAGCTCGCCGAACGCGCCTGGAGCCGTTCGGAGATGCGCCACGACATGACCATGGAGGCCATCCGCATCTCCCAGGCGCGGGCCGCGCTCGGCGAGTTCGGGGCACCGCCCGCGAACGCCAAGGGCGCCAAGACGGCCCGTAAGAGCGGCAGCGCGACGGCGACGCCGGGAGTGGCGGGACCGGCGGGGGTCGCGCCCACGGTGCCGCCGCAGCCGACGGCGGCGGAAGCGGACAAGGTCTCCTCGGGCGGTAACTCCTGGGGCGTGGCCGGGTTCCAGGGGCCGTCACAGGGTTCTTCGGGACGTACGGCCGCGGCGGCACCCGTCTCCGCCGGCAGTACGGGGTGGGCGCCGGGGACGCCCGGGCCGTACGACGAGCCGCAGGACGCGCGTCCCGGCGACGGGGCCGCCGACGGCTCCCGTGGTTCAGGGAGCTCCAGTGACTCCGGCGGTTCCCGCGGAGGGAAGCGGCGGCTGACGATGTTCCTCGCCGGGATCGTCGGGGTGCTGGTGGTGGTCGCCGCCGTGTTCTACCTGACCGACCCGGGCGGGGACAAGAAGAACCAGACCGAGAAGTCGCCCTCGCCGTCCGCCAGCGCGACCGTCTCGCTGCCCGCCGGGGTGAAGTGCAGTGGTCAGGGGTGCACCGGGAAGGACGCCGAGGCCATGGGATGCAGCGGCGATCTGGTGACGACCGCCAAGACCGCGACGGTGGGGGCGACCGTGGTCGAGGTGCGCTACAGCGAGACCTGCGGGGCGGCCTGGGGGCGGGTCACCCAGGCCGGGCAGGGGGACAAGGTCGAGGTGAGCGCGGGCAAGGTGGCCGAACAGAGCGGGAGCATCACCGAGGCCGGGGACACGATCGCCTACACGCCGATGGTCGCCGTGAAGGACGCGGGGGAGGCGAAGGCCTGTGTGACGCTGGCTTCCGGGCAGCAGGGGTGCACCGGCTGAGGAGGTGCCGGGGGCCCCGCGCTCGTGAGGAGTAAATCCTCTCGGAGCGCGCATGGGATCTGGAATCGGGGGCACGCGAACCGTTACCCCCACGGGAGTCCGGAAACGGTACCCCCATACGGCGGCCGCCTCCGTCCCCCCTCTCCCGGACGGGCGGCCGCCTTTTCTGTCGGGGCAGCGGTTTGTGGGCTGGGCCACACGGGGGCGGACGTCCGGGATCCCGGATGCGCGATAGCCTGACCGCTGGAGATCTCTTGACGCCGAGAGATCGATCAAACGTCCGGGGCAGGGACGCCCCACCGCCAGCTGTCATACGGAGAACGCCATGACCCGCACTCCCGTGAACGTCACCGTCACCGGCGCGGCCGGCCAGATCGGTTACGCCCTGCTCTTCCGCATCGCCTCCGGCCAGCTGCTCGGCGCGGACGTGCCGGTCAAGCTCCGCCTCCTGGAGATCACCCCCGCGCTCAAGGCCGCCGAGGGCACCGCCATGGAGCTCGACGACTGCGCCTTCCCGCTCCTCCAGGGCATCGACATCACGGACGACCCGAACGTGGCCTTCGACGGCACAAACGTCGGTCTGCTCGTCGGCGCCCGCCCCCGCACCAAGGGCATGGAGCGCGGTGACCTCCTGGAGGCCAACGGCGGCATCTTCAAGCCACAGGGCAAGGCCATCAACGACAACGCCGCGGACGACATCAAGGTCCTCGTCGTCGGCAACCCGGCCAACACCAACGCGCTGATCGCCCAGGCCGCCGCCCCGGACGTACCGGCCGAGCGCTTCACCGCGATGACCCGCCTCGACCACAACCGCGCGCTGACCCAGCTCGCGAAGAAGACGGGCTCCACGGTCGCCGACATCAAGCGTCTGACCATCTGGGGCAACCACTCCGCCACCCAGTACCCGGACATCTTCCACGCCACGGTCGCCGGCAAGAACGCCGCCGAGACCGTGAACGACGAGAAGTGGCTGGCCGAGGACTTCATCCCGACCGTCGCCAAGCGTGGCGCCGCGATCATCGAGGCCCGGGGCGCGTCCTCCGCCGCCTCGGCCGCCAACGCCGCCATCGACCACGTGTACACGTGGGTCAACGGCACCGCGGACGGCGACTGGGCCTCCATGGGCATCCCGTCGGACGGCTCCTACGGCGTCCCGGAGGGCCTGATCTCCTCCTTCCCCGTCACCACCAAGGACGGCGTGTACGAGATCGTCCAGGGCCTGGAGATCAACGAGTTCTCCCGCGCCCGTATCGACGCCTCCGTGAAGGAGCTGGAGGAGGAGCGCGAGGCGGTCCGCGCGCTCGGCCTCATCTGAGGTTTCTCCACAGCTGTGTCACGAGCCTGCACGGGCCCTGTTCCGGTTTCCTCCGGAACAGGGCCCGTGGCCGATTTCCGCCGTACGGTCGAAGCCTTACCCGGTGGGGTGATTCGGGGGGTTCGCGATGAACGGCTGGAACGGCTACAGCTCCGGTTCCGGGGCGGGACACGAGCCGAGCGAGGAGAGAGGCCGGTCGGCCTGGAGCTCGGGGGAGACGGGGGCCGCTCCGCCGTGGGCCTCCGCACAGACGCAGACCTCGTTCGCGCCGCCCTGGGCGACGGACAGGACGCCGGCCTCGCCCGTCCCGCCCTGGACCCAGGTGACGCCGGCTTCGGCGGATCCCGGGCACGCCCCCCATCGGGTCGGGCGGGTGCTCGCCGCCCTTGCGGTGGCCGTCCTGGTTGGCGTCTCGGTCGGGGCCGGTGTCTGGTGGTTCCTCCGGGACACCTCCCTCGGGTCCGGTACCCGCACGGGCGCCGGTCCGGCCCCGAGCCTCACGGCCCCCTCGTCCCCGTCCTCGTCGCCCTCCCCTTCCACCGCCTCCGGATACCGCCGTCTCCAGGACCCCGTCGGCTACACCGTCGACGTCCCCCGGGGCTGGACCCGCAACGAGAAGCAGGGCCGGTCCGCTCCGGTCGTCGTCTACGACGCCCCCGCCGACGGCCGCCGGCTCCAGGTCTTCCGGATCACGGAGGACACCCCGGCCCAGTCCCTCGACCTGGCCGAGAACGACCCCGGCTACGGCTTCGCGCGCCAGCCCGGATACCAGGTCCTCGACCGGGCCTCCGGCACCACCTGGGCCGAGCTCGCCTATCGCTACGACGACACGGACCTCGGTGCCCGCCAGGTCGTCGACCACCGCTTCCAGGCCGCCGACGGGACGCTCTACGCGATCCGCGCCACCGGCCCCGCCTCCCTCACGCCCGCCCTGGTACGCGAACCGCTCACCAGGGCACTGAGCTCCTTCTGCCCGGCGGACACGGAGTGCCGTTGAGCGGATTCACCACAGAGGGCAGGCGGCAGCAGTAGGGAACGGCGTCGCCGCACGGGGCGGTGGGGACGCACACCTCGACCGCACCGGACAACTCGTGGCCCCGCAACGCGCGTACGGACGAGAGGCGGGGCCGGGGCAGGCCTCGGGGCCGGCGAGGGTGTCGCCCTCGACGCGCACGCGGAGCATCAGCAATGCTCCACGAGGACCGCTTGGTGGGGGTCGTGCGGGCCGGACACCCTTTGCTGGACGGGGAGTTGACGGCCGAGCGGTTCGCGACGGAGGCCGGTCACCTGATCGTGTCCCGGCGGGGCAGGCTGCACGGGCCGGTTGACGAGGCGCTCACCGAACTGGGCCTCGAGCGCCGGGTGGTGGCGACCGTCGGGACCTTTCCCTCGTCCCTGTTCGTCCTGCGGGACACCGATCTGGTCAGCCTGATCAACTCCTGGGCCCTGCCGCTCGCGGCCGCGCTCGACCTGGTCACCTTCGACGTGCCGCTGCGGCTGCCGCCGCTGAGGCTGGGTCTGGCCTGGCATCCACGGCACGACGCCGACCCGGCGCACGCGTGGCTGCGGCGGACCGTGCGGGAACTGCTCGCGCAGTGGTCGGGCGGTCAGCTCGCCGGGCCGGACAGCCGCTTCTCGAACCAGTGATCGCCGTAGACGTGATCGGTGTAGGGCGGGATCTCGGTGTAGCCACTGGCCCGGTACATCGTCTGCGCCTCGGTGAGCGAGGCGTGGGTGTCGAGCCGTAGGACGGTGAAGCCGCGGGCGGCGGCCTCCGTCTCCAGGGCCGACAGGATTCGGCGGGCCAGGCCCAGGCGGCGGGCGTCCGGGTGCACCCACACATGGCGCAGCTCGCCGACCCGCGGCTCCAGCCGTCGCAGCGCGCCGCAGCCCACGGGGCGGCCCTCCTCGTAGGCCACGAAGAACGCGCCCGCGTCCCCGGAGACCTCCTCGGGGCGCACCAGGTCGGACCTGTCGAAGCCCTCCGGGAAGCGGGCGTCGATGTCGGCGGCGTAGGCGTCGAGGCAGGCGCGGGCGTCGGGGGCGGCGCCGTCGACCGGGGCGACGGTGATGCCGGCCAGGCGCAGCAGGCGCTGGGCGGTGCTCATCGCCTCGGTGAGCCGGTCGCGCTGGGCCGGGGTGAGTCCGTCGAGCAGGCCGGCGGCGAGGGCGTCGGCCCGGCGGTTCTGCTCCTTGAGCTCGGTCCGTCCGGCGCGGGTCAGCTCGACCCTGCGCAGCCGGCTGTCGCCGGGGTGGACGCTGATCCGGACCAGGCCCTGCGCCTGGAGGGTCTTCGCCAACCGGCTCAGATATCCGGCGTCCAGCCCGAGCCGGGTCCTGAGCTCACGCAGCGAGACCCCCTCGTCGATCTCGAACAGCAGCCGCGCCTCGCCGAGCGGGCGGTCCTGGCCGAGGTAGTGGTCGTCCAGGGCGCCGATGCGGCGGGTGAAGTAGCGGTTGAACCGGCGGAACTCCGCCACGTGCCGTGTCGAGACCGGGTCCATAATATTTGACTGTAGTCAAAGAACTGCCGTGGCGTCCACCGAGATGCGATTCCGGTTTCCTGTTCCCACCCGCCCCTCTATGCTGATGGTTTGTCAACAACTGACTTGAGCAAGGTCTTTGCACGCATCGGGGGAGTCGCGTGACAACTACATCTGTGCCCCGGCAACCGCAGGCCGCACCGCCGGGCCCCGCCACGCAGCCGCACGCCAGTGAGGCGACCCGGCTGCTGTGCGCGGGCACCTACCTGGATTCCGGTTACCGGGACAAGGTCATCGAGCAGCTCCACCTGAACGAACAGCGGATCGTGGCGCCCTCGCTCGGCCTCGACGCGGCCCGGGTGCTCGCGCACGCGCTGCGGGCCCGGCGCCAGGAGCTGCTGTGGGCCGGGCTGATCCTGGGCCTGTGGGTGATCGGGCTGCCGCTGACCGGCGGCCTGTTGTTCATGTTCCTCGGCCCCAGCCTGCTGCTCGCGGCCGCCTCGTGGGTCCGCGGCAAGGGCGCCAACCCGCCGCTGTACCGACGGCTGCCGGCCTTCGCCATGCGCTGGTGGGGGCGCCTGCTCTTCGCGACGTTCCTCATCGTGGCCCTCGTGGTCGCGTTCGGCGGAGGCGACGACGACTCCTCGTCCTACGGCGGCTCGGGCTCCTTCGGCGACTCCTACGGCTACGGCGAGTCGTACGGCTCCTACAACGACTCGTCCGACCTGTCCGGTCTGCTGTTCCCCGACTTCGACGGGGTCAGCGGGCTGATCGGGCCGTTGCAGGCCTGGATGGTGATCGTCGTCTTCGCGCTGATCGCGGTGTGCGTGGCGGCGCAGCGCGGCCAGTTCGCCAGGGCGGTCGGCGCCGAGCTGTCCCCGCAGCGCTTCCCGGACGTGGCCGGTGACCCCGCCGAGCGCGCCGAGGGGCAGCGGTTCCAGCGGCTGAAGCAGCGCATCCGGATCGAGCAGCACGCGCCGCTGGTCATGTACCACGAGAAGCGTCCCTTCTGCGGGGCCGGGGTCGCCTACGAGACCTGGGTGCTCGCCGTCGAGCTGCGGCCCGACGAGATGAAGAAGGAGCAGCTGCCGCTGAACAACCGCGCGGTCCTGGAGAAGATCCGCCCGCTGCTCGAACAGCTGCGGCTGCCCTCGGAGTTCGCCGGGCACACGGTCCGCGACCGGCTGCGCTGGCTGGAGATCGACGAGTGCGTGTTTCTCCCCGCGGAGGGGCTGCGCCGGCGCGAGGAGGCGCCGTACCACCCGCAGGCCTTCGAGGACCACCGGGCACGCGCGGTCGAGGAGGGTGCCGAGAAGCGGCGGCACTTCCTGCGGATCAGGGTCGGCGGCTGGGAGGAGGAACTGGTCGTCACGGTCTTCGTGCGCGTCCACACCCAGGGCCGGATGCTCATGCTGGAGATCGCCCCGCATGTGCTGCTGCCGGTGCGCGAGGACTTCAAGGACGCCGACCGCACCGCCCACACCTACCGGCACAACAACGCGCTCGGCAAGGCGGCCTGGGCGGTGGCCCGGGTGCCGGGCTCCGCGGCCCGTTCCCTCGCCACCCTCGGCCGGGGCGTGGGGTACGCGTGGAAGCTGCTGACCGGCGGGTACGCGGGCGCGCTGCCCGACGGTCCGGCGCTGTCGGTGCGGGAGCTCGGCTCGACGGACGAGGGGTCCCGCTTCCAGGAGATGGACGCCTACCGCTACCTCAGGAGCGTGCAGGACCGGGTCGCGCACGGCGTGCTGACCGCGCTGGCCGAGTCCGGCTACCAGACCGGAGAGTTCGTCCAGAAGATCGTGAACATCAGCAGTGGCGGCGTGAACGTCGAGGGCGGCGTCCACGGCAGCACCTTCGCGGTGGGCAAGCACGCCACCGCGTCCTCCACCGACGGCGGCGCGGGGGCCGCGCCACAGAAGGGAACCAGCGGCAATGGCAACGGATGAGCCGGGCGTCAGCATCAGCGGCGGTGTCCACGGCAGCACCTTCGCGATCGGCAGTCACGCGCACGCCGAGAGCCACCACGGTACGACTCCCCAGCGGGACGAGGCCGCCGAGGCGCTCCTGATCGCCGTACGGGAGTTCCGCGAGGACCTCACGCGCCTGCGGGCCACGGACGAGACGGCCGCGCTGGACAGCGCGCTGGCCGAGACGGAGGAGGAGATCGTCACGACCGGGCAGGCGGGGCCGACCCGTCGGGAACGCCTGCGGGCCCTGCTGGACGACTCGCAGGCGCTGGTGAGCCTGGTCGCGTCGGCGGGGGCGGTGGCCGGGCTGCTGGGGTTGTGAGGGCAGGCGTACGGTTCCGGTCTGTGAGGTCCGCGGTGAGTGGGCCTTCACGGCTCGGGTGAACGGGGGGCGCGGTGAGCGGGAAGGGGACGCCATGAGCGGGGGCGTGCGGTACTGGAACGAGGAGACCCAGCGGTGGGAGGACGGGGACGGCAAGGAGACCGCGACCGGTCCGGTCACGCCGCCACCACCACCGGCCCGGCCGGACGCGATGCCGTCGGCAGGCGCGTCCGCCACCCCCTCCACGGGGCCGGCGCCCGTGTGGCCGCCGGCGGCGGGGTCGGACGGGGCGAAGGGGGATCCCGACCCGACCGTGGCGTCCGTCTCCGGGAAACCGCCGACCTCCCCCGTCCCCTCCCCGCCGCCCGCGCCTCCCGTCGGCTGGCCCGGTGCCGGTGACGGCAGTACCTGGCACGGGCCCGGCGCTCCCGAGGGACCCGGTGGGGGCTGGTCCTCGGTCGAGCAGATCGGTGGCGGGTCCGTCCCGTCGGCGGAGTGGTCCGGGGCCGCCTGGTCGACCGCCGGTCAGACGGCCGTTCCCGGGCCCCCCGCCCGGACGAACCGCCGGCTCCTCTGGTCCGCGCTCGTCGGTGTCGCCGCCGTCGGCGTCGCCGTGACCCTGGTGCTGACGCTGGTCGTCGGCGTCGGGGACCAGGACGACAAGGCCGGTGACGCGAGCCCGACGCCCACGCAGGCCGTCTCGCAGCAGAGCGGACCCGACGGATCACCGTTCCCCTCGCCGACCCCCTCGCCCACCGAGGACACCGCGTCCCCGCTCGCCTCGACGCCCGCACTCCCGCCCGGATACGAGCTGTTCGAGGACAAGGAGGGCTTCCGTATCGCACGGCCCCAGGGCTGGTCGCGTACCACCGTGGCCTCCCAGTTCGGCATCGACGTGGTGAACTACCGCAGCGCGGACGGCGAACGCCGGCTCCAGGTGTACCAGGTCGCGGAGGAGTCCCCGGAGGCGTCCTTCGAGCTGTACCTCTCCGCCGACACCCGCAAGCCCAACGGCTTCGAGAAGGTGGACCTCCAGCCCGTCGAGGAGGACGGGTTCACCGGCGAGCGCCTGGAGTACCGGGCCGACACCCTCAGCGGCGAGCCGGACATCGGCCCCTGGCACGTCTACGACGAGCGCTTCGTCGCCCAGGACGGCCGCATCTACGCGGTCGCCGCCTACGGCTTGGAGGACGACGGCGGCCAGGACGAACTGGAACTCCTGACCACCGCTCTCTCCGGCTTCTGCGCGCCCTACGCCTGCGACGCGGCGTCGATCGACTGAACCCGGCGTCAGGCCGATCGAACCCGGCGTCCGACCGCACGCGCCGCCATGCTTTTCGACCTGTTTGTCTGCATTTTCCGTGAGTCAGCGCACTTTCAGCCATCGATTGCGCATGCAATCGAGGCGCGGGGGCATGCGACGACGGTCCCCGTGAGTGACACCTGTGTGACACAGGGGAACCGAACAGGAACGGAAGGCAACACCGATCATGGCCGGACAGCACGCGCGGCAGGAGCCGCACACCATCCACGCGGGCGGCGAATGGCGCGCAGCCGTCTCCGGAGCCACCCGCGAGATCCTCGACCCCGCCGACGCGCGGCCGTTCGCCGTGGTCGCCGAGGGTGACGAGAAGGACACCGATCTGGCGGTCGCCGCCGCCCGCCAGGCGTTCGATTCAGGACAGGGCCCCTGGCCGCTCACCCCCGTCGCCGAACGCGCCGCACTGCTGCGCCGCGTCGCCGATCTTCTCGTACGCGACCGCGAAGAACTCGGCCTCCTGGAGAGCCGGGACGCGGGCAAGACGGTGGAGGAGGGCCGGGTCGACATCGACTGTGTCGCCGACGCCTTCCGCTACTTCGCCGACCTGGTCGCCGCCGAGTCCCCCGGCCGGGTCGTCGACGCCGGCTCGTCCGACATCCACAGCGTCGTCGTCCACGAACCCGTCGGTGTGTGCGCGCTGATCACCCCGTGGAACTACCCGCTCCTCCAGGCCAGTTGGAAGATCGCGCCGGCGCTCGCGGCGGGCAACACCTTCGTGGTCAAGCCGAGCGAGATCACCCCGATGACGACGATCGCGCTCATCGAGCTGCTGGTCGAGGCCGGTCTGCAGGAAGGGGTGGCCAACATCGTGACCGGTCCCGGCCACACCGTCGGCGCCCGGCTCGCCGAGCACCCCGACGTCGACCTGGTCTCCTTCACCGGCGGCCTGGTCAGCGGCACCAAGGTCGCGCAGGCCGCCGCCGTCTCGGTGAAGAAGGTCGCCCTCGAACTCGGCGGCAAGAACCCCAACGTGGTCTTCGCCGACGCCTGCGCCACCCCCGAGGGCTTCGACACCGCCGTCGACCAGGCCCTCAACGCCGCCTTCATCCACAGCGGCCAGGTCTGTTCCGCCGGTGGCCGCCTCATCGTGGAGGAGTCCGTCCGGGACCGTTTCGTCGCCGAACTCGCCCGCCGGGCCTCGAAGATCCGTCTCGGCCGCGGCACCGAGGACGGTGTCGAGTGCGGGCCGCTGGTCTCCGAGCAGCAGCGCGCCAAGGTCGAGTCCTACGTCGCCTCCGCGCTCGCCGAGGGCGCGGTGCTGCGCTCCGGCGGACAGCGCCCCGAGCCGTCGGCCGAGCGTCCCGCCGACGGTTACTTCTACGAGCCGACCGTCCTCGACCGCTGCCACCGCGAGATGCGGGTCGTGCGGGAGGAGGTCTTCGGACCGGTGCTCACCGTCGAGACCTTCCGCACCGAGGACGAGGCGATCGCCCTCGCCAACGACACCGAGTACGGCCTCGCCGGCGGCGTCTGGACCACCGACGCCGGCCGCGCCCGCCGCGTCGCCGGACGGCTGCGCCACGGCACCGTCTGGATCAACGACTTCCACCCCTACCTCCCGCAGGCGGAGTGGGGCGGCTTCGGCAAGAGCGGAGTGGGCCGCGAACTGGGCCCCACCGGACTCGCCGAGTACCGCGAGAGCAAGCACGTCTACCAGAACCTCGCGCCGAAGCCCGTGCGCTGGTTCGCCGGTTGAGCCCACTCGCCCCCCTCTCCTCTCCCAAGACTTCCCTGGAGTACCCCCATGTCCGAGATCAAACAGGAGTACGACTACGTAGTCGTCGGCGGCGGGACGGCAGGCTCCGTCATAGCCGCGCGCCTCACCGAGAACCCCGACGTCACCGTCGCCGTCATCGAGGGCGGCCCCAGTGACGTCGGCCGGGACGACGTCCTCACGCTCCGCCGCTGGATGGGCCTGCTCGGCGGCGAACTCGACTACGACTACCCGACCACCGAACAGCCACGCGGCAACTCCCACATCCGGCACAGCCGCGCCCGCGTCCTCGGCGGCTGCTCCTCCCACAACACCCTGATCGCCTTCAAGCCGCTGCCGTCCGACTGGGACGAGTGGGAGGAGGCCGGCGCCAAGGGCTGGGGCGCGGTCCCGATGGAGGCGTACTACGCCCGGCTGAAGAACAACATCGTCCCGGTCGACGAGAAGGACCGGAACGCCATCGCCCGCGACTTCGTCGACGCGGCCCAGAAGGCCCTCGAGGTCCCCCGGGTCGAGGGCTTCAACAAGAAGCCCTTCGACGACGGCGTCGGCTTCTTCGACCTGGCCTACCACCCCGAGAACAACAAGCGCTCGTCCGCCTCGGTGGCGTATCTGCACCCGGTGATGGACGAGCGGCCCAACCTCACGATCCTGCTGGAGACCTGGGCGTACCGGCTGGAGCTGGACGGCAGGCGCGCGCAGGGCGTGCACGTACGGTCCAAGGACGGCCAGGAGACCCTGATCAGGGCCCGCCGTGAAGTGGTCCTCTGCGCGGGCGCCGTCGACTCGCCCCGCCTGCTGCTGCACTCCGGCATCGGCCCCCGCCAGGACCTCGAAGCCCTCGGCATCCCGGTCGTCCACGACCTGCCGGGCGTCGGCGAGAACCTTCTCGACCACCCCGAGTCGGTGATCGTCTGGGAGACCGACGGCCCGATCCCCGAGAACTCCGCGATGGACTCCGACGCGGGCCTGTTCGTGCGCCGCGACCCCGACCACGCGGGCCCCGACCTGATGTTCCACTTCTACCAGGTCCCCTTCACCGACAACCCGGAGCGTCTCGGCTACGAACGCCCGGCGCACGGCGTCTCGATGACCCCGAACATCCCCAAGCCCAAGAGCCGCGGCCGCCTGTACCTGACCAGCGCGGACCCGGAGGTCAAGCCCGCCCTCGACTTCCGGTACTTCACCGACGAGGACGACTACGACGCCCGCACCCTCGTCGACGGCATCAGGATCGCCCGCGAGATCGCGGCGACCGAACCGCTGGCCGGCTGGCTGAAGCGGGAGGTGTGCCCCGGCCCCGACGTCACCGGTGACGAGGAGCTGAGCGAGTACGCCCGCAAGGTCGCGCACACCGTGTACCACCCGGCGGGCACCTGCCGTATGGGTGCCGCCGACGACGAACTGGCCGTGGTGGACCCCGAGTTGAGGATCCGCGGCCTGGACGGCATCCGCATCGCGGACGCGTCCGTGTTCCCGACCATGACCGCCGTGAATCCCATGATCGGGGTGCTCATGGTCGGTGAGAAAGCCGTGGACCTGCTGGGAGGTGGTGCGTGATGAGTACGACCGCGACCATGGAGAAGCCGCCGACGACGGACAATCCCGTGTTCTCCGTCGACGGACTGTGGAAGGTCTTCGGTCCCAAGGCGGACCGCGTTCCCGAGGACGCCGAGCTGGCCGCCCTCGCCCCCGCCGAGCTGCGCGCGCAGACGGGCTGTACGGCCGCCGTGCGCGACGTGAGCTTCGACGTCCGCAAGGGCGAGGTCTTCGTCGTCATGGGCCTGTCCGGCTCGGGCAAGTCCACGCTGGTGCGCTGTCTGACCCGGCTGATCGAGCCGACGGCGGGCACCATCTGCATCGACGGCGAGGACGTCCGCGCGATGGACAAGTCCCGGCTGCGTGAACTGCGCCGCCACCGCGCCGCGATGGTCTTCCAGCACTTCGGCCTCCTCCCGCACCGCACGGTCCTCGACAACGTGGCGTACGGCCTGGAGGTCCAGGGCATGGGGAAGGCCGAGCGCCGGGCGCGGGCCGCCGAGGTCGTCGCCAAGGTCGGCCTGGAGGGCATGGAACAGCGCAAGCCCTCCCAGCTCTCCGGCGGCCAGCAGCAGCGCGTCGGCCTGGCGCGGGCGCTCGCGGTGGACCCGCAGGTCCTCCTGTTCGACGAGCCGTTCAGCGCGCTCGACCCGCTGATCCGGCGGGACATGCAGGAGGAGGTCGTGCGCCTGCACCGCGAGGAGGGCCGCACGATGGTCTTCATCACGCACGACCTGAGCGAGGCGCTCAAGCTCGGCGACCGCATCGCCCTGATGCGCGACGGAAAGGTCGTCCAGCTCGGCACCCCCGAGGAGATCGTCGGCTCCCCGGCCGACGGCTATGTCCGCGAGTTCGTCCGGGACGTGCCGCGCGAACAGGTCATGACGGTCCGCAGGGCCATGAAGCCCGGAGACTGCGCGGGCCCGACCCACCCGGGCGCCCTGGCCCCGAACTCCGTGGTCGCCGACGCGATCAAGGTCGTCGCGAGCAGCGGCAGGCCGGCGTGCGTCGTGGAGAACGGACGCTGCCTCGGCGTCGTCGACCACGAGCGGCTGCTCGGCGTGGTCGCCGGAACGGAACCGGGCGGGGGAGCTGTCGGAACGGAGCTTCGCAAGGAGGCCGTCTGATGGCTACCGTCACCGCGTCCACGCCCGGCGCCCTGCCCACCGGTCTGCTCAAGCACCGGGCGGTCCACAAGCTCCTGCTCATCGCCCTCGCCGCAGCGGTCCTGGTCCCCCTCGCCAACGCCCGCTGGGCCAGCGGCAGTTGGCCCGGGGCTCTCACCGTCGACCTCACCAAGCCGCTCGGCAGCGCGAGCGACTGGATCATCGACAACCGCGACAGCCACCCGCTGTTCCTCTACGGCTTCGGCTACGTCAGCAACGCGGTCGTGATCTCCGTACGTGCCGTGTATCTCGTCCTGCTCGGCGCGGGCTGGGCCGGCGTCACCGCGCTCGGCGCCCTCGTGGCCTGGCGCGTCGCCGGAGTCAGGCTCGCCCTCGGCACGACGGCCGCGTTCCTCGCCTGCGGTCTGCTCGGCATGTGGGTCCCCACCATGCAGACCCTCGCCCTGATGGTCGTCGCCGTGTTCGCCTCGGTCGTCGTCGGCGTCCTGCTGGGCCTCGCCGCAGGACTGTCCAGCCGGATGGACAGGATCCTGCGCCCGGTCCTGGACACCATGCAGGTCATGCCCGCCTACGCCTACCTCCTCCCGGTGGTCCTCGTCTTCGGCATGGGTGTGCCCGCCGCCGTCCTCGCGACCGTCGTCTACGCCGCCCCGCCCATGGCCCGCCTGACCGCGCTCGGCCTCCAGGGCGCGGACAAGGAGGTCCTGGAGGCGGTCGAGTCGCTCGGCACCACCGCCCGCCAGCGGCTGCTGACCGCCCGTATCCCGCTGGCCCGCAAGGAACTCCTCCTCGGCCTCAACCAGACGATCATGATGGCGCTGTCGATGGCCGTCATCGCGTCCGTGATCGGCGCCGCCGGCCTCGGTGACCGCGTCTACCAGGCGCTCGCCTCGGTCGACGTGGGCGCGGCCCTCGCGGCCGGCATCCCGATCGTGCTGCTGGCCGTCGTTCTCGACCGGGTGACCGGCGCGGCGGGCGCGGCGGCGGACGGTGCCGATCGCCCGGGGCGCGCGGGATGGGCGTACGCCCTCGCCGGGACCGTCGTCGTGGCGGTCGCCGGACGTCTGCTCGGCCGTGTCGACTGGCCCGACGCCTGGACCCTGAACATCGCCGAGCCCGTCAACCGGGCCGTCGACTGGATGACGGCCCACCTCTACTCCGGTGTCCCCGTCATCGGCGGCACCGCCGACTGGGCGGGCCACTTCACCACCTGGGTCCTCGACCCGGTCCGCGACGGACTCCAGGGGCTGCCCTGGTGGTCCGTGCTGCTCATCGTCGCCACCCTGGCCTGGCTGATCGGCACCTGGCGCACCGCGCTCACCGCGGTCCTCGCCATGGCCGCGATCGGTGTCCTCGGCGTGTGGGCACCCGCGCTGGACACCCTGTCGCAGGTCCTCGCGGCCGTCGCCGTCACCCTCGTCCTCGGCTTCGCGACCGCCGTCGCGGCGGCCCGCAGCGACCGCGTCGAACGGCTGCTCCGGCCCGTCCTGGACGTCTTCCAGACCATGCCGCAGTTCGTGTACCTGATCCCGGTGGTCGCGCTGTTCGGCGTGGGCCGCGCGCCGGCCGCCGCGGCGGCCGTCGTCTACGCGCTGCCCGCCGTCGTCCGCATCACCACGCAGGGCCTGCGCCAGGTCGACCCGGCCGCGATGGAGTCCTCACGGTCGCTCGGCGCGACCAGCTGGCAGCAGCTGCGGCAGGTCCAGCTCCCGCTCGCCCGGCCCGCGTTGCTGCTCGCCGTCAACCAGGGCGTGGTCCTCGTGCTCGCCGTCGTCGTCATCGGCGGCCTGGTCGGCGGAGGCGCGCTCGGCTACGACACCGTCTTCGGCCTGGCCCAGGGCGACCTGGCGACCGGCCTGGTCGCCGGTGCCGCCATCGTCTGCCTCGGCCTGATGCTCGACCGGGTCACCCAGCCGACCGAACGCCGCACGGGGAAGGGAGCCTGACATGCGACTCCGTACGATCGCGGCGGCGAGCTCGCTGCTGCTCCTCACCGGCTGCGGTGCCGCCGACATGACCAAGCAGGCCTCGCCCTTCGCCAACGCCCAGGGCGCCAAGTCGGTGACCCTGTCCGTGCAGTCCTGGGTCGGCGCGCAGGCCAACGTGGCCGTCGCCCAGTACCTCCTCGAGCACAAGCTCGGCTACCGCGTCGACACCGTCCAGGTCGACGAGGTCCCCGCCTGGGACGCGCTCAGCCAGGGCCGCGTCGACGCCATCCTGGAGGACTGGGGCCACCCCGAGCAGGAACAGCGGTACGTCAAGGACAAGAAGACGATCACGCCGGGCGGCGGGCTCGGGGTGACCGGGCACATCGGCTGGTACGTCCCGACGTACTTCGCCAAGCAGCACCCGGACGTCACCAATTGGAAGAACCTCAACAAGTACGCCTCGCAGCTCCGTACGGCGGAGAGCGGTGGCAAGGGCCAGCTGATGGACGGCTCCCCGTCCTACGTCACCAACGACAAGGCGCTGGTGAAGAACCTGGACCTGGACTACCAGGTGGTGTTCGCCGGTTCGGAGGCCGCGCAGATCACCCAGATGAGGCAGTTCGCCAAGGAGAAGAAGCCGTTCCTGACCTACTGGTACGCCCCCCAGTGGCTGTTCGAGAAGGTCCCGATGACCGAGGTGAAGCTGCCCGCCTACAAGGAGGGCTGCGACGCGGACCCGACGAAGATCACCTGCGCCTACCCGCGCACCCCGCTCCAGAAGTACCTCAACACGGACTTCGCCAAGTCCGGCGGCAAGGCGGCGGCCTTCCTGAAGAAGTTCAAGTGGACGACCGAGGACCAGAACCAGGTCTCCCTGATGATCGCCGACCAGAAGCTGACGCCGGAGGAGGCGGCGAAGAAGTGGGTGGACAGCCACGAGTCCACCTGGAAGGCGTGGCTGTCCTGAACGCCCCTATGTGCGCAGGCTCTTGGCGGTCTCACGCAGCTGCTGGGCCGCCCTCCGCTGGAGCCCCGGCCCGAACGTGACACGAGTGGCCCCGAGTTCACCGAGTCCGGTGGGCGAGGGGCCCTCGCCGTCCAGTCTCCCGAACACATTCAGCGGCCCCTGGATGCCGGACCGCAGCAACGGCAGTACGCCCGCCGGGGCGCCGATCGGATACACGCAGTCGGCGCCCGCGGCGACGTACAGCGCGGCCCGCTCGATGGCCCGTTCGGGATCGCCGTCGCCGTAGGCGAACGTGTCCACACGGGCGTTGACGAACAACTGGTCCCCGGCCGCGTACCGCACCTCGGCGAGCCACTCGGCGTGCTCGCGCGGGTCCTTGAGGACACCCTGGTGGGAGTCCTCCAGGTTGCAGCCCACGGCCCCCGCCTCCAGCAGCCGCTCCACCAGCTCCTTCGGCGCCAGTCCGTACCCGCCCTCGACGTCCGCCGACACGGGGATGTCCACGGCCGCGCAGATGCGCGCGACCGCGGCGAACATCTCGTCGGCCGGCGTCGACCCGTCCTCGTGGCCGAGCGCGGCGGCGATCCCCGCGCTGGGCGTGGCGAGCGCCGGAAACCCGGCCTCCTCGCACACCCGGGCGCTGACCGCGTCCCAGGGGCCGGGCAGGACGAGAGGGTCGCCCGGAAGGCGGTTGCGGTGCAGGGCGCGAAAGACGTCCACCATGCTCACGGCCGGTGACCCCCCGGCGGAATCCGGCGGGCGACCATCACCCGGTTCCAGTTGTTGATGGCGACGATCAGCGCAAGGAGATGGGCGAGCGGGCCTTCGTCGAAGTGCCGGGCGGCTGTGGCGTACACGTCGTCCGCCACGAAGCCCTCCGTCAGCACGGTCACCGCCTCCGTCAGCGCGAGCGCGGCCCGCTCCCGTTCGTCGAAGACGCCCTCCGCCTCCTCCCAGGCGGCGAGCAGGTCCAGCTGCTTCTCGCTCACCCCGTGCTTCCGGGCGATCGCGAGGTGCATGTCCAGGCAGAACGCGCAGTGGTTGAGCTGCGAGGCCCGGATGACGACGAGTTCGGCGAGGGCCGGGTCGCCGAGCCCCTGCTTCGCGGTGGCGCTGAGCGCGGACAGGGCCTGGGCGACCTCGCGGTCCAGGACGTCCGTACGGCTCACTGGTGCCGGCCCGCCTCGTAGTGGCCCGGGACCATACGGCAGGTCACACCGAACCGGTTCCACGCGTTGATCACCGTGATCGCGGCGATCAGCTGGGCCAGCTCGGCCTCCTCGAAGTGCTTGGCCGCGTGGTCGTACACCTCGTCCGGTACGAAGCCGTCCGTCAGGACCGTGACCGCGTCGGTCAGCGCGAGGGCCGCGACCTCCTTCTCCGTGTAGAAGTGCTGCGACTCCTCCCACGCGCCCAGCTGGATGATCCGCTCGACGCTCTCGCCGGCCGCGAGGGCGTCCTTGGAGTGCATGTCGAGGCAGAACGCGCAGTGGTTGAGCTGTGAGGCGCGGATCTTGACCAGCTCCAGCAGCCGCGGTTCGAGACCCCGGCGGGCGGCCGTGTCCAGGCGCAGCATCGCCTTGTAGACCTCGGGGGCGTGCTGGGCCCAGGACAGACGGGGCGTGTGCTCGGGGGCGTGGCGGACGGTTTCCTCTGTGGTCATGTCTCGACCCTAGGAGTCGGGCAGCCCAAGGGTATGGTCCACTTTCATGGCGAAACCCTGGGCCACTTTCGGCGTCGACCTGCACCTGGAACCCGCCGCAGGGGGCGTGCGGCGCGGTCTCACCGACGCCCTGCGCGAGGCCGTCCGCACCGGCCGCCTCGCCCCCGGCACCCGGCTGCCCTCCTCCCGCGCCCTCGCCGCCGATCTGGGCATCGCCCGCAACACCGTCGCCGACGCCTACGCCGACCTGGTCGCCGAGGGCTGGCTCACCGCCCGCCAGGGCTCGGGCACCCGCGTCTCTGACCGGACGGTCGTCCCGCCCGCCGGCACCGCACCTCGGACCCGCGAACCAGGGCGCGAACCGGGGCGCCCCACCCACAACCTCGTCCCCGGCACCCCCGACCTGGCCTCCTTCCCGCGCGCTCAGTGGCTCAAGGCCGCCCGCCGTGCCCTCGACACCGCCCCCCACCAGGCCCTCGACTACGGCGATCCGCGCGGCCGCGTCGCACTGCGCACCGCCCTCGCCGAGTACCTCTCCCGCGCCCGCGGGGTGCGCGCCGACCCCGAACGCATCCTGGTCTGCGCCGGGTTCTCGCACGGCCTGCGGCTCCTCGGCGCGGTCCTGCGGGCCCGCGGCGCCCGCACGGTCGCCGTGGAGTCGTACGGCCTCGACGTGCACTGGAACCTGCTCGCGGCCGCCGGTCTGCGGACCGTCCCGCTGCCGTTCGACGAACGCGGCACCGATCCACGGGAGTTGACCGACCAGGGCGCGGTGCTGCTCACCCCCGCCCACCAGTTCCCGATGGGCGGCACCCTGCACCGCGACCGCCGTTCGGCCGTCGTCGAGTGGGCGCGCCGCACCGGCGGGCTGGTCGTCGAGGACGACTACGACGGCGAGTTCCGCTACGACCGCCAGCCCGTCGGCGCCCTCCAGGGCCTGGACCCCGACCACGTCGTCCACGCGGGCACGGCCAGCAAGTCCCTCGCCCCCGGCCTGCGACTGGGCTGGCTGGTGCTGCCGCCCGGCCTCATGGAGGAGGTGCTGGCGGCCAAGGGCGGCATCGACGCCTGCGGAGTCCTCGACCAGTTGACCCTCGCCGAGTTCCTGACGTCCGGCGCCTACGACCGTCATGTGCGCGCCTCCCGGCTGCGCTACCGGCGCCGCCGCGACGCCCTCGTCGCCGAACTCGCGCGGCGGGCCCCGCGGGTCCACGCCACCGGGATCGCGGCCGGCCTGCACGTGGTGCTGCGGCTCCCGCCGGGCACCGAGCAACCGGCGCTGCGGGCGGCGGCCTGGCAGGGCCTCGCGGTCCACGGCCTGCACCGCTACCAGCACCCCGAGGCCGTCGTCGAGCGACGCGACGCGCTCGTCGTCGGCTACGGGACACCGCCCGACCACGCCTGGTCGGGAGCGCTGGAGGCACTGTGCGCGGTGCTGCCCGAATGACGCCGTTCAGTTCGAGCTGTTCGCCATTCCCGAACAAGGGCACGCGAATTGGGTCGCGCGGATAGAGTCGCCCCCATGAGTAATAGTGCAGCCATATCCCGTGTGGCCCTCAAGAAAATCACCCCCGACGTGTCCGCGGCGATGGGCTCCCTGCATGCCGCCGCCGTTTCCGCGGCCCAGGACGCCAAGGTCGAACCGGAACTCCTCGAACTGATCCGGATTCGCGCCTCGCAGATCAACGGCTGTGCCTTCTGCATCGACATGCACACCAAGGACGCCCGGGCGGCCGGCGAGACCGAGCAGCGCGTCCACGCCCTGAACGCCTGGCAGGAGACCCCCTTCTTCACCGCCCGCGAGCGCGCCGCACTGGCGTTGACCGAGGCCGTGACCCTGGTGCACGACGGCCGGGTGCCGGACGCGGTGTACGCCGAGGCGGCGGAGGTCTTCGACGAGTCACAGGTCGCGGCACTGATCTGGGCGGCGACCGTCATCAACGCGTACAACCGGATCGCCATTGCCACGCGGATGGCGCCGGGGGGTTATCAGCCCGCCAAGAAATAACGCCGAATACGGGTATCGGCAATTCACGCCGATACCCGTCCGTCCCGTCGCTCTATCTTTTCGGCAGCGGCTCCATGATGTCGTCCAGCCAAGCTCGCCATTCCGGGGCGCGGTCCGCCGGTGCCGCTTTAAGTGACCCGCCCGTCCACCTCGTCACCGGCCGGATTCCGTGCAACGCGTTCACCAGCCACACCTCCCGGCCGTCCAGTTCGGCCACGGTCCGCTCGCGGTGGGCGACGGGAATGCCCTCCCGTCCGGCCCGCTCCTGGACGAGGGCGCTGGTCACCCCGGGCAGGACCGGCAGCTGGGGCGGGGGCAGGCACAGGGTGTCGTCCTCCCACCACAGGACGCTGGCGGTGGCCGCCTCCAGGACGGTGCCGGAGGGCGCGACCAGCACCGCCTCCTCCGCGCCCGCGCCGCCCGCCCGCTCGCGCACCCGGGCGAGCGCGGCGAGGTCGGGCCCCTTGCGGCGGGGCAGGCTCCGTGGGTCGCACTGGCCGGTCGCCCAGACTCGTACGGCCGCCCCGAGCGGGGGAGCCGGCCGCAGCAGCAGTCGCAACCCGGGGGAGCCGGGCGCGAGTTCGACACGCGGGAACCACTCGCCCGTGCGGGGCAGCGCGTCGGTCATGTCCCGCCAGAACTCCAGCAGTCTGCGCAACGGAGGTCCGTCCACCTCGCCGCAGGCCCGCAGGAACCGCTCCCGGTGCCGTTCGAACCCGCGCACCCGGCCGTCCCGCACCAGCCAGGAGTCCGCGACGAGGAGAGGTGCCGTCGCCTCCGCGGCCGGGGTCAGCCCACGGGCCGGCGACCACACCGACAGCCCCTCCGCGACGACCGGTTGTGTCACCGTCACAGCCACTGCCTCCTCAGTACTTGAGACCGGCGTTCACCGGCGCCCCGTGCCGCGGCCCGTACGGGGCGTGCTCCAGCCACGAGCCGCACCACGGCAGTACCGGCGCGAGCACGGCCGCCGCCCGCTGACGGGCCCGGACGATCCGGCGCCGGGGCCGCAGATGGTCCAGCGCGGCACCGGCGGCGGCACTGTTGAACAGCGCCGCGGACCGCCGTACGGCGGCGAAGTCCTCGACCGTCCCACCGGCGACGGCCTCCGCCGCGCCCGCCGCGTCCGCGATGCCGCTGTTCATGCCGCGCGCCCCGAACGGCGGGAAGAGATGCGCCGCCTCCCCGGCCAGCAGCACCCGCCGGTGCGGATCGGTGAACGAGGCGGCCACCTTGCGCAGGAAGCGGTACGTCGACACCCACAGGACGCGATCCCCGTACCCCTCGCCCGCGACCGCCGGCAGCCAGCGCCGTACGGCCTCCTCCGTCCCGAACTCCTCCTCCAGGTCGTCGTCCCGGCACTGCAGGTCGACCTGGAAGCCCCCGGTGAACGGCACCCGCATCACACTGCGGCCGCCGACGCCCGGATGCTCGTAGTGGAAGATCCGCTCGGGCGACGGCTCGGCACCCGGTGGGTGGGCCACGTCGACGACCACGTGGAAGCCCTCGCCCCGCTCGCCCTCCATGGCGATGCCCAGGGCGCCCCGTACGGCGGACCGGGCGCCGTCGGCGGCCACGGCGTACTCGCAGCTCCACTCCCGGCCGTCGGCACACCCCAGCCACACCCCGGTCGCCGTCGTGCGGACGCCCAGCACGCGTGCGTCCCACACGAACTCCACGCCCGCCCGCTCGCACGCGGCCCGCAGGAAGCGCTCGGTGTCCACCTGGCGCAGGCTGGTGAAGGGCGGCGGGCCCTCCGTCGGCGGATGGGTGCGGGAGTACACCTCACGCCCCCGGTACAGGGTCCTCCTGGTCCGCCAGGTCTGTCCGTACGCGGTGATCTCGCCGGCCAGTCCCGGCCGCATCGCGTCGAGCAGGGCGAGGGTCTCGCGATGCACGAACAGGGCCCGGCTGCCAGGCCGTTCACGGTCCTTCGGGTCCGCCTCCAACAGCACGACCTCCCGGCCGCGAGCCCGCAGCGCGAGCGCAGCCGACAGACCCACGGGTCCGGCGCCGACCACCACGACCGGTGTCACGCGCGTGCACCCTCCGCCAGCATCCGCGTGATCTCGACCCGCTTCACCTTCCAGGTCGCCGTCATCGGCAGCTCCTCGAACCGCCACTGCCGCGGCTCGGCCATCACCGGCAGATCCGCCGTCGCCTCCCGCCAGCGCACGGGGTCCAGCGGCCGGTCCCCGCGCACGCACACCACCGGCACCGGCTCCCGGTCCGCACCCGGCACGATGACGACCTCCCGCAGCTCCTCCAGACGTTCCATCAGGGCGTCCTCGACCTCCAGACTGCTGGGCACGGAGTCGATCCGGTCGATCTCCCGGTCGGTCAGATGCAGGGTGCCGAGGCGACTGCGGTAACCCATGTCGCCCATCTCCCACCAGCCGTCGTGGAGTTGACGGTCGTAGCGGTCCTGCGAGCCGAGATAGGTGAGGATGCGGCCCCGGGTACGGGCCTCGATCCTGCCGTTCGTGCCGGCGGCGACCCGCTCACCGCCCGGTCCCGTCACCCGCACGCGCGTGAAGCCGGGTATGCCGATCCCGACCCGCCGCCCGTCCGCGCGCGCCGCACTGCGCCGGGTGAACCACTGGAAGGCCACCGGCCCCGTCTCGCTCTGCCCGTACAGCTGGATCAGCCAGGGGGTACGGCGCTTCGAGGCGTTCAGCAACCGCCGCACCGTACGCGGATGGATCGCGTCGAACGTCGAGCCGTACGACCGCACCCGCGACAGCGGAGCTCCGGGGGCGTCGGCCAGCTCCTCCCACAGCACGAAGGTGTTGGGGTGCGTCTCCACGATGCCGGGCCGGTGCCGGGTGAACAGCGGCCCCACGGCGGCCGGGTCCGGGTCGGTGATCAGCACCAGCGGGCTGCCGAAGTGCAGCAGGACACCGAGCAGATGGTAGAAGCGCGAGTGCACGAACGACATGTGCAGCGCCGCGGTCTCCCCGCGCGTCGGCCAGCCCATCGCCTTCTGCGGCACGAGCCGGTTCCACATGGTGTTCGCGCAGTGCACGGCGAGCTTGGGCAGGCCGGTGGTGCCCGAACTGTGGGTGATCAGCGCCGGTTCGCGGGGATGGAGACGTACGGGCGGCGGGGGCTCGGTACCGGCGTATTTCTCCAGGGGCTCGGCGCCCGGCGCGTCGTCCACGGCGAGAACCTGCCGCACCCGGAGGCCGACCCCCTGCAGCGGTCCCTCCAGCTTGGCCCGGTCGGTGACCAGCCACGGCTGCCTGAGCCGCTCGATCAACTCCCCGACCACCTCACCGGCCAGCCCGGGGGAGAGCAGCACGGGCACCGCGCCGATACGGGAGACCGCGCAGGTCAGCAGCACGATGTCGACGTTGTCCGTCTTGTGTACGACCACCTGCTCCGAGGGCCTGACCCCCGCCTCCCACAGGCGTCCGGACAACTCCTCGACGACCTCCGCCAGCGCCGGGTAGGTCAGATCGACACCGAGGGCGGGGTGGGTGTCCAGCGGCCGGTCCAGGGTGACGAACACGGCGCCGTGCCGGTCGGCCGCCCGGCGGAACACCGGGCCCAGGTAGAACCCCCGGTCGGTGAAAGGGGGTTGCTGTTCTCGCATGGGGCCGTTCCTCTCTGGGGTGCATCTACGCTGCTTGTGCGGTGCTCTCGAGGGGGTCACCAGGCGCCCTGGCGGACCAGGTGCCGGCGGAGCTTGCCGGTCGGGGTGCGGGGGAGCGACGGGACGAGGCTCACGCTTCTGGGCACCTTGAAGGCGGCCAACTTCTCGCGGGCCAGCCGGAGGAGCTCCTCCTGGAGGCTCCCGTCGGGGACCGGCGCGACGGGGACGACGAACGCTCGCAGCCGCCTGGCCCCCCTCCCGTCGGTGACGGCCACGACCGCGACCTCCCGTACCGCCGGGTGGGCACGCAGTACGGCCTCCACCTCCAGCGGCGAGACGGTGATGCCGCCGACCATCTCCATGTCGTCGGCGCGGCCCAGATGCCGGTAGGTGCCGTCGGGCTCGCGGACCGCCCGGTCGTGGGTGGCCAGCCAGCCGCGGACCAGGGCGCGCCCGGTCTCCTCGGGCCGGTTGAGATAGCCGGGCGTCACCGTCGGGCCGCGCACCCACAGCTCGCCCTCCGTGCCCTCCGGGACGGGCTCCCCCGCGCGGTCGCGCAGTTCCACCTCGAAGCCGGGCACGGGGCGGCCGACGGTGCCCGGGCGGTTGTGGTCGAAGCCGTTGGCACAGAAGGCGTGCCCGGCCTCGGTGGAGCCGATCTGCTCCAGCACCGGCGCGCCGAGCAGTTCCGCGACCCGCCTGCCCAGCTCCTCCGGCAGTCCCTCACCGGCCGACACCGCGGCCCGCACCGAGGCGAAGCACGCCCCGTGCCCGCTGCCCCGGTCGGCCACCAGCGCGGCGTACGCCGACGGCACCGAGTAGAGCAGCGTCACCCGGTGCCGGACGACGAGTTCGTCGACGGCGGCCGGGGTCGGACGCCGGTCCACGAGGACGGCCGAGGAACCGGAGAACAGCGGGAAGACGAACGCGTTTCCGAAGCCGTAGGCGAAGTACAGCTTCGACACCGAGAGGGTCACGTCGTCCGCGGTGACCCGCAGCAGCCGCCGCCCGATCAGGTCGTGGTACGCCTTCGGGTCGCCGTGCGTGTGCACGACCCCCTTGGGACGGCCCGTGGTGCCCGACGTGTACTGGACGTACAACGGCGCGTGCGCGTCGACCGGATGGGCGGGCGCCGGCTCGGCGGAGGCGGTCAGCGCGAGCAGCTGGTCGGCGCCGAGCCGGGGCCGCCCGGCGAAGCGGTCCTCCAGGCCCGGCCCCGTCACACACAGCGCGGCTTCGGCGTCCGCGGCCATGAACGCGTGGTCGGCGGCGGGGAGTTCGGGGTTGACGAGGACGGCGACGGCCCCGAGACGCGCGACGGCGAGGAAGGCCGTCACCCAGGCGATCCCGTCCGGCAACGCCAGCACCACCCGGTCACCCGGCCCAGTGCCTTGCCCCGCGAGCCCGGTCGCCGCCCGGGCCGCGAGCGCGTGCACCTCACCGTGCGTCCAGGCCCGGTGGCCCTGGTGGAAGGCGGGCCGGTCCCCCCAGCCGCGCCGCTCGGCGAGATCGGCGAGCTGGGCGGCGAGATTGCCGGGGGAGTCGAAACCGGCCGGGGACAGCACGTTCTGCGCAGTCGTCATCGGACCGGCTCCTCGGTGGCCGGGTGACCCCCGCGGGCGTCCGCGCGGACCGTCGCGTGCCGCCGCTGCTCCAGCGTCCGCTCCGCGGTGTGCAGGTGCAGGGCTCTCATCTGCGCCGCCGTCTTCAGCAGCATCTCGTCGTACTCGGCCACCGGATCGGAGTCGAGGACGATCGCACCTCCGGCCCCCAGCTGCATCAGCCCGTCGGCGAACACGGCCGTACGGATCACGATGTTGAGATCCGCGCCCCCACCGCACCCCAGATAGCCGAGAGCACCGGAGTAGACCCCGCGGGCCTCGGTCTCCAGGGAGTCGATGATCTCCATCGTGCGCAGCTTCGGCGCCCCGGTCATCGAGCCGCCGGGAAAGCAGGCCCGCACGCACTTCACCGCGTCGATCCCCTCCCGCAGCCGCCCCTCCACGGTGGACACGAGCTGGTGCACGGTCGCGTACGTCTCCGTGGCCATCAGCCGGGTCACCCGCACCGAGCCGGTCCGGGACACCCGCCCCAGGTCGTTGCGGAGCAGGTCGACGATCATCAGGTTCTCGGCGCGCGTCTTGGCGTCCGCCGCCAGCGCGTCCCGCAACCGGGCGTCCTCCTCCGGTCCGGCCCCGCGCGGCGCGGTGCCCTTGATGGGCCGGGCCTCGGCGATCCCGTCCCGGGTGATCCGCAGGAACCGCTCGGGCGAGGAACCAGCCACGTCGACGTCCCCGAACCTCAGGAACGCCGCGTAGGGGGCCGGGTTGACCCGGCGCAGCACCCGGTAGAACTCGTACGCGTCCGGCGGGGCGGGTAACCGGGCCGCGTTCGTCAGGCAGACCTCGTAGCTGCTGCCCGCCCGCAGCTCGCGTCCGCAGGACTCGATGTCGGCGAGATAGGTCTCCCGGTCCCGCACCAGCCAGGGCTCGGCGGCACCGAGATCGGGACCGGTGCGGGCGGCGGGCGCCGAAGGGCCGGGTGCCGGCTGTCCGAGGGCCGACGTCGGCTCCGGCTCGGTGGCGACGAAGGTCAGCTGGGCCAGCGCGCTCTCCAGCCAGTCCTCGGCCTCCCGCGCGGCCTGCGGGGTGTCCTCGGCCAGGCAGACCGCGTACGTGAACCTCTTCAGATGGTCCACCGCGATCAGCCGGTCGGCGAACAGCCAGCAGGCGTCCGGGACGTCGGAGGTGTGCCGGCTCGGCGATCCGCAGTCGGCCTTCATCTCGTAACCGAAGTAGCCGACATAACCGCCGGTGAAGTCGAAGGGCAGCCCGGCGCCGTCCACCCGGCGGCTCGTCAACTGCCGTCCCAGATAGTCGAAGGCGCTCGCCGTGACCTTCCGCGTCGGCCGCCCGGCCCGCTCGATCTCGCATCGGCCGCTTTCGACGTCGTACCGGACGAACTCCGCGAGCGGACCGCTGTCGTCACCGAAGAACGAGAACCGCGAACGTCCTTCCTCCACCAGCGCGCTGTCCAGCCAGAACGCCCGCCGCGACGCCGCGTACATCCGGGTGAAGGCGGCCTCCGTGTCGACCGCCCCGGCGATGCGCCGGGTGTGCAGCCGATAGGCGGGAGCGGCGGCCCGCCGGGGGCGCGGGACGAGCCGCGCGGGCCGGGGGATCACTGCCTCGGGCGGGGGCACCGCGGTGTTCTTCGAACGCGTCCTGCGGGCCCGTTCCGCCGTGAGATTGCGGAAGTTGACCAGCATGCGGTGGCCGTACTCGGTGAGCACGGACTCCGGGTGGAACTGCACGCCCCACAGCGGCCGGCTGCGGTGTCTGAGCCCCATCAGCACGCCGTCCTCGGCCCAGGCGGTGGCCTCCAGCGTCGGCGGGAGCGGCTCGGACACGGCCAGCGAGTGGTAACGGACCGCGGTGAAGTCCTGCGGCAGCCCCTGGAACAGGTCCCGTCCGTCGTGCCGGACCGCCGACAAATACCCGTGCCGCGGCTCCGGGGCGGCCTCCACCCGGGCCTCCTCCCCGAGCGCGATGCCCTGGTGCCCCAGACAGACGCCCAGCACCGGGATCGACGACGCGGCGAGCACGGCGCCACTCAGCCCGAAGTCCCGCGGCTCGGCCGGGTGCCCTGGTCCGGGCGAGACAACGACATTGTCGAACCGCCCAAGGTATTCCCCGAGATCGGGAAGGCCGCCGAACGCGTCGTTGAGGACGACGACCGGTTCCTCGCCGTTGACCTCGGCGACCAGCTGGAACAGGTTGTACGTGTACGAGTCGTAATTGTCGATGAGCAGGGTCTTCACCCGCCCACCTCCCTCGGTTCGTTCCGGACCTATGCGGTCCGTCTTTTGTGCCGTCCGCGAAGTGCCTGGAGCGGCGGATACAGCCATTTCTTGAAGAAACGCTGAAGCCGGGGCATGAGAATCCAGGTGACGAGAGCCGTCACACACAGGCACAACAGCAGCGTGCGGACGAGCGGATTGAGTCCGCCGAGATAAGGAAGAACGATCAGATTGAACAGGAGCACCGGCGGAAATACCGCGCTCATGTTCACGAACCACAGTTTCCATTTCGCCGGCGGGGCGGGCGCCTTCGGTGCGGTGGTCTGGGAGTCGAACCATGTCTTGGAGCCCCGCACGCTCCTGCGCTCCGTCTGCCGGGCGAAGCCCACCGTCCGGGCGTCCCACTGGGTCCCGGTGGCGGAATCCTCCCAGGCCCGGGCCGTTTGCTCGCTGGCGAAGCGATAGACCACATGCCACTCCGCCTCTCGGTCGACAAGGACGCCACCCCCAAGGAAACCCGGCTGCCGGGAACTCGCGGCCAGCATGGCCCACCCCCAGGAGTGGAAGTCGGCCTCACGGCCCGGCACCACGTGATAAGCCACGGTGACGGTGACGGGATTACTGCTCACGCCGTCGTATACGCGACACCTTCACATCACGTTCAAATATTCAACGAAGCTTTTTTCGACTGTCCGGATCGTGACTCTTTATCGGTCTTTCGGTCGGCATGGCTCACTCTGTCGAGCTGTGTCGGAAGTAACGCAGACGCCCCTCACGTAATTCGCGCGGGGGATTGCGGAGCGGTATTCGCCGGGGCCTCGCCGAACCTGGCCAGGGCCAACGCCCCCGCGACGGCCACCGCGAAACCCAGCACCGCCACCCACGCCAGCCCCTCCCGGGTGCGGTCCCCGAGCCACACCACCCCGACCAGTGCCGGCCCGATCGTCTCCCCGATCACCATCCCGGCGGTCGCCGTGGTCACCGACCCCCGCTGCAGCGCCGAAGTCAGCGACAGAAACGCCGCAGCACCGCCGACGACAAGCGCGTACGTCGCCGGGTTGGCCAGCAGTGCCGACGGGGCGAGCGAGTCGATCAGCCGTACCGCCACCTCGACCACCCCGAACCCGAACCCGGCACCCAGCCCGAGCGCCAACGCCCGCCCCCGCTCCGGCAGTCGGCCACCCAGCAGCGCCAGCGCCAGCACGGCAAGGGCCGTCCCGAGCATCGCGTACTTCAAGGCCGCGGGGCCGCCCCGGTCGCCTTCCGTCCCGGACGCGATCCCCAGCAGCGCCATCCCCGCGCACACCACCCCGACCGCGCCCCACTCACTCCCGCTCAGCCGGACCCGCAGCAGGCGCGCCGACACCACCGCCGTCACCGCGAGACTCGACGCGAGTGCCGCGCCGACCGCGTAGATCGGGACCGACCGCAACGCGGCGATCTGCAACAGGAACCCCACCCCGTCCAGGGCGAGCCCCGCCAGATACCGCCACTGCCGCACCGCCCGCAGGAACAGCGTCACCGCGAACGCCGTCCCCTCGCCGTCACCGCCGCCCGCGTCCGCCGCCCGTGCCGCCATCGCCTGCAGCACGGTGGCCGTCCCGAAGCAGACCGAGGCACCAAGAGCACACACCATTCCGAAGAGCACGAAGTGACCTTAGGGGAGGAGGTGAGAGACGGGCTGCCTCCGGACAGGCTCTTACCGATCTCTGAGCTGTCCGCCGGACATGCGCACACCGGCCCCACGGCCTGACCAAGGGGGAGGACAGGGGGCGCGGCTTCGGCGGGCTGAGCGTGCTGCCAGGGGGGTGCCGGGGGCACGCCGGTGAGCCCGCCCGACCGGGTGTCCCCCGAGCCGTGCCCCGAGACCGTGTCAGCGGGCACCGGTCGAAAACGCTTTGCCGCACCTCGCCCGACCGCGTTACGGTCGGCGCACTCTGACGCACACGCTCTCTTGAACCATCGCCGCAGAACGGGAGCAGGTCCGCGCACAGCGCGCGGCACCACGGAGGGGCGGCACCGGATCCGGCCGACCGGCGGATCCCGTACGCCCTCCGGAGGACTCTCCCATGCACATCGGCCTCGGCCTCCCCATCGACGACCCCGCCCAGCTGCTCACCTGGGCCCGGCGCGCCGACGCGAGCCCCTTCCGCACCCTCGGCCTGCTCGACCGCCTCGTCTACGACAACCCCGAGCCCCTCGTCACCCTTGCGGCCCTCGCCGGCGCCACCTCCCGCATCCGTGTCCAGACCGAGGTGCTGATCGCGCCCCTCCACAACACCGCCCTGCTCGCCAAGCAGACCGCGACCCTCGACCGGCTCTCGGGCGGCCGCTTCACGCTCGGCATCGGTGTCGGAAGCCGCGAGGACGACTGTCTGGCCGCCGGCACCGACCTCCACCGCCGAGGCCGCCGCCTCGACGAACAACTGACCCTGCTGCGCCGCGCCTGGTCCGGCGAGCCGTACGGAGACGGCGTCGGCCCCATCGGGCCCAGCCCCACCACCCCCGGTGGCCCCGAGGTCCTGTTCGGCGGCTTCGCCCCCGCCGCCCTCGAACGCGTCGGCCGCTTCGGCGACGGCTTCCTCGGCGCCGCCCTGCCGCCCTCCTTCATGTCCAACCTGTTCCGCGACGCCGAAACGGCCTGGCAGAAGCACGACCGCCCCGGCCGCCCCCGCCTGGTCGCCCAGGCGAACGTCGCCCTCGGCCCGGACAGCACCCTGGACCGGGCCCGCCACAACCTCCGTGACTACTACGCCTTCAGTGGCCACGTCGCGTACATGGAGGCCGGCCTGCTCACCACACCGCGGCAGGTCCGTAAGGCCGCCGACGCCTACTTCGGTATCGGTGCCGACGAGGTGATGCTCTACTGCTGGGCCTCGGACCCCGACCAGATCGACCGCCTCGCCGACGCCCTGTCCTGACGTCCACCACCGCCACGGCTTCGAGGCCCGGAACCCGCGGCCCGGCCTCGAAGCCGTCGCTCGCATGGCGGACGCCGCACAGGTGCCCTCCGACGTGCCCGGTAGGCTGGCCGACAGGCCGTGACTGGCGCGCTGGGATGGGACGGACCATCAGGGAGCGGCCTGTGAGTGACCAAGTGCCGTGCGCCTGGGCCGAACCGTGATCCGTGACCGCTTCAAGCCACGCAGCCCGGAGGCCGCCATGTCAGAGCAGCAGCCCCTGTCCACCGAGTCCACAGCCTTCCGCGCCGCCCTCGACGTGATCCGCGCCGTCGAGCCGCGCGTCGCCGACGCCATCGGCCAGGAGGTCCACGACCAGCGCGAGATGCTCAAGCTGATCGCCTCCGAGAACTACGCCTCCCCGGCCACCCTCCTCGCGATGGGCAACTGGTTCAGCGACAAGTACGCCGAGGGCACCGTCGGCCGCCGCTTCTACGCCGGATGCCGCAACGTCGACACGGTCGAATCCCTCGCCGCCGAGCACGCCAGGGAACTCTTCGGCGCTCGCCACGCCTACGTCCAGCCGCACTCCGGCATCGACGCCAACCTCGTCGCCTTCTGGTCCGTCCTCGCCCAGCGCGTCGAGGTCCCCGCCCTGGAGAAGGCCGGCGTCCGTCAGGTCAACGACCTCTCCGACGCCGACTGGGCCGAGCTCCGCCAGGCCTTCGGCAACCAGCGCATGCTGGGCATGTCCCTGGACGCCGGCGGCCACCTCACCCACGGCTTCCGCCCCAACATCTCCGGCAAGATGTTCGACCAGCGCTCCTACGGCACCGACCCCGCCACCGGCCTCGTCGACTACGACGCCCTGCGCGCCTCGGCCCGCGAGTTCAAGCCGCTGATCATCGTCGCCGGTTACTCGGCCTACCCCCGGCTGGTGAACTTCCGGATCATGCGCGAGATCGCCGACGAGGTCGGCGCCACGCTCATGGTCGACATGGCCCACTTCGCCGGTCTCGTCGCCGGCAAGGTCCTCACCGGCGACTTCGACCCCGTGCCGCACGCCCAGATCGTCACCACCACCACCCACAAGTCGCTGCGTGGCCCGCGCGGCGGCATGGTGCTGTGCGACGACTCCCTCAAGGACCAGGTCGACCGCGGCTGCCCGATGGTCCTCGGCGGCCCGCTCCCGCACGTCATGGCCGCCAAGGCCGTCGCCCTCGCCGAGGCCCGCCAGCCCTCCTTCCAGGACTACGCCCAGCGGATCGTGCACAACTCCCGCGCCCTGGCGGCGGGCCTGATGCGCCGCGGCGCCACCCTGGTCACCGGCGGCACCGACAACCACCTCAACCTGATCGACGTGACCTCCTCCTACGGCCTCACCGGCCGCCAGGCCGAGGCCGCGCTGCTGGAGTCGGGCATCGTCACCAACCGCAACGCCATCCCGGCCGACCCCAACGGCGCCTGGTACACCTCCGGCATCCGCATCGGCACCCCCGCCCTGACCACCCGTGGTCTCGGCACCGCCGAGATGGACGAGGTGGCCGGTCTCATCGACCGCGTCCTGACCACCACGGAGCCCGGCACCACCAGCAAGGGCGCCCCCTCCAAGGCCCAGCACATCCTGGACCCGAAGGTCGCGGACGAGATCTCCCACCGGGCCACCGACCTCGTGGCCGGCTTCCCGCTGTACCCGGAGATCGACCTCGGCTGACACGCGTCCTCTCTTGAGTTGTCAAAGACCGGCGACTCTCAGAGATCGATGAGTTCCTGTCGTGGCTCATCCCGCGGCGGCCCGGCTCCTGGCCCGGCCGCCGCGCGGCGTATCAGCCGCGTGCCGCCGACTCCCGCCGCGAATCCCACGACGAGCCCGGGCACCGCCCACCACACGGCACGGTCCGGGCCCGCCGAACCCTTGGACCTCTCGTCCCGCTGCCCCCCGACGCTGCCCGCGAGGCCCGCCCGGTCCAGCCGGTCGAAAACCTCCCGGGGCGCCCGGTGCCAGCGGATGTCGTCGTCCTCCCGCTCCGGCGCCGGATCCGAGCGCACCCACGGCGTGCCGTCCCCGGCCAGGAACAACTGGTCCTGCCGCGCCACCGCCACATCACCCCCCGGCGCCGAATCCGTCCGAGGCCAGCCACCCACCCCCGTCAGCCCCCACAGCACGGTGAACCGCACCGGCGGGTACCGGCCCTCCTCCCAGCCGTCCGAGACCCGCTCCGTGCCCGTGTACGTCGGCTGCAGCAGCTGCCACAGGCGAGTGAAGTACGGCTCGTCGGCACGCACGGCCTTCGTCCGGCCCGAATCGCCGGTGACGACCATCGCCAGATCGGGCCTGTCCAGGCCCGCCTCCCGCGTCGGCGGTGTCGCCGCGCCGGCCGCAGGCGCCGCGAGCACGGTCACCACCGCGACCAATGGTGCGAGCGCCGCGAGCGCTCTGCGCGGCCCGAGCCGCAGTCCTGTGAGTCTGCTCCGCACAGCCATCCCCCTCGATCGACTCAGCCTCGCTTCCTCAAGCTCGCGAGCACGTCCTTTCGTCACACATCGCGTAATTCCTGGCGCGGCACCTGCCCCGGCCAAAGGTCCCCGTGCGGCCCGTCCGTGAGCCGCGTGTCACTTCTGGTACACCGCCCGGCCCGACGCGGTTCCCACCCCGCCCGCACTAATCCGAGGACTTCTCGGCGCCCACGCTCCTGGTCTCGCCGAGGGACTTCGCGATCGCCGCAGCCCGCGCCTTCGACGCGACCCCCTCCAGCCGCAGCGTCACCTGTGGCACGTCCAGGGCGCCCGACCGGTGCATCCACAGCAAGGTCGGTCCGGCGGTCCGCTCCTCGCGGGTGTAGGAGGAGCCGGCCGCGTCCACCAGCCAGAAGCTCAGCAGGTGCGGCCGCGGAAACCACAGAGCCGTGTCATCGACCGCCCCGGAGCCGGAGGAGTCCCCGTCCAGCGAGAGCCATTCCGGCTGCTCCCGCACACTCTTGGTGAAGCCGATGTCCAGCCGGGCCCGGTACTCGTCCAGCCGGACGGTGCGCCCTCGCTCACGCCAGCACAGGCTCACCAGAGACCGCGCCTGCGGCTCGGCCGTCACCGTCACCACGTCCGGAGTGCCGAGCGCCCTCGGCACCAGCGGCTCGAACCCGGCCCGCCGCTCGGCCTGCGCGAGTGACACCGAGCGCCCGCAACCGGGCACCTCGGCCCCCGGCGAGGGCACCGCCGACGGGTCGTACCGCACCTCCACCCCGCCGAAGGCGAACCAGTCCAGGACCGCCGCCCGCACCGGGGGTGTGAGCGCGAGGACCGCCAGCAGCCCGCACAGGGTCGCGGTCAGCGAACGCCACCGCACGCGCGCCCACCGCCGCGCCGCCCGCAGCCGCTCACCGGGACCCGAAGCCTGGGCCACCGGGACCGGCAGCCGCTCGGCGAGTATCTGCTCCAGCACCCGTTCCACCATCGACTCGGACCCGCCCGCACCCGGCACGTCCAGCGAACGCCCGAGCGCCCGCAGCTCCTCGGGCAGCCGGGACCCACGCTCGCGCCCGCTGTCGCCGGCGCCCTCACCGCCGTAGGACTCACTCACGCTCATCACCCCCTTCCCCAGGCTCAAAATCGGGCAGCAGCTTGCCGAGCTTGCGCAGCGCGCGGTTCAGCCGGGACTTCACCGTCCCCCGGGGCCAGCCGAGGGCCTGGGCCGTCTCGGACTCGTCCATCTCCAGCAGATAGCGGTAGGTGACGACCAGACGGTGCTCCTCGCTCAGCCTCTCCAGCGCGGACTCCAGTGCGGCGCGGCGCTCTATCTCGACGGCCGCGACCGCCGGGTCGGCCGACTCCGGTATCAGCGGCTCGGCCCCGGCGAAGGCCGCCTCGCGGCCGGCGAGCGTGCGCTGGCGTGCCGCCGTCCGCACTGTGTTCCTCGTCTCATTGGCCACGATCGACATGAACCACGGCTTGAACGCCGAGCCCTCCTTGAAGCGGCCCAGTGAGCAGTAGGCCTTGACGAAGGCCTGCTGCACCACGTCCTCCGCGTCCGCACCCGCCCCGAGCGCGGCGGCCGCTCGCATGGCCAGGCCCGTATGGGCTCGCACCAGCTCCGCGTACGCCTCCGGCTCTCCGGCGCGTACGCGTGCGATCACCGCGGCCTCATCGACGATGCGGCCCCCCTCCCGCGTCCTCACACGATTGGTACACCGCCCGGACCGGATCGGTTCCCACCCGTGGCGCATCTGTTTCCGACTGGTTCCGGATCGGCCGCCGACACCTGAGAGAATGGTGAGCATGGCCTCTGATCGACCCCGCGTGCTCTCCGGAATCCAGCCCACCGCAGGCTCGTTCCACCTCGGCAACTACCTCGGCGCCGTCCGCCAGTGGGTGGCCCTGCAGGAGTCCCACGACGCGTTCTACATGGTCGTCGACCTGCACGCGATCACGGTTCCGCAGGACCCGAAGGAGCTCACGGCCAACACCCGCCTGGCCGCGGCCCAGCTCCTCGCCGCGGGCCTCGACCCGGAGCGCTGCACGCTCTTCGTCCAGAGCCACGTCCCCGAGCACGCCCAGCTCGCCTGGGTCATGAACTGCCTCACCGGCTTCGGCGAGGCCTCCCGCATGACCCAGTTCAAGGACAAGTCCGCCCGGCAGGGCGCCGACAGCGCCAGCGTCGGCCTGTTCACGTACCCGATCCTCCAGGTCGCGGACATTCTGCTCTACCAGGCCAACGAGGTCCCGGTGGGCGAGGACCAGCGCCAGCACGTCGAGCTGACCCGTGACCTCGCCACGCGCTTCAACGGCCGCTTCGGCGAGACCTTCACGATCCCGAAGCCGTACATCCTCAAGGAGACGGCGAAGATCTACGACCTCCAGGACCCGTCGATCAAGATGAGCAAGTCGGCGTCCACGCCGAAGGGCCTCATCAACCTTCTCGACGAGCCGAAGGCCACCGCCAAGAAGGTCAAGAGCGCGGTCACGGACACCGACACCGTCATCCGCTACGACGCCGAGAACAAGCCGGGCGTCAGCAACCTGCTCACCATCTACTCGACCCTGACCGGCACCGGCGTCCCGGAGCTGGAGCAGCAGTACGAGGGCAAGCTCTACGGCGCTCTCAAGACGGACCTCGCCGAGGTCGTCGTCGAGTTCGTCACGCCGTTCCGGGAGCGGACCCAGCAGTACCTGGACGACCCGGAGACGCTGGACTCGATCCTGGCCAAGGGCGCGGAGAAGGCCCGCGCGGTCGCCGCGGAGACCCTTTCCCAGACGTACGAGAAGGTGGGCTTCCTGCCCGCCAAGCACTGACCGCCGGCACAGCCCGGCGGCACCGGCTGCCGGGCACGGGGCGCACCACCGCACACCAGCACCACCGGGCAGAGCGCTGCACATCACTATGCCTGCGCCTGCCCACAGCACAGCCGTGGCCGTACAGTCGATAGCCGGACGGCTGGGAACGAATCCGACAGGACGACCGGGACGAACAGGAGACGACGTGGGGACCGTAACGATCGGTGTGTCGATCGCGGTCCCGGAGCCTCACGGCAGCCTGCTCCAGGAGCGGCGCGCGGGCTTCGGCGACGCCGCGGCTCACGGCATCCCCACCCATGTCACCCTGCTGCCGCCCACCGAGGTCGCGGACACCGCGCTGACCGCCATCGAGGCGCACCTCACCGAGGTCGCCGCGGCGGGCCGGCCGTTCCCGATGAAGCTGTCGGGCACCGGCACCTTCCGGCCGCTGTCACCCGTCGTCTTCGTCCAGGTCGCCCAGGGCGCCGAGGCATGCACCTGGCTCCAGAAGCAGGTCCGTGACGCGTCGGGGCCGGTCGCGCGGGAACTCCAGTTCCCCTACCACCCGCATGTCACGGTGGCCCACGGCATCGACGAGGCGGCCATGGACCGCGCCTTCGAGGAGCTCGCCGACTTCGAGGCGGAGTGGCCGTGCACCGGCTTCGCCCTCTACGAGCAGGGCGCCGACGGGGTGTGGCGCAAGCTGCGCGAGTTCGCCTTCGGGGGGTCGGTCGTGCCGCCCCAGGCCGGCCATGTGGAGCGCGGCTCCCTGCCCACGAGCCAGCTGTAACTCCTGGTACAGGGTCTGTAACCGCGGTTCCACCAGCCGTACCCGCAGCTTCACCGGGCCATACCCGGAGTCACAGCGGACATACCCGGAGTTACAGCGGCAGCCGCCGGAACACCGCCCGCGGCACGTGCCGCAGCGCCGACATCACCACCCGCAGCGCTCCCGGTACCCATACCGTCTCCGAGCGGCGCCGCAGACCCAGCTCGATGGCCGTCGCGACGGCGTCCGGAGTGGTGGCGAAAAGTGCTCCCTCGAGACCGGCCGTCATCTTCGACCGCACGAACCCCGGGCGTACGACCATGACGTGGACGCCCGTGCCGTGCAGGGCGTCGCCCAGCCCCTGCGTGAAGACGTCGAGGCCCGCCTTGCTGGAGCCGTAGATGAAGTCGGCCCGGCGGGCGCGCTCACCGGCGACGGAGGACAGCGCGACGAGCGAGCCGTGCCCCTGGGCCTGCAACGCGCGCGCGGACACCAGGCCGGCCGAGACGGCGCCCGTGTAGTTGGTCTGCGCCACCCGCACCGCGGCGACCGGCTCGCGCTCGTCGTGGGCCTGGTCGCCGAGGATCCCGAAGGCGAGGAGCACCATGTCGATGTCGCCCTCGGCGAACACCTTGCCGAGCACCGACTCGTGGGACTCGGGGGCCAGCGCGTCGAAGGCGACGGTGTGGACCTCGGCCCCCAGGGTGCGCAGCTGCGTGGCGGCCGACTCCAGGCCGGGGGAGGGGCGCCCCGCCAGCCACACCGTGCGGGTACGACGGGCGACGAGACGACGGACGGTGGCCAGCGCGATCTCGGACGTACCGCCGAGGACGAGCAGGGACTCGGGGATGCCGAAGGCGTCCTTCACGAACAGCTCCTTGAGAGGGCCGGGGATCTTCAGTGGACTCAGTGGAGTCGGAGGACTCGGGAGACGCAGAGGGCGCAGAGGACTCAGAGGACTCAGAGGGAGAGACGGCGGGCCAGGTCGGAGGTGAACACATCGCGTCCAGCGGTGCGTGGTCGCCCCGGGTGAGCACCGCCCGTCCCGTCGCGGCCCCGCGGGCCAGCAGGTCGATCCGGGCGACCGAATAGCGGTATCCGCGATCTCCGGTCGTCAGACGGGTCATCAGGTCGTCGAGGTCCCGCGCGCGTTCCGTGTCGACCGACATCAGCGAGGTCTCGACAGGCTGGAGCTGGACCGTCGCGGTGAGGACCATCCCGGTCAGGCCCATGCCGCCGGTGGTCGCGTCGAACAGGGGCGTGCCGCGGCGCACGGTGCGGATCTCGCCGTCGGCGGTGAGGAGTTCGAAGGACAGCACATGGCGGGAGAAGGAGCCGGACACATGGTGGTTCTTGCCGTGGATGTCCGCGCCGATCGCGCCGCCGACGGTGATGTAGCGGGTGCCGGGCGTCACCGGCACGAGCCGGCCGAGGAGCAGCAGCACCTCCATGAGCCGGTGCAGGGATCCCCCCGCGTGGCACAGCACGGTGTCGCTGTCGGCGTCGATCGCGTGGACGCGGTTCAGGGCGGTCATGTCGAACACCGCGCCGCCGGCGTTCTGTGCCGCGTCCGCGTAGGCCCGCCCCAGGCCCCTCGGGATGCCGCCGCGGGTCCCGCAGCCCCGGACGGCGGCCACGGCCTCCTCGTAGCTCCGCAGGCGGACGGGAGGGGCCGCGGTGGGGCGGTGCGGCCCCATCCCGTGACGGGAACGGTGTCGGCAGACATGCGGGTGACCGTATCGCCGCTATAGGGACAATTTGCCAGCAAACATCAGCTCTCTACCCGAGATGGGTGATTAATGGGATGTCGTTCAATATTGCGGAGTTGCAGCGCACGGTGCCGGCCGAGTGGTAGCGGGCACGCTGACTCATCTGCACCGCACGCGCCGCTTGCACGTGTTTTCGGGGTACTCACACATCGGTCTTCCACACGGAGGGCAAGATCCGATCATGGACTGGCTGAAGAGACTCCCCGTCGTCGGGCCGCTCTGGGTGCGCCTGACCGCCTCGCACGCGTGGCGGTCGTACGAACGGCTGGACCGGGTGAAGTGGACCCGGCTGGCCGCGGCGATGACGTTCACCAGCTTCGTCGCGCTGTTCCCGCTGCTCACCGTGGCCGCCGCGATCGCCGCCGCCACGCTCAGCACGAAGCAGCAGAACGACCTCCAGGACAAGATCGCGGACCAGGTCCCCGGCATCTCCGACCAGCTGAACATCGGTGACCTGGTGCAGAACGCCGGCACCGTCGGCCTCATCGCCGCGGCCGCCCTGTTGTTCACCGGCATCGGCTGGGCCGGCTCGATGCGCGAGTGTCTGCGCGCGGTGTGGGAGCTGCCCGACGAGGACGAGAACGCGATCCTGCGCAAGGGCAAGGACCTGGGCATCCTGGTAGGGCTCGGCGGCGCCGTCCTGGTCACGCTCGCCATCTCCACCGTCGCCTCCGCGCTGGTCGACTGGATCGGCGGGGAACTCGGCCTCCAGGAGGGCAGCGCGGGACGGGTCCTGCTGCGGATCGCCGCGTTCGTCGTCGCCGTACTCGCCGACTTCCTGCTCCTGCTGTACGTCCTGACCCTGCTGCCCGGGGTTGAGCCGGGGCGCCGCCGGCTGGTCGTCGCCGCACTGACCGGCGCGGTCGGCTTCGAGCTGCTGAAGCTGCTGCTGAGCGGCTATATGCAGGGCGTGGCGACGAAGAGCATGTACGGCGCGTTCGGCGTCCCCGTCGCCCTGCTGCTGTGGATCAACTTCACGGCGAAACTGGTGCTGTTCTGCGCCGCGTGGACGGCGACGGGGAGCAAGGCGCAGGAGCTCACGGACGAGGCGAGCGACGACGTACCAGATCCGGCAGCGGCCAGCGGCGGTTGACGAGGTACGCCGCGCCGGCGAGCAGCACGAGGAGGCCGCCGGCGATCGCGAAGGCGGTCTCCATGCCGCGGGAGCCCCCGTTGGCCGTGGCGGACGCGACGGGCTTCGCCGAAGCCCCGGGACCCGCGGACTGCCCGGAGCCGCCGGAACCGCCCCCGGCCTCACCGGAGGTCTCCTGCCGCGCGGCACCCTTCGGCGGCACCAGCTCACCCACCGGCTCCACCTTGCCGGCCGCCTTGAAGCCCCAGTCGAAGAGCTTCGCGGTCTCCTTGTAGACCTCGTTGTGCTCTTCCTTCGACGGGTGCATGATCGTGACGAGCAGCACCCTGCCATTGCGCTCGGCGACACCGGTGAAGGTGGCGCCGGCATTGGTGGTGTTGCCGTTCTTCACACCTGCGATGCCCTGGTACTGCGAGATGTCGTAGTCGCCGCTCAGCAGCCGGTTGGTGTTCTGGATCGCGAAGGGCTTGCGGACGATCTTGCCCTTCTTGTCCGTCTTCGTCTCACCCGGGAACTTCGCGGTGACCGTCGAGCAGTACTCGCGGAAGTCCTTCTTCTGCAGCCCGGAGCGGGCGAACAGGGTCAGGTCGTAGGCGGAGGAGACCTGGCCGGGGGCGTCGTAGCCGTCGGGGCTGACCACGTGCGTGTCGAGGGCCTGGAGCTCCTCGGCGTGCTCGTTCATCTCGGTGACGGTCTTGGTGACGCCCTTGTTCATCGCCGACAGGACGTGCACCGCGTCGTTGCCGGAGCGAAGGAAAACACCGAGCCACAGATCGTGGACCGTGTACGTCTCGCCCTCCTTTATCCCGACCAGGCTGGAACCGGCGCCCATGCCCGCGAGGTCGGAGGGCACGACCTTGTGCTGCTCGGTCTTGGCGAACTTCGGCAGCACGGTGTCCGCGAAGAGCATCTTCATGGTGCTCGCCGGGGGCAGCCGCCAGTGCGCGTTGTGCGCGGCGAGCACATCGCCGGACTCGGCGTCGGTGACGATCCAGGACCGCGCCGTGATGTCCTTCGGCAGCGCCGGGACCCCGCTGGCGAGATTGACCTGGGTGCCCGCCTGGCCGAGCCGCGTGCCGCCCACGGTCGACATCTTCGCCGGGGGCGTGGCGCTCGGGGAGGCGCTCGGTGACGGACTGGGGGCCGCGAGGGCGACAGGCGCGGTCAGCGCGAGGGACGACAGGGCGGCGGAGGTGACCAGCAGGGATCGCCTGGCGGTCTTCTTCAGGGGAGCGGACACGCTCAGGAACGTACAGGCCGCGGACGGTGAAGTCCCGTTGCCCTCCCCACCCCGCCCGCCCGACCGGGTGGCGGACGGCGATACTGGACCCATGAAGCTCAGCCGCCCCGTCTCCTGGTTCCTGCTCGCCTTCGGGGTGTGGAGCTGGGTCATCTGGCTCACTTTCGTCAAGAACCTCGTCAAGGACGCCAGCGGGCTCGCGTTCGACGACGCGGGCGACCCGACGGGGTACTTCTGGGTGCACCTGCTGCTGGCCGTCGTCTCCTTCGTATTGGGGACGGTCGTCGGGCTCATCGGGTTGCGTGGAGTGCGCGCACTGCGCCGGAACTCACAGCCGACCCCCGAGAGTTAGCAGACCGTGGTCATCGTTTTCGCACTGCTCGCCCTGACCGTCCTCGTGACGGCCAACTGGTACCTGTGGCGCCGCCTGTTCCGCGACACGACCAGCGGCCCGGGGCGGGCCCGCCGCGTGGGCGCGGTGCTCATCGGGGGCGGCTGGCTGCTGGCGATCGGCGCCCTGGTCGCGGAGCGGACCGGCGCCCCCTTCTGGCTCCAGCGTGTGCTCGCGTGGCCCGGCTTCCTGTGGCTGGCGCTGTCGATCTACCTGCTGCTCGCGGTCGTGGCGGGAGAGGTCGTACGGCCCCTGCTGCGCCGTTTCCTCGAACGCCGGGACGGGCGCGGGCAGCCGGCCGCGCAAGCCGTACCGCGTCCGGAGCGGGTGCCGGCGGGAGCGCCGACCGAGAAGCCGCGGGAGCCGGGAGAGGGCGGGCAGGCGTCCGAGAAGCCGCGGGAGCCGGGGCAGACGTCCGGGCAGGTGCAGGAATCCGGCCCGCCCCCTCTCGTCGCCGCCCCCTCCCGCCGCCTCTTCGTCTCCCGGGTCGTCGCCGGAGCCGCCGCCGCGGCCGCCGTGGGGACCGTCGGCTACGGAACCTACGGAGTGCTGCGCGGGCCGAAGGTCAAGCGGGTCACCGTGGCGCTGGCGAAGCTCCCGCGCGCGGCGCACGGCTACCGGATCGCGGTGGTCAGCGACATCCACCTGAGCCCGGTGCTGGGGCGCGGTTTCGCCCAGAAGGTCGTCGACACCATCAACTCCACCCGGCCCGACCTGATCGCGGTGGTCGGCGACCTGGTCGACGGCAGCGTGAAGGACCTCGGTCCGGCGGCCGCCCCCCTCGCCCGGCTCGAGGCACGGCACGGCTCGTTCTTCGTCACCGGCAACCACGAGTACTTCTCCGGCGCCGAGCAGTGGGTCGAGGAGGTACGGCGGCTCGGTCTGACCCCGCTGGAGAACGACCGTACGGAACTGGCGTGGTTCGACCTCGCGGGGGTCAACGACATCGCGGGCGAGAGCGAGGGCCAGGGCCCCGACTTCGCCAAGGCCCTCGGCGACCGGGACACGGCACGCGCGTGCGTGCTCCTCGCCCACCAGCCGGTCCAGATCCACGACGCGGTCGACCACGGCGTCGACCTCCAGCTCTCCGGCCACACCCACGGCGGCCAGCTCTGGCCCGGCAACTTCCTCGCCGAGGCCGCGAACCCGACGGTCGCCGGCCTGGAGCGCTACGGCGACACACAGCTCTACGTCAGCCGCGGCGCCGGCGCCTGGGGCCCGCCCACGCGCGTGGGCGCCCCTTCGGACATCACGGTGATCGAACTGGCGTCGAAGCAGACCTGACAGCGTCCGGAGGACTTACGCGGGGAGAGGCTGTGAGAGACCTGTGAAACATGGCTGAAATTTCTTGCGGTAACGTCTTGCCCAACTCGACAAATCCCTCTTCCCCCAGGTGAAACACCTGTGATTAGGTGATCCGCGCCACTAGGGGGTGGCATGTGCACTGGGACCCACTGGGGTCCGGGGAGGGCAAACCGATGCGGTCGGTTCGCATGCGGATTCTCGCGACGCTGCTGGTTCTCGGGGCTGTGGGAGTAGGCGGTTGGCAGTTGCTCCCGTCCGGAGGCGCGACGGGCAGGACGATCAAGGTGGGGACGACCGACGAGGTCACCGCACTCGATCCGGCCGGCGCCTACGACGCCGGTTCCTGGGCGCTGTTCAACAACGTTTTCCAGTCACTGCTGGCCTTCGAGCCGGGCAGCGTCACGCCCGTGCCCGACGCGGCCGAGAGCTGCGCGTTCGAGGGCAGTGATCTGCGGACCTACCAATGTGTGCTGCGCGAGGGTCTCAAGTTCCCGAGCGGCCGCGAGATGACCGCGAAGGACGTCAAGTACTCCTTCGACCGGGTCAAGAAGATCAACTCCGACGTGGGTCCTGCCACCCTGCTGGACACCCTGGAGTCGGTCCGCGCCAGCGGCCGGACGGTCACCTTCCGGCTGTCCTCGCCCGACGCCACCTTCCCGTTCAAGGTGGCCACAGGGGCCGGCGCCATCGTCGACAGCACCAAGTACCCCGCCAACTCCCTGCGCACCGACAACGGCGTCGACGGCACCGGGCCGTACGAGCTGACGACGTACAGGAAGGGCAAGAAGGCGGTCCTCACGCCCAACGGCGACTACAAGGGCGAGATCAAGAGCACCGGCCGCCCGGTCGAACTCGACTACTACGGCGACTCGGACAAGCTGAGCAGCGCCTGGAAGTCCAAGCAGCTCGACGTCGCCTACCGCCAGCTGCCGCCGGACGTCCTCGCCGGACTCAACCCGAGCGATCCCGGTCAGCGCGTCTCGGAGGCCGACAGCTCCGAGGTCCGCAACCTCTACCTCAACACCCGCGCGGGCAAGCCGCTGCACGACGACAAGGTGCGTCAGGCGATGGCCTGGCTCATCAACCGCGAGCAGCTGGCCGCCACGGTGTACGAGGGCACCGTCGACCCGCTCTACTCGCTGATCCCGACGGGCATCACCGGCCACACCACGTCGTTCTTCGACGCCTACCCGGAGCCGAGCGTCAAGAAGGCACGCGCCCTGCTCACCGAGGCCGGCGTGACCACGCCGGTCAGCTTCACCTACGGCTACGGCCTGAACAGCGGCTCCGCCGCCGCTGAGGCCAAGGAGCTCAAGAAGCAGCTGGAGGCGAGTGGCCTGTTCAAGGTGACGCTCAAGGGTTACGAGTGGACCGACTTCCAAAAGCGCTGGGCGAGCGGGAAGCTCGACGCCTACGCGGTCGGCTGGGTGGCCGACTTCCCCGACCCGGACACCTACGGCTCCCCGCTGGTCGGCACCGACGGCACCATGAACACCGGCTACAGCAGCAACGAGGTCGACCATCTGATCCAGGACAGCCAGCGCTACGCCGACCGCAGCGACGCCGAGCAGGACTTCCGCGACCTCCAGACCTCGGTCGCCCACGATGTGCCGGTCATCCCCCTGTGGCAGGCCAAGGACTACGTCGTGACCACAGAGGACGTCGGCGGCGGCCAGTACCTCTCGGACGGCACCGGAGTCTTCCGGCTCTGGCGCCTGAGCTGGATCTGATCCCGACGCGATCGCGCCGGAGCAGACGTGTTGAGGCGCAACTCCTTCCGGCTGCCCCGGCATCCGGCTTCCGTCGGTCTCGCCCGGCGCCGGGTCCGGGACCATCTGGCCGACTGGGGACACGGGCCGGATGGCTCGTCGCTGGCCGACGCGGTCCTGCTGGTGTCGGAACTGGCCACCAACGTGGTGCGCCACGGGCCGCTCCTGGAGCGGGAGTTCGAGGTCGCGGTGACCGCTCTCGCGGACGGCTCCTGTCTCATAGAGGTCTCCGACGAGGGCGGGCCTGCACCGCGGCTGCGGGCGGCCGGCCAGTTCGAGGAGACCGGCCGGGGTCTGCACGTGGTGGAGAACGTCGCCGCCGCGTGGGGCGTGTGGAGCCGGGGCGGGCACGGCAAGACCGTGTGGGCCCTGGTGACGGCCGACTGAGCGGACGTACGCGGCGGACCGCGCGCAGGCTCGCCGAGCACGTCCGGGCGGCCTGAGTCACTGCCCCGCACACTCCCGCACCGGCAGGGTGACGGTCACCGCCAGCCCCTCGCCCGGCGCCGTGCGCACCGCCACCTCGCCGCCGTGGGCCCGGACCACGCCCTGCACGATCGCCAGGCCAAGGCCGCTGCCCGCGCCGCCGCCGACCCGGAAGAACCGGTCGAAGACGCGGGCCGCGTCGTCCGCGCACAGCCCCGGTCCCTGGTCCGCGACAGACAGCCGTACGACTCCGTCCTCGCGCTCCACCCCCAGCCGCACCGGCACCTCGGCGGGCGTGTGCGTGCGCACGTTGCCCACCAGGTTGCCCAGGACCTGTCTGAGCCCCGACTCGTCGGCCCGCACCAGCAGGGAGCCCTCGGCGGCGACCTCGACGGGCCGGTCGGGCTGCTGCACCCGCAGATCCTCGGCCGCGTCCCGCACCAGCCGGCTCAGGTCGACGTTCCTGAACCGCAGTTCGGGCTGCTGGTCGAGGCGGGCGAGGGTGAGCAGCTCGTCGACGAGCCGCCCCATCCGGTCGGTCTCGGCGAGGACCCGCGCCCAGGCACGCTTGCGCTCGTCCGGGTCGGAGAGCATGCCCTTGTCGTACAGCTGGAGGTAGCCGCGTATCGCGGACAGCGGGGTGCGCAGCTCGTGCGAGGCGTCGGCGACGAAACTGCGCAGCTGGGCCGCGCTGCGCTCGCGCGTGCGGTACGCCGACTCGACCTGGTGGAGCATGGAGTTGAGGGCGACCCGCAGCTGCTCGACCTCCAGGGTGGCGTCGCAGCTGGAGGGGATGCGCCGGGTCAGATCGCCTTCGGCGATGGCCGACGAGGTCTCGACCATGTCCTCCAGCGGCCGCATCCGGCGCCGGACGCTGAACATCGTCAGACAGGCCAGCAGCGCGAGGAGCAGGCTGCCGATCGCGAGGTCGAGCCGGACGGCCTTGGCGACGCCCTGGTGCAGGACGTCGGTGGGCGCGGCGAGCAGCGCGTACGAGCCGTCGCCGAGCCGGGCCGCCGTGGCGCGGTAGGTGGAGCCGTCCAGGGTGACGTCGTGCGGCTCTGAGTCGGCAGCGAGCGCGCGCGGGTCGCCTGCGGCCTTCGCCAGGCCCTGCTGGGACTCGGTCGGATCGAAGCCGAGGATTCCGATCGGCACGCCCCGGCGGTCGACCAGCGCGAAGACGGTCTCCGCCGAGCGCTCACCGCTCGATTCCTGCCGCGCGGGCATGAGCCGGTCGCGCACGAAGCCCAGCATGCTCAGCGAGTCGATCTCCCGCAGGGTGAGCTGCGAACCGCCCAGGGAGTCGCGGGTCTTGAGGAGTTCGCCGTCGATCTGGTCGAGCAGGTAGTACCGCATGCCCATCACGCTGACCGCGGTCGCGGCGACGATGCCGATCGCGAGCAGCACCACGTTGGCCAGCGTCAGCTTGCCGCGCAGCGAGTGGATGCCGTGTCGGCGACGAGCCAGGCGCACCCTCATGCGAGCCCGTATCCGACACCGCGCCGGGTGGTGATCACCGGCGGTCCCAGGGTGTCCAGCTTGCGCCGCAGGTAGCTGATGTACGTCTCGACGACCGTCGACTCCGGCGGGGTGTGCTCGTACTGCCAGACGTGGCGCAGGAGTTGCTCCTTGGGCACGATCCGGCCGCCGTTGCGCACCAGGAAGCGCAGCAGCGCGTACTCGGTGGGGGTGAGCTGGACGGTGCGGCCGTCGCGGTGCACCGAGTACGTCGTCTCGTCCAGCTCCAGGTCGCCGTAGCGCAGCGGCGGGTGCTGCGGCAGGACGTCGGCCGGGCGGGTGCGGCGCAGGACCGCGGTGATCCTGGCGACGACCTCGTCGATGTTGAACGGCTTGGTGATGTAGTCGTCGCCGAAGCCGAGGGCGCCGACGATCTCGGCGGGGGAGTCCCGCGCGGTGAGGAAGACCAGCGCCAGGTCGGGCCGCCGCGCGCGCAGTTCACGGCCGAGGGCGCGGCCGTCGCCGTCGGGCAGCATGACGTCGAGCAGGGCCGCGTCCGGGCGGGTGCGGTCGGTGAGCGCGAGCGCCTCGCGGACCGAGCCCGCGACCATCACCTCGAACCGGTGGTAGCGCAGGGCGATGGCGAGGACGTCGGCGATGCTCTCCTCGTCCTCCACCACCAGCACCGTGCCCGGACTCTTCGTCTCTCCCCCAGTCATGTCCCCAGTATCGGCCGGGCCACTGACAGCCGGGCCGGTTCGCCCTTTGGAGTTCCTTGAGAGTCATGGGCCTCTCATGTGCACGCGCGCGTGCCGCCGCCGATCCTGTTGCGAGGACCTGGGGGACCGACCGACGACCGACAAGGGGAGTGTGGAGCGTGGCGGTATTGGCACGCTGGTGCTATCGGCACCGGCTGGTGGTCCTGTTGCTGTGGGTGGGGGCGTTGTTCGGGCTGGGCTTCTCGGCCTCGGCGGCGGGCACGAACTACGCGAACGTGTTCTCCCTGCCCGACACGGACTCCAAGAGCGCGTATGACCTGATGGAGAAGGCCTTCCCGGACACCTCGGGCGACACCGACACGGTGGTCTGGAAGGTCGACGACGGCTCGGTGCGGGACCAGGCGGTCCAGGACCGTATCCGGCCCGCACTGGAGAAGATCGCGAAGATGCCGGGCGTCGGCGCGGTGACCGGTCCCTACGGCGCCCAGGGGGCCGCGCAGGTCAGCCGGGACGGCACGATCGCGTACGCCCAGGTGACCTTCGTCAAGCGCGCGAACGAGGTGCCCAAGGGACTTGTCGAGGACGTCGTGGACACCGCGCAGGGGGCCGAGCGGGCCGGCCTGCAGGTGGAACTGGGCGGCCAGGCGATCCAGCGCGTGCAGGAACCGCCGCAGGGGCTGTCGGAGACGGTCGGCATCGTCGCGGCGGCGGTCGTGCTGTTCCTGGCGTTCGGCTCCTTCTTCGCGATGATGCTGCCGATCGCGATCGCCGTCTTCGGTGTGGGCATGGGCCTGTTCGCCACCCAGCTGCTCAGCCACACCACCGACGTCCCCGACATCGCCCCGCTGCTCGCCTCCCTGATCGGCCTCGGCGTCGGCATCGACTACGCCCTGTTCATCGTCACCCGCCACCGGCGCGGCATCCTGCGGGGCCTGGACCCCGAGGAGTCGGCGGTCACCGCCCTCAACACCTCGGGCCGGGCGGTGCTGTTCGCGGGCGGCACGGTCTGCATCGCCCTCGCCGGCATGCTGGTGACGCGACTGCGCTTCCTGGACGGCGTGGTCATCGGCACCTCCCTGACCGTGGTGCTGAGTGTCCTGGCCGCCACGACCCTCCTGCCGGCCCTGCTCGGCTTCCTCGGCCCGCGCGTGCTCAGCCGCCGCCAGCGGCGCCGGCTGGCCGCCCAGGGGCCCGAGCCGGAGAACGCCTCCGGTCTCGCCGCCCGCTGGTCGACGGGGGTCCAGAAGCGCCCCCGCAGGACCGCCGCGCTCGCCCTGGTCCTCATGGCCGTCCTGGCCGTTCCGGTGCTGTCGCTCCGCCTCGGCGCCACCGACCAGGGCAACGACGACGCCTCGACGACCACCAGGAAGGCCTACGACCTGCTCGCCGAGGGCTTCGGTCCCGGCTTCAACGGACCGCTCCAGGTGGTCACCGAGGGCGGCGCGACGGGCACCCTGGTGAAGAGCCTCAAAGACACGCCCGGCGTGGCACAGGTGGCCGCGCTGCCGCCCGCGCGGGGTGTGACGGTGATCCAGGTCGTGCCGACGACGTCACCGCAGTCCGCGGAGACGGACCGGCTCATCGACCGGCTGCGTGACGACGTCATCCCCGCGGCCGGGGCACAGGCCCACGTGGGCGGGGTGACGGCCGTCTCGAAGGACTTCGCGTCCGTCACGGGCGACCGCCTCCCGCTGTTCATCGCCACGATCATCGGACTCGGCTTCCTGCTCCTGCTGGTCGCCTTCCGCTCCCTGGTGGTGCCGCTGACGGCGGCCCTGATGAACCTGATCGCCGCCGCGGCCTCCTTCGGCGTCCTGGTCGCGGTCTTCCAGTGGGGCTGGGGCCTGGAACTGCTCGGCCTCGGCAAGGAGGGCCCGATCAACGCCTTCCTGCCGGTCATCATGCTGTCCCTGCTCTTCGGGCTCTCGATGGACTACCAGGTCTTCCTGGTGAGCCGCATGCACGAGGAGTGGGTGCACACCCGCGACAACGCGCGCGCGGTACGCGTCGGCCTCGCGGAGACCAGCCGGGTCATCAACTCCGCCGCCCTGATCATGGTCTGCGTCTTCATGGCGTTCGTCCTCAGCGGCGACTCGGGCGCCGCCATGGCGGGCGTCGGTCTCGCCGCCGCCGTCGCCCTGGACGCCTTCATCCTGCGCACGGCCCTGGTGCCCGCCGCGATGCATCTGCTCGGCGACTCCAACTGGTGGCTGCCCAAGGGGCTGGACAAGCGGCTGCCGCACCTGGCGGTGGAACCGAAGGAGGAGCCGGCACCTTCGGCCGCGGCCCGCGCGGACGACGGCCCGGCATCGGCCGTCCACGGCTTCGTCCGTACGGCCGACGGGGAGCCCATAGCGGGCGCGGCCGTATCGCTCCTGTCGGGCGGGGGGCGTCAGCTGGACCGGGTGGAGTCGCTGGCCGACGGCTCATACATCGTCTCGGTCCCGGAGCCGGGGACGTACCTGCTGGCGGCCACGGCACCCTCGTACGGTTCACGTGCTCGGCACGTCGTCGTGGGGGAGGGGCCGTTGGTGTACGACGTCGAACTGGCCGAGGGGGAGGTCGACGCCGTCAACTGACGTGACTACGCCTTCCTGCCGGGGTCCGGCATCACCTTCGTCATCCCTGGCAGGAAGTCCGTGAACAGCTCGTGCACCTCCCGTACGAGCGGCCTGAGCACCCGGAACCGGGCCAGCGACACGCCCCTCGCGGTGAGCTTGGCGCCGCGCTCCGCGAGCCGGTAGCTCCGCTCGCGGCCCTCCGTGCGGTCGAAGATCCAGTACAGGACGAGTCCCATCTGGGACAGCCACATCAACTCGGGGAGGATGTCCCGGAGTTCCTCGGGCACCTTGGTCCTCGTCGCGCCCCGCAGTACCTCTCGGTGCACCGCGATCGCCTCCACGCGCGCGTGCTCCGACTCGGGCGAGAAGGGACTGAGCGGGCTGTCGGGATCGGCGGCGTTCTTGAAGAACTGCACCGCGAACTCGTGATACGGCTGCGCGATGTCCAGCCAGACCTTCAGAACCCCCGCGAGCCGCGCCTCCAGGTCGCTCTCCCGGGCCAGGACCTCCCGGACCGCCACCTGGTGTTCGGCGGCGATCCGGTCGTAGAAGCCCTGGATCAGGTGTTCCTTGCCCGCGAAGTAGTAGTACGCGTTGCCGACGGAGACGCCGGCCTCCTGGGCGATGGCCCGCATGGTGGTCTTGTCGTACCCCCGCTCCTGGAACAGCCGCATCGCGGTCTCCAGGATCAGCGCGCGCGTCTGTTCGGACTTGCTCGTCTGTTCGGACTTGCTCGGGGTACTGCCCTCGTCGGGGCCGTCGTTGTTCGCAGGCACGGAAAGAGAGCCTAACCAGTGACGCAGCCGCCGCCGTCGCACCCCGGTGCGGTGTGGGGCCAGCCCCGCCCGGCCTCGTACGACCAGCCGTCCGCGCGGCGGTACACCGTGCCGTCCCACCGACCCACCGGGCGCTGCGCGCCACGCCACTTGGCGGCGGCGAGCACCGCGCCCCTCGCGAGCCGCGCCCCGGACGGGGTGCTGAGCCGGTGGGCGAGCGGCCGGTGCTCGCGCAGCACCCACAGCGTCACGATCCAGGCGGCGGTGTCGCGGTAGACCTGCCCGGCGTCGCCGACGACGGTGATCTCCTCCAGGGTGGCGCGGTGATCGAGCCCGGGATACCTGCGCCGGGCCTCCTCCGACCCGGCCGGCACCATCTCCAGCGGCACCAGCTGCGGCTGCCGTACGAGCCAGTCGCGCACGTAGGCGCACAGGGAGCAGTCGGCGTCGTACAGGACGGTGAGCCGGCGGACCGGGGTGCGGTCCGCCGTGCTGCCGGTGGCTGTCGGGCCTGTCATGCCCGGACCCAGTCCTGCGGCGGGACGGGCGGCACCTGCTCCCGCTCCATGGTGCCCCGCCTGCGGATCCGGTTGAGGACGTACACGTTGGCCAGGTGCATCACGCCGAGGACCAGCAGCACCACGCCCAGCTTGGTCGACAGGGCCTCGAAGACTCCGCGGGTGTCCTCGATCGTCCCGTCGCCGCTGAGGTACAGCGCGACGAACCCTAGGTTCACCAGGTAGAAGCCGACCACCAGGAGGTGGTTGACGGCCTCGGCGAGCTTCTCGTTCCCGCGCAGTACGTCGGCGAGGAAGATCCGTCCGTTTTTGCTGAGCGTGCGGGCCACCCAGACCGTCAGGGCGATGCTGACGACGAGGTAGATGACGTAGGCGACGACCGTGCGGTCCATGCGCCTCCCCATTCTTGAACGCGTTCAAAACGCTGACGGGAGAGACTCTAGACCTCCTTTTGAACGTGTTCAACTCGCTGGCGCAGAGGTCTGCGTCACGTCCGCGCGCGCTCCGCCTCAGGCCCGCCGGCCGAGCTCCGGACGCTTGGTGTAGTCGGTGAACCCGAGGACGTTGCCCCAGGGGTCGGCGACCTCGACGGTCCAGCCGGTGACCACGGAGAAGGGGGCGTCGAGCAGTTCGACGCCGGCTGCATGGAGCTCCTCGGCGGCGGTCCTGGCGTCGGGTACCTCCAGCCACACGCGTGTGGCGGGCCACGGCGGCGGCCGGTGCCCCATGGCCTCCTCCTGCCGGAGCAGGATCCCGGGTGTCTCGCCGCCGACCTTCAGCAGCGCGATCCCGGCCTCGTCGAGCCGGAAGCCCACCGTGAAGCCCGCGCGCTCGTAGAAGGAGACGGCCTCGCCGAGGTTCCCGACGGGCAGCAGTACGTTGTCGAAACCGAGCAGCTCGTACGACTGGTCATCTGACATGTCGTCAGATTAAGCCGGAGGTGGCGGAACGGGCTTCTGCGACGCGGTGTCCGTCGGGCATGATGACCGGGCGCATTGTCGTCTTTTCGCGGGTCCTCCCGCTTCGGTCCCCAGGAGCAGTCCCCCTTGAGCGAACAGCAGGGTCACGAACAGCAGGACCCCGAGCAGGGCCCCCAGCCGGGATATCAGCAGCAGGGCCCGCCGCCCGGGTACCCGCCGCCGGGCCCGCAGCCCGGATACCAGCAGCCGGGCCCCCAGCCGGGATACCCGCCGCCGGGCTACCCGCCTCCCGGGTTCCCGCCGCCGGGCTACTACCCGCCCCCGGGGACGTACACCGGAGACCCCAACGCCCCTTACGGCTACGACCCGTACGGGCGGCCGTACTCCGACAAGTCGAAGGTCATCGCGGGCATCCTCCAGCTCACCCTCGGCAGCCTCGGCGTCGGCCGCTTCTACCTGGGCGACGTCGGCATCGGCCTCGCTCAGCTCTTCACCTGCGGCGGCCTCGGCGTCTGGTCGCTGATCGACGGCATCCTGCTGCTCACGGGGAACGACCACACCGATGAACACGGCCGGATCCTCCGGAGCTAGGGCGCCGGGGACCGAGGCCCCGGTGCCCCCGCGGCGCTCACCGCTGCGCCACCCCGCGACGGCACCCTCGGCGGTGCTCGCCGCGGGAGCCGCCGGTGCGGTCTACCTCTACGACACCGACCCGCACGAGCCCGGCCACGTCCTGCCGCAGTGCCCGTTCCGCCTGCTCACCGGCCTGCTGTGCCCGGCCTGCGGCGGCACCCGCATGGTGTACGACCTGATGCACGGCCACTTCACCGAAGCGTGGCTGGACAACCGGGCCCTGCTGCTCGCCTCGCCGTACGCCCTGTTCCTGCTGGGCCGTTGGGCGTGGGCGGGCCTGCACGGCCGCCACTGGAGGCCCACGCTGAGCCCCCGGGGGCAGGTGGTCGTCCTCGCGGTGGCCCTGGCGTGGACGGTGGCCCGCAACATCGTCTAGCGCCGCTCGTCCGGGGCCCGTTGTCAGTGCCGCCTCGTACTGTCGTCGGCATCGGCGTACGGCTTCGGAGAGCTCCACCAGAGCGCCGAGACCCGCCGTCTCCTCCTGGACGACCAGTACCTCTGCATCGTCCCGAAGTCCGCCCCGTCCGCCCCGCAGGCCGGTTACCTCCCCTACGAGGGCGACCGGATGCTCGCGGTCATCCTCAGCCAGCCGTGACCGTGGGCCGCCGGCTCACATGGTGCTGAGCGAGCGGGCGTAGTTGATCTGGCCCATGACCTGCGGGAAAGTCTGCGGTCCGAAGGCCGGCAGCATCGTCGAGTGGTGGCGTCCCGCGCTCGTCACGGTGACCTGGATGTAGCCCGTGGTCCTCTTCTCCTTCATCAGGAGGAAGAACAGCCCGAGGAGGCAGAACACGAAGAAGATGATCGCGAGCACGATGGCGTGCGCCGGGATCTTCTCCTCGGTGTGCGACATGTCGGTGGCGTTCCACACCGCGCCGCGCAGGGGAAGGGGCCCGGCCGGTGTGATGATCTGGTCGCCCATCACCGTGATGTCCCCGATGGACAACAGCGGGGCGCTACCGCCCGCGAGGGCGCCCGGAGCGGTCTGCTGCTGGGGGAAGCCGTACGCCGGAGTGGGCGGCGGCTGCGGATAGCCGTACCCCGGGGCCGCGTTGGGGTATCCGTAGCCGGGCGGCGGGACCGCGGGGGGCAGGGCCGGCGGGTTGTCCGGGCCCCACTGGGGCGCTCCGCCCTGGTACGGATTCGGCTCGGCCATGTTCTCGTCCCCCGTCTCATCAGCCGTAGGAGATCCGGCTGCTGGATCAGCGCCTCATACTGCCAGCAGGGCCGTTCCCCCCGCCACCGGAGGGAACGGCCCTGCTGTCGTCTTGCCGGACGGACCGTCAGAACCGCCGAGTGATCAGCGCCCTCTTCACTTCCTGGATCGCCTTCGTCACCTCGATGCCGCGCGGGCAGGCGTCCGTGCAGTTGAACGTGGTGCGGCAGCGCCACACGCCGTCGCGGTCGTTCAGGATCTCCAGGCGCTGCTCGCCCGCCTCGTCACGCGAGTCGAAGATGAAGCGGTGGGCGTTGACGATGGCGGCCGGGCCGAAGTACTGGCCGTCGTTCCAGAAGACCGGGCACGAGGAGGTGCAGGCCGCGCACAGGATGCACTTCGTGGTGTCGTCGAAGCGCTCGCGGTCCTCCGCCGTCTGGAGGCGTTCCCGGGTCGGCTCGTTCGTGTCCTTCGTGATGAGGAAGGGCATGACGTCGCGGTACGCCTGGAAGAACGGCTCCATGTCGACCACGAGGTCCTTCAGGACCGTGAGGCCCTTGATGGGCTCGACCGTGATCGGCTTCGACGGGTTGAGGTCCTTGATCAGCGTCTTGCACGCCAGACGGTTCTTGCCGTTGATCCGCATCGCGTCCGAACCGCAGATGCCGTGCGCGCAGGAGCGGCGGAAGGTGAGCGTGCCGTCCTGTTCCCACTTGATCTTGTGGAGGGCGTCGAGGACACGCTCCTTCGGGTCGATCTCCAGCTGGAAGTCTTCCCAGGTCGCCTCCGCCGAGACCTCCGAGTTGAAGCGGCGGATGCGGAAGGTGGCGGTGATGTACGGGGAGTCGGCGAAGCCGGGCTCGGGTGTGCCGGCCGCGTCCGCCTTGTCCAGGGTCGGGGTTGCCATCAGTACTTACGCTCCATCGGCTGGTAGCGGGTCTGGACGACCGGCTTGTAGTCGAGACGGATGGACTCGGTGCCGTCGTCGCCCACCTCGCGGTACGCCATGGTGTGGCGCATGAAGTTGACGTCGTCGCGGTTCGGGTAGTCCTCGCGGTAGTGGCCGCCGCGGGACTCCTTGCGGGCCAGCGCGGACACCGCCATGACCTCGGCGAGGTCCAGCAGGTTGCCGAGCTCGATCGCCTCCAGCAGGTCCGTGTTGAAACGCCGGCCCTTGTCCTGGATCGAGACGTTCCTGTAGCGCTCGCGCAGCTCCGCGATCTTCTCGACCGCCGTCTTGATCGTCTGCTCGGTGCGGAACACCATGACGTTGGCGTCCATGGTCTCCTGCAGCTCGCGGCGCAGCACCGACACGCGCTCGGTGCCGGTGGCGTCGCGCAGCCGCTCGACCTGGTCGAGCACCAGTCGCGCCGGGTCCTCGGGCAACTCGACGTAGTCGGCCTTCTGGGAGTACTCGGCGGCGGCGATGCCCGCCCGCTTGCCGAACACGTTGATGTCCAGCAGCGAGTTGGTGCCCAGACGGTTGGCTCCGTGCACCGACACGCACGCGACCTCGCCGGCCGCGTACAGGCCGGGGACGACCGTCGTGTTGTCCGCCAGGACCTCGCCCTCGACGTTCGTCGGGATGCCGCCCATCGCGTAGTGCGCGGTGGGCTGGATCGGGATCGGGTCCGTGTACGGCTCGATACCGAGGTACGTGCGGGCGAACTCGGTGATGTCCGGGAGCTTGGCGTCCAGCTGCTCCGGCGGGAGGTGCGTGAGGTCGAGGTAGACGTGATCGCCCTCGGGACCGCAGCCGCGGCCCTCGCGGATCTCCGTGTAGATGGAGCGGGAGACGACGTCACGGGACGCGAGGTCCTTCATGACCGGCGCGTACTTCTCCATGAAGCGCTCGCCGTCCTTGTTGCGGAGGATGCCGCCCTCACCGCGGGCGCCCTCCGTCAGCAGGATGCCCATGCGCCAGATGCCGGTCGGGTGGAACTGGAAGAACTCCATGTCCTCCAGGGGCAGCCCGCGACGGTAGACGGCCGCCTGGCCGTCACCGGTCAGCGTGTGCGCGTTCGACGTCACCTTGAAGAACTTGCCGCAGCCGCCGGACGCGTAGATCACGGCCTTCGCCTGGAAGACGTGGATCTCACCGGTGGCGAGTTCGTACGCGACCACGCCCGCCGACCGCTTCACGCCGTCGACCTCGGTGATCAGCTGGTCCAGGACGTAGAACTCGTTGAAGAACTCCACGCCCTCCTTCACGCAGTTCTGGTACAGCGTCTGAAGGATCATGTGGCCGGTGCGGTCGGCCGCGTAGCAGGAGCGGCGGACCGGGGCCTCGCCGTGGTTGCGGGAGTGACCGCCGAAGCGGCGCTGGTCGATCGTGCCGTTCGGCGTGCGGTTGAACGGCAGGCCCATCTTCTCCAGGTCGAGGACCGAGTCGATGGCCTCCTTCGCCAGGATCTCGGCGGCGTCCTGGTCGACCAGGTAGTCACCGCCCTTGACCGTGTCGAAGGTGTGCCACTCCCAGTTGTCCTCCTCCACGTTGGCGAGCGCGGCGGCCATGCCGCCCTGCGCGGCGCCCGTGTGGGAGCGGGTGGGGTAGAGCTTGGTCAGGACCGCGGTGCGGCTGCGCTTCGTCGACTCGATGGCCGCGCGCATGCCCGCGCCACCGGCGCCGACGATGACGGTGTCGTACTTGTGGATCTTCATGATTCTCGCAGCCCCGTGCCTAGCGGATGTTCGGGTCGAAGGTGAAGATCACCAGCGTGCCGAGCAGGATGGTGAACACCGTGGCGGTGTAGAGCAGGCCCTTGAGCCACAGGCGGGTGTTCGGGCGCTCCGCGTAGTCGTTGATGATCGTGCGCAGACCGTTGGCGCCGTGCAGCATCGCGAGCCACAGCATCAACAGGTCCCAGACCTGCCAGAACGGGGACGCCCAGCGGCCCGCGACGAACGCGAAGCCGATCTTCGACACGCCGCCGTCCAGCACCAGCTGGATCAGCAGGTGCCCGATGACCAGGACGACCAGCACGACACCCGACAGGCGCATGAACAGCCACGCGGCCATCTCGAAGTTGCCACGGGTCGAGCGAGGGGTCTTCTTGGTGCGCTTGCGCGGGGCCTCGATGAGGGGCGCCGGGTTGTCGACGCCGTAACCGGAGGCGCCCTCGACGGGGCCGATGCCGTTAGCGGTGGTTTCAGTGGTCGCCATCGGTATCAGCTCCCGAACAGTTCACGAGCGGCGTGGCCGAGGACGGGGTAGATCGCCCCGATCATGAGCACGACCCACAGGCCCACGACGGACCAGAGCATCTGCTTCTGGTAGCGCGGGCCCTTCGACCAGAAGTCGACGGCGATGACGCGCAGGCCGTTGAGCGCGTGGAAGAGGATGGCGGCCACGAGGCCGTACTCCAGGCACGCGACGAGCGGGGTCTTGTAGGTGGCTACGACCTTGTCGTAGTCCTCGGGTGAGACACGGACGAGAGCGGTGTCCAGCACGTGAACGAACAGGAAGAAGAAGATGAGGACGCCGGTGACTCGATGAGCCACCCAGGACCACATTCCTTCCCGGCCGCGGTACAGCGTTCCAGCCGGCACGGAAGTCCCTCCGGGAGCGGGGTGTCGGGGCCTGCCGGCTTGTGCTGTCGGTCGGCCCGGCCGGGTACGGTCCACCGGCCCTCAGCATCGTAGCGATGCGCTGCCGCTGGGCTTAGCCGGGGCCTACCTGTGTGATCAAAGTGGCACGCAGATGGGGGAACCGGGTGGCTAATGAGGTGGGATGTCCGGTTATGTGCCGGGTGTGGGTTCGTGGTGGCCGGTCCCCGCGCCCCTCAGGGAGGACACCAGACGGCCCCTTGCGATGCGGCGGAGTTCCTCTGCCGCCACCACCCGTTCTTCCTCCGGATCGTTTGTCAATCGTGACCGGATGCCTGCCAGGACGTGGTCGAGGGCCTCGGCCGGAGCCAGGCCGTCCAGGCAGATGACGAAGGCGTGGCCGAAGCGTGCCTCGTAGGCCGCGTGGGCCGCGTCCATGGCCATGTGGGCCGCGGAGTAGGCCCCGTCCGGCAGGGCCAGCAGCGTCTCGGCCGCCAGGGCCTCGGAGAGATCCGACACGGTCAGGTCGTACGCCGCCTCGTCCGCGGCCGCGAGCAGCGCGTCCACGGTCGGATAGGGGCGGTGGGCCACGACCCGCTCCGCCCAGCGGAGGCTGCGCAGACAGTCCAGGAGCAGGGGCCGCGCCTCGTCGGAGGGCGCGTGGTTGAAGGCGTCCAGGACGGTGGGCAGGGACGGTATGGCCAGTCGGCCGGGAGAATGTGTGGGCGTCACGTGTGTTTCGGCAGGGGAAGCTGTGAGCGGTGTGACCCTACGTTATCGAGAGTGGACATGACCTGTCCGACGGATGCCCGAATTTCACCCGCACGGGAGAGTTTCGGAACGGGTGGTGGACACGGGCTCCGCTCTCGAGGCCCTAGGTTGACGATGTGAGCCAGCACAGGAAGCGACCGGAGAAGCAGGAGAAGCAGGCGCGCGGGCTGATCGCGGGTGCGGTCGCCGTGACCGTCGTGGCCGGAGTGGGCCTCGGGCTGTGGGCGGGCAGCGACGGCGACCCGGCCGGATCGGCCCGGTCCCAGGCCCAGTCACCCTCCGGCGGCAGCGCGGAGAACTCCCCGACCCCGTCGAGAGCCCCGAGCCCGGCCCCCAGCCCCACCCGGTCCTACCCCCTGTCCACCACCCCCCGCACCATCCCCGCCGTCCGCGCCCACACCCCGGCGCACGGCCCCGGCTGGCGTCCCGCCTCCGGCCTGCGCGTGGTCGTGAACAACGCCGGCCTCGCCGACGAGGGACGCCTTCTCGCCGGCGAGCTGGGACTGACCTACGCCGGGCAGAAGGACGACGTACACGCCGGGGACGTACGCCTCACGCTCGGCGGCGACAAGGGCGCGGGCCCGGAGTCGTACCGGATGACCGTGCGCGACGGGCGGGTCGCCATCAGCGGGCCGAGTGACGCGGGCGTGTTCTACGGCACCCGCACCCTCAAGCAGGAGGTGCACGGCGGCGGTACGGCGCCGGAGGGTGTCGTGCGCGACGAGCCCGCCAAACCCGTGCGCGGGTTCTCCCTGGACATCGCGCGCAAGAACTTCACGGCCGGCTGGATCGAGGACCGGGTCCGGGAGCTGGGCGACCTGAAGTACAACGAACTCCAGCTGCACTTCTCCGACGACCAGGCGTTCCGGATCGAGTCCGACTCGCACCCGGAGATCGTGTCCGCGCGGCACCTGACCAAGGCGCAGGTGAAGAGGATCGTCGCGCTCGCGGCCCAGCGGCACATCACCGTCGTACCGGAGATCGACTCGCCCGGCCACCTGGGGGCCGTCATCGCCGCGCACCCCGAGCTGCAGCTGCGCAGTGCGGCGGGGAACGCGGCGCGCGGGGCCGTCGACATCTCCGACCCCGCCGCCGCCAAGATCGTCGACGACCTGCTGAACGAGTACGCCGGACTCTTCCCCGGCGCCGACTGGCACCTCGGCGGCGACGAGTACCGCGCGCTGACGGTGTCCGACCCGGAGGCGACGTACCCGCAGCTCGCCACCGCCGCCAGGAAGGCCTACGGCAGCGGCGCCACCGTCGAGGACCTGACCACGGGCTGGCTCAACGACCGCGCCCGCACCGTCCGCGCCCACGGCAAGACCCCGCGCGCGTGGAACGACGGCTTCTTCCGGGGTACGTCCGTCCGGCCGGACAAGGACATCCAGGTCGGGTACTGGACGGGCAAGGAGATCGGCGCCCGGCAGCCGGTGGAGTACCTGAGCGCGGGGCGCAAGGTCGTCGACTACAACGACGAGTTCCTCTACTACGTCCTCGGTCAGCCCAACACGTTCTCCTACCCGACCGGCCGGCGGATCTACGAGGAGTGGACCCCGAGAGTCGTACGCGGCACGACGGCCGTCTCCTCGACGTACGACGGCCAGATCCTCGGCGGGTCCTTCGCGGTCTGGTGCGACTTCCCGAACGCGCAGACGCAGGACCAGGTCGCCGCCGGCATCCGGATGCCGCTGCGGGCCACCGCGCAGAAGCTGTGGGACCCGGGGAAGCCCGCGCTGACCTGGACGCGGTTCAAGGCGCTCGGGGACCGGCTGAGCTGAGGTTCCGGGGATTCCGGCTAGACGTACGAGCCTGGCGAACGTATGTTCCGCATGCCGCGCGTGAGGCTCTGGGGAGAACCCGCGCGGCCTGTGGAACATCCACGGCTCGCTGATCATCCACGTCTCGGGGGACCTCGCCATGCTCTGCACGCGCTGCCATCACTTCGAAGCGGCACCGGACGGCGTCCTGTGCACCCAGTGCGCCGCCGCGCCCGGGTTCCAGGCCCCGCCGGCCGGCGCCGCGCCCACGGTCTGGCTGCGCTCCCCGGTCGGGCTCGGGTGGGCGACCGCGGTGCTGCTCGCGGTGGCCGCGGCCGTCGACCTGTTCTCCCTCGGCGCGGACCTCTACCTGTACGACGTCACGGGCGACCTCCTCGGGGGCGGCGCCGGGGACGCCGTACGGGACGGGTCCGACCTGGCGGACACGCTGACCGTCGTGGCCGGTGCCGCCCAGGCGCTCATGCTGTTCGTCTGCGCCGTCGTCTTCGTGGTCTGGCTGTGGCGGGTGCGGCGCAACGCCGAGGTGTTCGCACCCGACGGGCACCGCAAGGCGCGCCCCTGGGTGATCGCCGGCTGGGTCGTGCCGATCGTGAGCCTGTGGTACCCGCGCCGGGTCGTGGTCGACATCTGGGACGCGAGCAGCACGGGGGAGAAGTCCGAGGGGCACGCCCTGATCAACGCCTGGTGGACGCTGTGGCTCATCTCCAACACGGTCGGGCAGCTGCTGTACGTGGCGTTCGAGGAGGCCGACACCTCACGGGAGATCCACGACTCCATGACGCAGGCGATGGCGGGCGACGCTCTCGACCTCGTGGCCGCCCTGCTCGCCGCCGCCGTGGTGCTGCGGCTGACCCGGATGCAGGACGAGATGGCACGCCGGGGCCCCGCGGTACCCGTCGCCATGTGACGGAATGGGTCCTTCCTGCTGCGAACTGCCGTACGACTGTGGTGTATTCGGCGACCTAGCCGTACCGAGCAGCCAGGGGGACCGGGGATGGGCTACTGGGGTTACTTCGTCGTGGGCCGCGGGGAGCGGCCGCTCGCCGAGCTGGACGCGCTGGCCGGCGCCGAGGGCATGGTCCTGTGCGAGTCGGCGCCCGGCGGATGGCAGGTCTGGGAGTACGCGAACGGCGAGGGCGATGTGGGGAACATGAACGCCCTTGCGCTGGAGAGCGGTTCGCCCGCGCTCTTCGGATACGTCATGGACAGCGCGTCGGTGGTGGTGGAGGCGGCGGGGCCGGAGAGCGGGGCCTGGACGACCTGTCTGGCCCGGGCGGCCATGGCCGGGTACCTCGGGGACGGTGAGGAGGGGCTGACCGTGGAGGACTACTTCCTCGAACCCGGGGACGCGGCCGCGCGGGCCGTCGCCTGGGCCGCGGAGGCGGGACACGAGGTGCCCGAGGAGCCACTGCTCGACGTACTGAGGGCGGAACCCGACCTGTTGGCCGAAAACCTCTTCTTCCGTATGCTCGACCGACTCGGTGTGGTGCCCCTGTGACACTCCGGGGCCGTCGCGCGCAGTAAGGGGAAGTGCGGGTTCCGTCAGGGGACACCGCTCGGCGAGGGAGGCGTGGATGAGTCTGGTGGAGCTGATCGGCCAGGCCGACGAACGCGGACTGGCCGCCAGCGGGTTGGCTTGTTTGGATCGGTGCGTACCGCTGCTCGGCGGCGACGACGAGGTCCTTCGGCCCCTGTGGGCGGGGCTCGCGGACGACGCCGGGGCCGAGGCGTGGGGCGAACGGCTGGAGCAGGTGCGGGGGAAGCTGGGCGGGGACGGGGAGTTCGGGTCGGCCGACGCCGATCTGAGCGAGGACGAGGCCGTGCTGCTGGCCCGCCGGATGCTCGCCGCCGCACCGGTGGAACCGTCCGCCCCCGCCTTGCGGGTGTGGGCCGACGCCTGTTCGGTCGCGGCGCTGCGCATCCACCGGCTGCTCGACCCCCTGAAAGACGCCGGCGACTCCGTCGACGCCCGCCGCGAGGGCCGTACGGAGGGCATGTCCCCCCTGGTCGCCGCCGAGCTGCGCCGCCAGATCACCGTCCTGGAACTGCTCGCCGGCCACGGCCCGGCGGGCCTGCGCCCGGCTCTCGACGTCTCGACCGAGGGCCGTCGGGTGTTGCGCGCGGTGGTGTCCCGGAGGAGCCGGCGGCGAGGGTGAGAGCCGGTGGCTCAGTGGGTCGAGTGGCCCACTGGCCAAGTGACTCAGTGGATGAGCCACTTGACCACCGCGTCCCCGTACTGCGCCGTCTGCCCGTAGAACGCCGTCAGATCCCGGTGCGCCGCCGCGAACACCCCCCGCGCCTCCCGTTCCGCGGCCGTTCCGCCGTATCTCGGCAGCAGTTCCTCGCGGGCGAGGAGCCACAGGGCCTCGAAGTCGGCCGCACCCAGGTACGCCGAGACGCGGTTCGCCCGGGCCGCGGTCAGGAGCAGGAACGGGGGTTTGTCGTGGTCGCCCGGGTAGACCGGCAGACCGCCGAGGACCACCTCGGCGCCGGCGTACAGGAGTTCGTGGTCCAGGTAGGACTTGTTCAGTACCTCCTCCCGGTGTCGTCCGATGCGTTCGCGCACGGCGTCCCAGTCGTCCTCGAACAGCCGTTGCATCCAGTTGGCGCTGTTGCGCAGGGCCGAGGGCGGCACCGCGCGGAGATGGAAGTAGTCGCTCATCAGAGACAGGAGCGCACGGGAGGGGGGAATCGTCACACCGGCGTCAACCTCGCTACCGAGAGGGTCCTGTGACCGTCCGAGGAGGGTTGCGGTGAAGGTGCGTCGGTCCTGCACCGGTCCCGCCGAGACCCCTCGATCCGGGTGACGAAACACCCCGCCGAAACGCTTTCACCCCTGTGACGACTGATGTGACGGCTCAGGCAACCGCCCCTACGACAGCTGATGTGACCACCCGCCGGACCAGCCGCCCCGCCGCCGCCGCCAGACCAGTGCGGTGGGCCGCCGACGCGGTGTCGGCCCTGCGCGAGGGCGCCCGCGTCCGGCTCGACTACTCGGCGCAGAGCCTGTGGCGCGTCGACCGGCTGATCGAGGAGATACGGCGCGAGGGGGCGCCGTACGCCGCCGTCGAGACCGTGCTGCGCGGGCTCGGCGCCTACGCCGGTGAGGTCGTGGTCCACCAGGCCGGTGCCGAGTGGTGGACGAGCGGCGGCGAGCACTGGGTCCGTACGCCCGACGGACGGCTGTGGGACCCGGTGGACGAGGCCCGCCGCTGCTTCGCCGGAGACGGCTCGCTGCGGCTGCTGTGCCGCGACGCGACGGGTGCCGACCGGCGCTGATCGCGGGAGCCGTGGTGAACGCGGAACGGGCGCCCGCTCCCCGGAATGCGGGGGAGCGGACGCCCGGGCCGTCGGATCCGGCGCTTCAGCAGCGCTGTCCGGACGTCTACTTGATGTAGACCAGCCCGTCCGTCGTGACCGTCGGACGGCCGCTGGTGCCGACCACCACGATCTTGACGGTGTGCTTGGCGCTGGTGGACCAGGACTTGGTCCAGATCGCGTCGCGGTACTTCGTGGTCGAGGACTTCAGGTCAACGGTCGCGACCTTGGTGCCGTCCACGTACACGTACGCCTGCCCGGAGGTGGACGCCCGCGAGACCACCCAGGAGGCGGACCGGCCGGTGAACGTCCAGCTCAGGCTCGCGCCCTTGGAGCCGCTGGAGTACGACTTCCCGCCGAGGTAGCTCGTGGACGAACGGGCCGTCCAGCTGCCCGACTTGGTGGCCGAGGTCTCCTGAAGGATCATCGGCGTGTAGGAGGGCGACGAGGTGCGGGTGTTGCCCGCGACGTCGTACGCCTTCATCGACCAGGTGCTCGCGGTGCCGGGCTTGGCGGTGCGGCTGGAGCTGGTGGTGGTCGGGCCGAAGGTGGCCGTCGTCGGGGACAGCAGGCTCACCGACTTCAGGTCCTGGGAGTCGGCGGCCTTCCAGCCGAGGGTGATCGGGACGGCGGTGGTGTTGACCGTGCCGGTGCGCAGGGTGATCTTCGGCGTGGTGGAGAAGGTCGGCGCGGTGGTGTCGGTGACGACGGTCAGCGCGGTGGTCGCAGGTGTGGTCTTGCCGGACTGGTGCACGGCCCGTACGGCGACCTTGTGGCTGCCCGCGGTCAGGGTCGTGCTCGCCGAGGTGGCCGTACCGGACGCGGTGGCGGCGACCTTGCCGTCGACCAGCAGCTCGAACTTCGAGATCAGCGAAGCCGGCGTGGTGGCCGCCCACTTCGCCGTGATCGCGCCCTTGGTGTAGTACGTCGAGCCGGACAGGGTCGTACCGGTCAGCGTGGTGACCTTCAGGCCCTGCACCGGCCCGGACGCCCAGGCGCGGATGGTCGGGAGCTGGCCGTACAGCGAGGTGCCCGGGCACTCGGTGGCGTAGCCGTCGCGGTGGGCGGAGACCCGGTTGAACGTGTAGAGGCTGCCCGCGGTGAAGCTGGTGCCGGCGAGGTTCTTCTGGGTCGCGCCCGCCGTCAGCTGGACCGTCGAGTCGGGGTCGACCCCGTACTGGCCGAGCTTCCAGGCGGCGATCCGGGCGACCGAGGTGAGGGCGGCGTTCGAGGCGCCCGCGTCGGTGTAGTTGCCGAGGACCGCGATGCCGGCGGACTCACGGTTCCAGCCGTAGGTGTGCGCGCCGAGGACCGGCAGGTCCACCCCGCCCTTGCGGCCCTCGAAGATCGTGCCGCACTTGTCGACCAGGAAGTTGTAGCCGATGTCGTTCCAGCCGTTGGTCTGCGTGTGATACGCGTAGATGCCCCGGACGATCGCGGCCGAGTCGGTGCACGAGTAGTCGTTGGTGCCGTCCGTGTGGTGGACGAAGACGGCCTTCACATCGGCGTTGTACTCCGACGGGTCGGGGCTGAGCTTCTCGTCGGCGCCCCAGCCGGCGCGGGAGACGATCGGCGGCTCGGGGACCGTCGACGGGGGCGCGGTGGGGGTGGTGGCGGTCGGCGTCGGCGTCGGCGTCGGGGAGACGGTGGCGGGCGCCGAAGCCGAGGCGGAGGTGGCCGGGTCGGTCGGGGTCGGAGAGCTGGACGTGCTCTCGCTCTCGACGGGGGCCGGGGTCGGCGTGCCGGTCTCGTCCGCGGCAGCGGCGAAAGCAGCCGGTTCCTTGTCGTCGCCCGTGTCCCTCTGCTCCGCGGCGGTCGCGATGCCCGGGTCGACGAGATTGACCTCAAGTCCCTTCGGCAGTCCGGCACTTGTGGTGCCGTCCTCGTGGACGACCTGCACCTGCACGCCGTCCGAGGGGCCCACCCACAGCGGTTCGGACGCGCCGCGCGCGCCGCTCCGCTCGTCGGGGTCCTCCGGCGGGTCGATGTTGGTCTCCAGGTCCTGCCAGGCGGTCCACTCGCCCGTCTCGCTGCTGCGGGTCCGGACCTGCGCCTTGCCCTCCAACGGCTTGGTCACGCCCGTCCACGAGACACCGAGCAGCGAGAACTGCTTGGTCTCGGTGCGCGGCAGCTCCCGCTTGCCGGTCGCGGTGCCCTTCAGCGTCAGGTCGTAGACCTTCACCGGCCGCTTGGGCTGCACGTCCCCCGCGGCGTCGGTCGACGGACTGGCGACGGCGTAGGTCGCGATGCCGCCACCCCCCAGAACCACCGCACCGAGCGTCAGCCAGGCCCGCCGCTTCATGCTGAGCGGTCTGTACGCACGGCTTTTACGACTCACTACCCCACCCCTGATTTGGTCACAGAAACACCACCTGTCACACAGGTGGCACCTACACAGCGTACGAACACTGCCAGGTGTCACAGGAGTTGGAGGTGGGGTGCCCGGGATGTCCGGCCCGCTGTGACACTTCTGTGAGGTCCGGCGCTGTTGACCGTGGGGGACATGGGCAAGGGCGACCGTGCCGTACGGTGCGGAATCGCCACGAACCGGTACGGACGGGAAAGTTCTTGGGCCAGGGAGGGGAACCCCGCCGCGTGCAGGCGTACGACGGGGAACTGGGCGCGGCCGTGGCGCGGGCCCAGGAGGGGGACGAGGCCGCCTTCGCGGTCGCCTACCGGCTGGTGCAGCCCGGACTGCTCGGGTATCTGCGCGGGCTGGTCGGGGAGGACGCGGAGGACGTGGCGTCGGACGCCTGGCTGGAGATCGCCCGGGACCTGGGCAGGTTCAGGGGGGACGGGGCGGGCTTCCGCGGCTGGACCGCGACCATCGCCCGGCACCGGGCCCTGGACCATCTGCGCCGGCAGAAGGTGCGGCCCCGGTCGGCGGCGCTGGAGCAGGACATGCTGGACCTGCCCGGCCCGCACAGCACCCACGACCAGGCACTGGAGTCCCTCTCCACGGAGTACGCCCTGGAGCTGGTCCGGGGGCTGCCGCGCGACCAGGCCGAGGCGGTGCTGCTGCGGGTGGTGGTCGGACTGGACGGCCCCGCCGCGGCCCGCGTCCTCGGCAAGCGCCCCGGCGCGGTGCGCACGGCGGCGTACCGGGGGCTGAAGCGGCTGGCGCACCAACTGGGCGCCGAGAGTGTGACGGATGACGGCCCCCGGACGCTGGGGGAGTCGACATGACAGGTGACGACGGCACATCGGACAGGAACGGACACGGCATGGGTGACGAGCGGAGCGGCAATGCCTCCGGCCGCCGGCATGCGGGTCCGGAGGAGACCGTGCGGGGCCAGGTCCGGGGCGAGCGCTCCACGCCAGGCCGGAAGCAGCCGTACGACCATGAGTCCCCCTACGAGGACAGCCCCCTGGAGGCGCTGCTCGCCGCGGCCATCCGTGGGGGGAAGTCCGAGGGCGAGGCGGAGCGGCTGGCCGTGGCCGCGTTCCGGGAGGCGAGGGACTCCGGGGCACATCGGGCGCGGACGCGGCGGCGGGACGACTGGCGGCCCCGCGCGCAGCGGCGCCGGGCGCGTTCGCTGCGGGCGACGCTCTCCGTGCTCCTTGCGAGCCTCACCCTGGGCGGTGTCGCCTACGCGGCGATCGGCTCGGTGGGCGGCGGTCCGGACAAGGGCGCGGCAGGGGACAAGGGCGTACACGCGAGCGCCTCGCCGAGCACCCCCGCCGAGTCGCACAGCAGCGCGCGCCCCTCCCCGTCGGCACCCGCCGAGCGCCCGCCCACCGCGCAGGACACCCTGGCCCACTGCCGTGCCTACGAGAAGGTCCGGGGCAGCGGCAAGGCGCTGGACTCCACGGCGTTCCAGCGGCTTGTGACGGCGGCCGGCGGTGAGGCGAACGTGAGCGCTTACTGCGCCGCGCTGGCGGACCCGTCCGCTGGGAAGGGCGCGGGTGACGGGAACGGCGCGGGCAACGCGAACGGCGGAGGCAACGCGAACGGCGGGGGTAACGCCGGCGACGCGAATCCGGGCAAGCAGAACGACAAGGCGAGCGGCCGGCCGAACGCGGACCAGAACAAGTCCGACAAGCAGTGACCCGGCGCGGCCGCGGCAACGGCCGGGGCCGCCACCCCTCGCCCGACAGAAGCATGAAGGGCCTCTGACCAGGCATTTTGTTGCTCGGGTGCAGGTTCTCACTTCCCGTCTGGACCGGCCCTCATCCAGGTGTTTCTGGCTGTTCCTGACCGCTACTGGTCACGCGCTGGTCACGTGTCCAACGGTCGGTCAGCCCCTGCGGGCTGCCGCGCCAGAAGGTGCCATCACTCAGGTGGGACGGCCTGCAGCGGAGGCTGAGGAGAAGTGCCGGATGGCGTCGTGCATCTGCCCGCGCATCGGACGGATCCTGGGCTCGGCTGCCGAAGCTCCGCGATAAATCCAGTACGACGTTTCTTGTCGAAGTAGACTTAGACATATTCCGTCGAAGTTGATGTGCAGGAGACCGCGTGAAGAAGAGCCTGCCGGCCAAGCCGGACGATGTGGTCGACCGGGTCCGGGAGTGGGGTCTGCTCGCGGAGTTCCTCACTGATCCGGATCCGGCGATGCGGCTCGGCATCGTGTCGGGGCGGCGGCGGCATGGGAAGTCGTACCTTCTGCAGGCCCTGTCCGAACAGGTCGGCGGCCTCTATGTCACAGCGGTCCGGGAGGAGGGGCGGCTGCCCGCGATCCAGCGGTTCAGTGATGCGGTCGCCTCCCACGCCGGCCTGCGGCCGGGGAGTCTGCGGCTGACCGACTGGCGTGACGTGTTGTCCAATGCCCTTGATGTGACGGCCCGTTCGGCGCATCCGCTTCTGGTGATCGACGAGTTGCCGTACCTGCTCCAGCACTCGCCCGAGATTCCGGGGCTGCTACAACAGCTCTACGACGAACGCCAACGGGGTGCCCGGCCCGGTGCCGGGCCGGGTCCGAGACTGATCCTGTGCGGCTCCGCGATGAGCGTCATGCACGAACTGCTCTCTGGAACCAAGCCGCTGCGGGGACGAGCCGTGGTCGATCTGCGGCTGGGCGCCTTCGACTACCGTGACAGCAGGGTCTTTTGGCAGATCGCCGACCCGCTGACCGCGCTGAAGGTGCACGCGGTCCTGGGCGGGGCTCCCGGCTACCGGCCGGTGGCTGCCCGGCCCCATCCGGACGACGGCTTCGACTCCTGGCTCACGCGGACGCTGCTCGATCCGGGGCGGGCGGTGTACTCGCGTACCGAGACCGAGTACCTGCTGCGCGAGGACCCGAGAATCACTCAGCACACGCTGTACTACGACATCCTCACCGCGATCGCGAACGGCGCCACCACTCCCAGCAAGATCGGCGCCGCCCTGGAACGCCCGCGCAACGCCGTCGCACACCCTCTCGGAGTACTGGAATCGACCGGCTACATCCGCCGCGAGCAGGACATCCTCCGCTCCCGCCATCCCGTCATCACCCTCGCCGACCCGGTCATCCGCTTCAACCAGCTCATCACGATCCCGCAGGCCGCCGCCGTGGAGCAGGGTTTCGCCGAGCAGGTGTGGCAGCAGGCCGCCCCCACCTTCAACTCCAAGATCCTCGGCCCGCACTTCGAGGACCTGGCCCGCGACTTCACACGTCGTTATGCCCACACCCTGTTGCCCGGTGGACTGCCCGGCCCGGTCGGTACCACCGAGGTCGCCGACCAGGTCGCCCGGACCAAACACGAGGTCGATGTCATCGCCCTGGCCGCCGGCGAGCGCCCGCAGGCTCCCCGCGCGAGGATCGCGCTGCTGGGCGAGGCCAAGGCGACCGCCGCCCGCCGGGGGACCGGTGACCTGGAGCGCCTGGAACGTATCCGTGCCCTGCTCGCAGACCAGGGGTACGACACCGCTACCACCACCCTGGCCCTGTACTCCCTGCACGGCTTCTACCCCGACCTGGCCGACCTGGCCAACCGCCGTGACGACCTCCTCCTGGTCGATCTGCCCACCCTCTACGGCAGCTGACACCAGGAGCTGCCCACGAGCGGAGGAGCGAAGGTGAGGCCGGTCCTGCTTCGTCGCGGACGGTCTGGGCGAGGGTGCCGGCGCCACCGCCGGGCGGGTGGAGGAGGCGCCGCGGATGGTGCGAACCACCGGGGATCCGCGCAAGCCGGCCGCGATCGAGGACCAGCCGATGGAACACGGCCCGGTGCCACTGGCGGAACTGCTGGAGGCGTCAGGGGAACTCGCCCGCGACCTTCCGGGCGGCGACGACCGGAAGGCCACCGTGATCGTGTCCGACGTGCCATGGCCACTGCCGAAGCCGCCTGGTGACGCTGGTCTGCTGGAGCCGGCGCTGCGCAATCTGGTCGCCGACGCGGTCAAGTACAGCGGGTCGGGGTCCTCCGTCGAGTTGCGCGCCTTCGAGGAGAGCGCACATGTCGTGGTGGAGGTCGCTGACACCGGCCAGGGCATTCCCGCCGAGGAACTCCCTTACATCTGGGGAGAGTTGGTGCAAGGCAGCGAAGTGCGGGACCTCCCTGGCACCGTCGTCCGGGTGCGCCTGCCGCTGGGCTGAGCTGCGGGTTCCGAGCCGTTCCGGGGCCGGGACGGCATGTCGCGGATCAGGCACATCGGAGCCGCCTCGGTGCGACAACGGCACCGCCAACAACGTCGTCGAGATCAGCGACGCCGACTACGACGAGGAAGTCGGGGACACGAACTGAGAGCCCGTTGCCCGGTGTTCAACCGCACCTCAGAGTGGAGATCACTGTGCTTGACCTTCCGAGCCACGACCGCACGGCCCTGACCACGCTGACACCCGTGCCGAACTCCCCCTGCTCCGGGCCAGGGCCCTCGGCATCGCGGGCGAACGCGCATCGAGAAGCGGGCGTCCAGTTCTCGCCACGGCCCAGCGGCCGGCGCCGCGTACAGCGATCCCAGCAGTTCCACCAGCGCCTGTTCCTCGGTCTGGTGCTGTCGGTGGCGTGCGATAGAAATCTCCCAGGCAGCAAGACTCTTGGGAGGGCACGTGGCTGAGCCGTATGGCGAACATGCGGCCGGCGGGCACCGCGCTCCGCTGGTGAGCCGGTCGGCGGAGATCCGGCGGCTCGACCATGTGCTCGACGGGATGCGGAAAGGCGGCGGGCCGGCCGTCGTCGACATCACCGGTGAGGCCGGTATCGGCAAGAGCCGGCTGATGAGAGAACTCTGCTCGCGGGCCGGGCAGCGCGGGATGACGGTGCTACGGGGCAGGGCGACGGAGTACGAACAGCACATCCCGTTCCAGCCCTTCACCGATGCCGTCGCCGACCTCGACCCGGGGGTGTTGGCGGCCTTTCCGGCGCTCGCCGAGGTCACACCCGTGCTGTACGCCGCCGCGGGTGGGCCTTCGCCGGGGCGGAGCGAGGTCGACCGCTTCGGGCTTCACCGGGCAACGGCCGGACTGCTGAACCGGATCGGCGGCTCGGGGCTGTTGGTGGCGCTCGACGACATGCACTGGGCGGACCCGGCATCACTGGAACTGCTCGACCATCTCGTCCGGCACCCCGCGGGTGCTTCTGTTGTCGTCGTTGTGGCACGCCGCGCCCGCCAGACCCCCGTCCCGCTGGACGCGGCGCTCACCCGCGGGGTCGACACCGGAGCCGTACTCCGGATGGGACTCGGCCCGCTCGCCGAACACGATTGCGTCGAAGGGCTGACGCCGGACCTGCCACGCGGCGAGGCTTTGGAACTCTACGCCGCCAGTGAGGGCAATCCGCTGTACTTCCTCACCCTGCTGCAGGCGCACCGCGCGGGCGCGCCGATGCGCAGACTCTCCACGGCCGGGCTGGGATCCTTGCTCCTGAACGAGCTGACACCGCTGACGCCGGAGCAACGCCATGTCGTCGAGGCGGTCACCGCACTGGGCGACCACGCCACGCCCTCCATGCTCGCCCTGGTCACCGGCCGTACCGATGCCGAACTCAAAGCCGATCTGGGCACCCTGGCCCGGCGTGACCTGCTCCGTACCGGTGCCCAGGGCCGGTTGACCCTGCGCCATCCGGTGCTGCGGACCCTCGTCCACGACAGCACCGACCCCTGGGTGCGCACCGGGATCCATCGCCTGGCCGCCGCCGAACTGGCCCGCACCGGTGCTCCGTTGGCCGAGCGGGCGCACCACGCGGAGCGCTCGCTGACCGGCTGGGACCCGCAGGCCGCCGCCGTGCTGACCGAGGCCGCGGAGCAGGCCGCGCAGACGGCTCCGGCCAGCTGCGCGCACTGGCTGGAGGCGGTGCTCCGGCACTTGCCGCACACCCCCGAGCACCGGGCGCGGCGGCGGGATCTGATGCTGTTGCGGGCCCGCGCGTTGGGCGTGTGCGGCGGCCTGCGAGAGAGCCGGGACCTGCTGCACGAGGTGATCGCCCTGGCGGGCCGGCACGACGATACCGACACCGCAACCGACACCGGGTCGCGGGCGTCGGCGGTGGTGCTCTGCGCCGTGATGGAACGCCACCTCGGACGGTATGCGGAGGCCGTCGCCCTGCTGCGCCGCGAACTGTCCCGGAGCCCGGGTCCCTCGCCGTCCGCCATGGTCGCCCTGGGGATGGAACTGGGGTCCTCCGCACCGCATCACACCTCGTATCCGACCGTACGGGCCGAGATCGCCAGAACGCTCTCGGTGGCCCGCGTCCTCGGGGACGAGGTCGCCGAGGCGGGAGCACTGGCGGTCTGCGCTCTGGGAGAGGCGTACGAAGGGGACATGACCGCGGCCGGCGGATTCGCCCGTCAGGCCGCCGGGATCGTGGACGCGCTGCCCGACAGCGACCTGACCGGTCTGTGCGAGGCGCTGGGGAGACTGGGCTGGGCGGAAGCGTTCATGAACCGCTTCGCCGACGCCGAACGGCACACCGACCGCGGCCTTGCCATCGCCCGGCGCACGGGCCAGATCTACCTCCTGCCCCACCTGCTCCTGTGCAAGGCGCACGTACGGATCCAGACCTGTCGGCTACCGTCGGCGCTGGAGTTTGCGGAGGAGGCCGAGGACATCGCCCGTGGCATCGGCAGCGAAGAATTGCTCGCGTTCGTCCTCGGGACCAAGACCCATGTGCTGGTGGAGGCCTGCCCACCCGGCGATCCGCGTCCGCTCGCCACCGCCGAGGAAGCCGTCACCGCGGCCGCGGCCGGTCCGGGCGACAACTGGTGGGCGTCGATCGCGTGGTCCACGCTCGGCTACGCGGCCCTCATCAGCGGCGACCCACAGCGGGCACGGGACGCCCTGCTCCACGCGGGCGGGAACGGGGTTGATCGGCTGCAGCCCTCGATGCGCCCCGTCCTCCTGGAGGTCCTGGTGGTCGCGGCCCTCGCCACCGGTGATGCCGATTCCGCCCGGACCTGGGCCGAGCGGGCCTGGAAGGATGCGGAGCAGCTCGCACTGCCCGTGCAACGCTCGGCGGCGATGCGCTGCGCCGGCCATGTCTCACTGAGCCGCGGCGACACGACCGCGGCGGCCGGGCTGTTCGCGTCCGCCGCCGAGACCAGCGCCCAGTGCGGTGCCGTGATCTGGGAGGCGTACTCCTCCTTGCTCGCCGCCTCGATTCCGGCCTCCGCCGACGGCGGCGCGTCCGCCGAGGCCGCCTGGCTCAGGGGCCATCAGCTGGCCTCCGCCGGGGGCGCCCGAATGCTGGTCGGCCTGGCCGAAGTGGTACGGCCGCCCGTGACCGAAGCGGCCACCGGTCCGCAACAGTTGCTCGCCGCGCTGACCGCGCGGGAAACGGAGATCGCCGAACTGGTCGCCGAGGGCCACACCAGCCAGGAGATCGCCGCCCGGCTCTACATCAGCCGTCGTACGGTCGAGACCCACATATCCAAGATCTACCGCAAGACCGGCGTCGCCTCCCGCGTCGCGCTGGCGGCACTGATGGCCCGCCGGACGCAGGACAGGCGGTAGCCGGTGCTGCGGCAGCGAGCCAGAGCCACTTGCTTGAAGATGTGCGCGAGGTTGGCCCGCAGGGTGCAGGGCAGATCGAGCCGGCCGCCGGGTCGGACGCGGTGTCACCAGTCCGGTCAGCGCGGTGACGTCGTCGTCGGTTCTTGGTGACCTGTGCGGTGATCCCTGTAGGACTGTCCATGGGGCGGGGTGCATGGAGTTGGATGGGCTGCTCTGACGCCGCGTTTTCGGGATTCGGGATTCGGGATTCGGGATATTGAAGCCCTATGCGCCGCTGCCCGCCCCTGTGTTCTGCCACTGAGTGAGAAGTCGCCTGGTGGAGGCTGCCGTCGGATGGGCGGGGCCGAGGGTCCGTTCCATGTCGACTACGAGAGTGGCCATGTCGTCGACGGCCGCACCGCTGTCGGGGCCGCCGCGGTTGTAGCGCAGGATGGTGAGACTACTGCGGGCTATCAGGATGAGGTTGTGGTCGGCGCCCAGATGCTCGGTGCCGGTGGCGACGACATCCTCGTACGCCGCTTCGGCCTCGTCGGTGCGGCCGTCCTCGTTGAGCCACTCGCCGAGGCAGTGGTGGGCCGCCAGGGTGTCGGGGTGGCCGGGCCCCAGGGCCGGGGTGATGTCGCCGATCAGTTCCCGTATCGCAGTGAGGCGGTCGGGCAGGTCACCCGTCTCGCCCCGCACCTGCAGGCTCAGCAGACGGGCCGACAGGGTGTCGGGATGGCCCGCTCCCAGAACGCGGGTCAGGTCCGGCAGGACCGACTTCAGCCGTTGGGCCGCGAGTTCGAGCCTGCCCTGCTCCAGCCAGGCCGCCGCCGCCGACAGGGCACGGGCGCGCAGAACGGCCGGGGCGTCGCCGCCGAGGCGCAACTGCGCCAAGGCCACCGGGAACGGGACCTCACGATGCGCCAGTCGCACGAGCACCACCACCGCGCAGAGGGCCACGAGCAGGTGAATCCAGAGCATCCCGCCGACAGGAACGAACAGGGCGCCCACACCGGCAAGGACCGCCCCCGCCAAGGGCCAGCGCCATGAATTCGAAATCCGCTGCATTCGAGACGTCATCTCGTTTCCATTGATCCGAAGGGAAGTGAATGGCCCGCCGGACAAAGGTCGTGTTCTATGTGGTGAGGCGGGGCAGCCCCTTGTCACGGCACAGGGTCGCGGCGAGGCCGAGAAAGATCGAGGCTAGGGGAGCTTGTGGCCTTTCGTCAGCGTGGACACAGAGCCGTCAGGTTTTACGAGGCGCAGTTTCTTGATGCCCGAGTATTTGCGGCCGCTGAAGTAGAGAGGAAGACCGACAAAGAGTGAGACGGCCGTCAGGGCGACGAGGCTGCCCACTGACAGGATGGCAGAGGAGGCCGCGTCCTCGTCGACTGTTTGGCTGCCGAAGTGAACCAACATGGGCAGCCATACCAGCAGTGACATCGCGAGAACGGCGCCGACAACCGTGTAGGTACGGCTCTTTACCGTAGCCTTCTTCAGGTTTTCCACTCTGACGGTGAATATTCGTTTGCAGCGTGGACATTCCATCGTGGCCGAAGTGTCGCCACTTTCGGGCCGCACAAATGCGGGTGACGATATTCTATTGTATTGCCATTTCGTGGTGATGAGGCTACCGCTGGACTTTGCCTCGATGAGGCAGCCAAGCAGCAGTGCGTAGCTTTGCTGCAGCGCTGACCTTTTTTCCACGAACCACACACCCTTTCGTTGGAACTTTCCGAGTCGCGATGTGAATGAGAGAGGTTGAGGATTCGCGTTTCGAGCCGGCCGGTGAGCCGCGGCCGTCGACGGCCGGGTGGACCTCGCCGGTCAGCCCGCCGCTCAGGAACGCAGCTTGGGCAGCAGCGCCCGGACGGTCTTCGCCATGGCCGGCCAGGCCGCCGTGACCTGCTGATCCGTCAAGGGGGTCAAGCTCTGCACCTGGACGTCGCACTCCAGGTTGCTGTCCCGGACCACCAGCCGGAGTCGCTACGGAACACCGCGGCCTCCTCGACGCTCTCGTAGCGGAAGGCCCCGCCGCCAAGCCCCGGTACCTGCACCACCGGGCCCTGGGCCTCCTTCGACGCCGAGGACAGCACGTGCTTGTACTGTCCGATCGCGGTGGCCACGTCCTTCCACGCGGTGCAGTAGACAGTGGAACGACCATCCGCCTTCGCCCCGGCCGACTTGAAGCCCTGTAGGCAGGCGGCGCCGCTGCCCTCCGCCGGATCGGAGCCGGTCTCCTGCCCCTTCGTCGGCCCGTCCGTCGGCGCGACGGCGGCGGACAGCGGGCCGAAGCCGACCTTCGGGCAGAGGTCGTTCGGCGCACGGTAGCCGCCCGGCCCGTTCGTTGGTTCGGCTGCCGATGTCGGCGTACCTCCGACATCGGCGGACGCCTTCCCGTCCCCGCTGCCGCACCCGGCCAGTGAGCCGAGGACGAGCACCATGCCCGTACCCCATCTCGCCGCACGAGTGCATGTGCCTGTCTGGGACAACCCCACGTTTCCCCCCTGAGCGCTGGCCCGGCTACGGCCAATGGCGTCACCACCATCGCAAAGCGCAGCCCCGAAGCCATCGGTGAAAGTACGTAATCCTCTACGTACGTGCGGACGGACGGGGACGGGAACCGGCCGCGGCACCCTTCCTGCGGCGGTCGACGCTCCACATGCGGTCGTCGCCGATCGAGTAGCAGCCGTGGACGTGCCGCCTTGCGCGGGGCGAGGTCGCGCTGGACGGCCCACTATGGCAAGCGCCGGGCCGAGGGACCCGCAAGCCGGCGTCCGGGACAGCTCGGCGCATCGGGCTGGGGACGATCGCCTGAGGTGTCCGGCCCGCTGGTCACGCGCTGGTCGCGCTGGTCACGGAATCCACGTAAAAGACCAGGTCAGAGCCGGTAAACCGCGGAGACGGCCGGGGCCGCCACCCCCCACAGGAGAGGCCCCGGCCGTCGCGCGGCACGGGCCGCGCGGCGGCCCGTACTTCCTTCAGCGTCATGAGTGCGGTTTCTGTCACACCCCGCCGGACCACCCTCGGATCACGAGGTAGTTGCATTTTGTACGGACATGGACGAGCAGCGGTTTCAGGTCGTAACGTGCCTTTCGCGCCGGGCGCGGAAGTTGAATGATCAACGCGACTCTCGAACGATCACCACAACCCCTCGACGGCTCGAAGCGGCGACCATCGATCGCGACCAGGTATTGAGGATTCACGGGTGCTGGGGGACGACGCGGAGCTGACTGCCGCGGTGCTTGCGGCACAGGACGGGGACGAGACCGCGTTCCGGACTGTGTACCGCGCGGTGCACCCGCGGCTGCTCGGATACGTCCGGACGCTGGTCGGTGACCCGGACGCCGAGGACGTGGCCTCCGAGGCATGGCTCCAAATAGCCCGTGACCTGGACCGGTTCGACGGAGACGCGGACCGTTTCCGCGGCTGGGCCGCCCGGATAGCCCGCAACCGCGCCCTCGACCACATCAGGATGCGCGGCCGCCGCCCCGCCATCGGGGGCGACGAGACCGAGCTGACCGGGAAGCCCGCCGAGTCGGACACCGCGGGCGAGGCCATCGAGGCGCTGGCCACCGGCACCGCCCTCTCGCTCATCGCCCGGCTGCCCCAGGACCAGGCCGAGGCCGTGGTGCTGCGCGTGGTCGTCGGCCTCGACGCCAAGACCGCGGCGGAGACCCTCGGCAAGCGTCCCGGCGCGGTACGGACGGCCGCGCACCGGGGTCTGAAGCGGCTCGCCGAACTCCTCGGCGAGGATCCGGAATCGGCCGGGGTGCTCGACGCCCTGCCGCCGCAGCGAGAACCGCAGGACAGCGCGGTGACGTCCGCGAGTGTGACGCATATGCGTCCGCGGACGCAGAAGGACATGTGATGGCCGACGAGAGCTATGGGTGGCTGGACCTCGAGACAGCGGAGCGGTTGCTGCGCGGCGAGTCACTGGAAGCTGTCGACGAGGCCGCCCGCGACCAGGCCGAACGGCTCGCGAAAACGCTCGACGCGCTGACCGTGGAACCCGCGCCGACCAGCGGCGCACTCCCCGGCGAGGAGGCCGCGCTGGCCGCGTTCCGCAAGGTGCGCGCCGATCGTGCGGACGACTGGGTGAGCCCGCCCGTCCGGGGCCGGCACCGGCCCGGAGCCGGTTCCGGCGACGCGGGTCTCGTACGGATCGGCGCCCCGGAGGCGGAGGCTGGCCGTCCCCGGCGACGGCGTCCCGCGCACCTCGCACTGGCCGCCGTCCTGACCGTCGGGATGGTGGGCGGAGTGGCCGTCGCGGCCGGAATCGGAGTCCTGCCGCACTTCGGGGACGGCGAACCGGAACCCGCGGCGTCGGTGTCAGCAGCCGCCACCCCGGACCGCCCGCTCGTCTCGCCGTCGGCCCCGGCCCCCCAGATCGCGCCCTCGCCCGAGGGCTCCCCCTCCGGTGGGTCCGGCTCCCGGGACACGGCCCGCGGCGGCACCGGCGCGGCGCCCGGCACGGGCTCCGAAGGGCTGGGCGTACGGCCCCGCGGCGACCGGGACGGGGCCGTCTCGGCCTGCCGGGACATGCGCGCCGGCAAGAAGCTCGACCCGACCCGCGAGCACTCCCTGGAAGGCGCGGCGGGCGGCACCTCGGTGTGGACGTACTGCAAGGGTGTCCTGGCCGGCGCCGGCACCCGGGGCGACGCCAGGTCCGACGAGGGCAAGGGCGACGGCAAGGGCGACGACACCGGTGCCCACGAGGACGACGACAAGGGCGGCGGCCACGACGGCAGGGGCGACAAGGACGGTCACCACGGTGGCCGGTTCACGTCCCCCCGCAAGAACCACCACGGCCCCGACGGCGGCACCTCCGACACCGCCTCCGGCGCCCCGCTCGCCACGACCCGGGCAACGATGTCACCGGACCCGGAGCCGAGCCCGTCGTACAGCGCGCTCTGACCCCGCCAGGCTGACCTGCGCTTTCTCGTCTCCCGCGGTTTCGGGCGCGGGAGATGTGACGTTTTCGGGTGCTCGGACGCAGCGTTGAGTGAGCCGACTGGTCAGGGGCCACGACATCCGTTCCTCTGAGGGAGGCCGTTCGTGGCACCGACACGCGAATTCTGGCGAACGATCCAGCTGGCCGTGGAGAAGGACACCTGGACCGCCCGTCTCGTCGTCGTTCTCCTTTTGGTGGGAGCCACGGTGCTGGGGGCCTGCGCGATTCTCGCCGCCGACTGACCGGTGCCCGCCGCGACTGTCTGACCTGGGGTTTCTCGCCCAGCCTCGATCTCCCGGCGGTGGGTGTGACGTTTTCGGGCGCTGGGGCGCAGTACTGAGTGAGCCGACTGGTCATCGGCCGTCGCACAGAGCCGGGGTTCCCCCCGTACCTACGGCTCGTGCACCTGGCGCGGGCGGGACACGTTCCCCCGGTCCCGTCCGCGCCCCTAACTCCTCCTCGCGCGCCTCACCAGTGGACGACGACCTTGTCGCCGTTCCGTACCTGGGTGAACAGGTCCGCGATCGCTCCCTCGTCCCGGACGTTGACGCAGCCGTGCGAGCCGCCCGCGTACCCGTGGGCGGCGAAGTCGGCCGAGTAGTGCACTGCCTGGCCGCCGCTGAAGAACATGGCGTACGGCATCGGGGAGTCGTAGAGCGTCGACACATGGTGCCGTGACTTCCAGTAGACGCTGAACACACCCTCACGGGTCGGTGTGCCCACCGAGCCGAAGCGGACCGACACGGTCATGAGCGTCCGCCCGTCGATCATCCAGCGCAGTGTCCGGCTCGTCTTGCTGATGCACAGCACCCGCCCGGTCAGACAGCGCGGGTCCGGCGCGTCGGCCGGCTGGCCGCCCATCAGGTACAGCTCCCACTTGCCCGGCTCGTGCGTCATGTCCTTCAGCCGCTTCCAGGTGACCGAGTCGGTCTTCCCGGTCCTCGGCAGTCCGCGCTTGCCCTGGAACCCCTTCACCGCGCGCTCGGTGAGATCGTCGTACGACCCCGTCGGCCCGTCGTAGAGCCACGCGACCTGACGCAGCCGGGCCTGCAACTCCCGTACGTCCCGCCCGGAGTCGCCCCGCGACCACAGCACGGCGGGCGCGGCCGCCCCGGCGGACGGTGCCGCACCAGCACCAGCACCAGCACCAGCACCAGCACTGGCACTAGCACTCGCACTCGGCTTCGGGTCGTCGTCCGCCGGCGCTGTGCTGTGCTTCGGGACCTCGATCCGCACCGGCAGACGCCGCTTGCCGTCCCCGTCGGCGGTCTGCACCGTACAGCCGCAGGCCAGCGCCAGGACCAGCAGCGCGGCGAGCGATCTCCCCGCGCTCCGCCCGGCGAACGCTCTCCCCATGCCCGTAGTGCGCATCCGGCCCCCTGTCGTCTCACCGGCATCCCTGAGATGTCTCCCCCCGGACGGCCGGTCGCGAACGACCCGGCGGCGCTTCGCCCGAGACCGCAATACGGTGGTGGGCATGACGCGTGAGTCGGAGTCCGGACTGCCCATCGAACCCGTCTACGGCCCCGAGGCCCTTGAGGGCTGGACCCCCGAGGAGAAGCTCGGCGAGCCCGGCGGGTACCCCTTCACGCGGGGCGTGTACCCGTCGATGTACACCGGCCGCCCCTGGACCATGCGCCAGTACGCCGGTTTCGGCACGGCGACGGAGTCCAACGCCCGCTACCGGCAGCTGATCGCCCACGGCACGACGGGCCTGTCGGTCGCCTTCGACCTGCCCACCCAGATGGGCCACGACTCGGACGCGCCGATCGCGCACGGTGAGGTCGGCAAGGTCGGTGTCGCCGTCGACTCGATCGACGACATGCGGGTGCTGTTCGGCGGGATCCCGCTGGACCAGGTCTCCACCTCGATGACGATCAACGCCCCGGCCGCACTCCTGCTCCTGCTGTACCAACTGGTCGCAGAGGAGCAGGGGGTCAGCGCCGACCGGCTCACCGGCACGATCCAGAACGACGTGCTGAAGGAGTACATCGCGCGGGGCACGTACATCTTCCCGCCGAAGCCCTCGCTCCGCCTGATCGCCGACATCTTCAGGTACTGCAAGGCCGAGATCCCCCGGTGGAACACGATCTCGATCTCCGGCTACCACATGGCCGAGGCGGGCGCCTCGCCCGCGCAGGAGATCGCGTTCACGCTCGCCGACGGCATCGAGTACGTCCGTACGGCGGTCGCGGCCGGCATGGACGTCGACGACTTCGCCCCGCGCCTGTCGTTCTTCTTCGTGGCGCGCACGACGATCCTGGAGGAGGTCGCCAAGTTCCGTGCCGCGAGGCGCATTTGGGCGCGGGTGATGCGAGAGGAGTTCGGCGCGCGGAACCCGAAGTCGCTGATGCTGCGCTTCCACACGCAGACGGCCGGGGTGCAGCTGACGGCCCAGCAGCCGGAGGTGAACCTGGTCCGGGTCGCCGTCCAGGGCCTCGCGGCCGTGCTCGGCGGCACCCAGTCCCTGCACACCAACTCCTTCGACGAGGCCATCGCCCTCCCGACCGACAAGTCCGCCCGCCTGGCGCTGCGCACCCAGCAGGTGCTGGCCTACGAGACCGATGTGACGGCGACGGTCGACCCGTTCGCCGGCTCGTACGTGGTCGAGAGGATGACCGACGACGTGGAGGCGGCCGCGCTGGACCTGATGCGGAAGGTCGAGGACCTCGGCGGCGCGGTCGCCGCCATCGAACACGGCTTCCAGAAGAACGAGATCGAGCACAACGCCTACCGCATCGCCCAGGAGACCGACTCCGGCGAGCGGGTCGTCGTGGGCGTCAACCGCTTCCGGCTCGACGAGGAGGAGCCGTACGAGCCGCTCCGCGTCGACCCCGCCATCGAGGCCCAGCAGGCCGAACGTCTCGCGAGGCTCCGCGCCGAACGCGACCGGTCCGCGGTGGACTCGGCCCTCGCCGCCCTCAAGAAGGCCGCGCAGGGCGAGGACAACGTCCTCTACCCGATGAAGGACGCGCTGAGGGCCTGGGCGACGGTGGGCGAGGTGTGCAACGCCCTGCGCGAGGTGTGGGGCACGCATGTCCCCTCGGACGCGTTCTGAGTGCGACACTCGTATCCATGTTCGGTGTCGTAGACCTCCCCACCTATCTGGCGGGCCTTGTCCTGATCGTCCTGCTGCCCGGCCCCAACTCGCTCTACGTCGTCTCCGTCGCCGCGCGGCGGGGAGTACGGACCGGGTACACCGCCGCGGCCGGGGTGTGGTGCGGGGACGCCGTGCTGATGACCCTGTCCGCGGCCGGGGTGGCCTCGCTGCTCCAGGCCAACGCCGTGCTGTTCGGGATCGTGAAGTACGCGGGCGCCGGGTATCTGACGTGGCTCGCGGTGGGGATGCTGCGGGCCGCGTGGGGGCTGTGGCGGTCGCGGCGGTCGCCGGTGGCCGCCGCGGAGGAAGCCGACGCGGGTCCGGGTGAGCGGCCGTATCGCAGGGCCCTCGTGATCAGCCTGTTCAACCCGAAGGCGATCCTGTTCTTCGTCGCCTTCTTCGTGCAGTTCGTGGACCCCGGGTACGCGTACCCGGCGCTGTCCTTCGTCGTCCTCGGGGCGTTCGCGCAGGCGGCCAGCTTCCTTTACCTCACCGCGCTGATCTTCGGCGGGACGAGACTGGCGGCCGCGTTCCGAAGCCGGCGGCGGTTGTCCGCGGGGGTGACGTCGGCGGCGGGAGCGCTGTTCCTAGGGTTCGCGGTGAAGCTGTCGCTCGCTAGCGCGTGATCCCCCGGCCGACGTAGCCCGCCAGCTTCGAGGCGTCCTCACCCGCCCAGCCCACATAGCCGTCCGGCCGCACCAGGAACAGCCCCTTCCCGTACGACGGCTGCTCCTCGCCGGTGACCACCCGCACCGGCTCCGGCAGCTCCGGTGCCGCGCATCCGACCGCGAGGAGCGTCCAGTGCGGGCCCCGGAACGCGTCGAAGAGGCGCGTCCCGCCGAGCTTGCCGTCGGGGGCGCGGTCGCCCGCACGGAGCCCGTCCGGAGCCGTACGGGTCTCCTCCGTCAGGGACGAATCCCGGTACCCCAGGCCCAGTTGGCGGGTCGCCTCACCGCGGCGGACCTCTCCCCGGTGCACGCCCGTGGAGATGCCGAGCATCTGCGCCGCGATGGGCCGGCGCTCCTCCTCGTAGGTGTCGAGGAGTGCGGCCGGGGCACCGCCCCGCAGCACCGCGCCCAGCTTCCAGCCGAGGTTGTACGCGTCCTGGACGCTGGTGTTCAGGCCCTGGCCGCCCGCGGGGGAGTGGACGTGGGCCGCGTCACCGGCGAGGAAGACCCGGCCGGTGCGGAAGCTGTCCGCGAGGGCCGCGCGGGGCCGGAAGTCGGAGGCCCAGCGGACCTCGGTCACCGCCTCGGGGGCCAGGTGGGAGCGGGCCGCGACGACCGCGCGGACGGCGTCGAGCGAGAGGTCCACCCGCGTGCCCTCCGGGAACTGTGCCACGACCTGGAAGTCCTCCGTGCCGGCGAGCGGGCAGATCGAGAGGTAGCCGGCGCCCTCGCCGCGGGGCGGGAACATGTGCCAGTTGTCCCGGTCGAGGCCGGTGATGCGGACGTCCGCGACGAGCAGCGGGTTCGGATCGACCGTCTCACCGGTCATGCCGATGCCGAGCGTCCGGCGAACCACCGAGCGTCCGCCGTCGGCGGCGACCACGTACCGGGCGCGGACGTCCGCGCCCGCCGCGAAGCGCACGGTCACCCCGTCGGTGTTCTGTTCGAACCCGACGACCTCCCGGCCGAAGGACACCCGTCCGCCGAGCTCCTCCAGCCGTGCGAACAGCACCTCCTGGGTGCGCCACTGCGGCACCATCCAGGGCGCGTTGTACGGCGAGTCCTCCGTCGGCTCGGCGGGGTCGAACATCCGGTGCTCGCCGACCCGCTCGCCGTCCTGCCAGACCATGCCGACCGGGTAGGTCCCGCCGGCCGCGAGGATCGCGTCGAGCACGCCGAGGTCGTCGAAGACCTCCATGGTGCGCGGCTGCAGGCCCTTGCCGCGGGAGCCCGGGAAGAGCCGGTCCGCCTTCTCCACCACGAGCGCGTCCACGCCCCGCCGGGCGAGGTCGATACCGAGCGCGAGTCCGGTGGGCCCTGCGCCGATGACCAGTACGTCCGTGTTCACGCCTGTCTCCTTAACGCTGTTAAGTGCCGTCGGCTCCGAGCGTGCCCTTAACGCTGTTAAGCTGTCAAGTGTGAGTACGGAGAAACGCCCGCCCCTCGACCGCGCCAGGGTCGCCGACACCGCCCTGAAACTCCTGAACGAGGTGGGCCTGGACGGCCTCACCCTGCGGGCCATCGCCAGGGAACTCGACGTCAAGGCCCCCGCCCTGTACTGGCACTTCAAGGACAAGCAGGCGCTGCTCGACGAGATGGCGACGGAGATGTTCCGGCGCATGGTCGCCGGCACCGAACTCGACCCGTCCGACACCTGGCGCGAGCGGCTCCTCAAGTCCAACCGCGGCCTGCGCACGGCGCTGCTCGGCTACCGCGACGGCGCCAAGGTCTACAGCGGCTCGCGCTTCACGGGCCTGGTCCACGTCGAGCAGATGGAGGAGACCCTGCGCCTGTTCACGGCCGCCGGCTTCACCCTCCCGCAGGCGGTCCGGGCCACCTCGACGACGTACCTCTACACCCTCGGCTTCGTGACGGAGGAGCAGGGCGTGGAGCCCCTGCCCGGCGAGCGCCGAGAAGGCTTCGACGTGTCGGAACGCGCCCGCCTGATGGCCGACTTCCCCTTGTCGGCGGCGGCGGGCGCGGAGATCTTCCAGGACTTCGACCGGCACTACGAGGAGGGGCTGGAGTTGGTGATCTCGGGGATCGAGGCGCGGCACGGCGGGTGATCCCGGGAACAGCGTCAGCCTTTTCCGAAGGCGTGGGCGTGATCCTTTTCCAGTTGCTCGCGGGACAAAAGAATTCGGACATTCCAGGTAGGGAAATGCCTGACGTGATTCAGCCGGCGCAAGCAGTCCCCGGCACAGCGGGCAATGAGAGCCGTCAGGCCGGCCGAGAAGGCACCGGAGGAGACACCGGGTCAGCGCAGCAGCGCCCCGCGCACCAGCGGGGTCAGCGGCTTCTCGACGAGCCGGTTCAGCAGCCAGGCCAGCGACAGCATCGCGGCGATCGTCAGGGCGAAGGTCACCGACGCCGGGACGCCGAGGCTGCGGTGCAGGGCGCGGATGACCACCCAGCCCAGGTGTTCGTGCACCAGGTAGAAGGGGTACGTCAGCGCCCCGGCCACCGTCAGCCAGCGCCAGTTGGCCCAGTTCAGCCAGCCCAGCGCGATCGCCGCGACCGCGACGAAGCCGAAGGCGACCACCAGCACGATGCCCAGTGAGGTGCGGTGGGCGAAGGCGTGGGGGTCGGACACGTTCCACAGCGACTTGACCGCGTAGTGCTGCCCGATCAGGAAGCTGACCACCACGATGCCCCAGGCATACACGTCACGCCGGTCGCGGTGGACGAGGTAGAGGCCGACACCGCCGATGAAGAAGGAGGCGTACTCGGGCATGAACACCACGTCGAGCAGCGGCTGGTGCGCGGCCTGGGTGATCGCCGCCGCCAGCGTCCAGCCGGCGCAGAACATGATCACGCGGCGCCGGGAGGCCCCGGGCAGGACCACGCACAGCGCGAACAGCACGTAGAAGCGGACCTCCGCCCACAGCGTCCAGCAGACGCCGAGCACCCGGTCGACGCCGAGCGGCATCTGCAGCATCGTCATGTTCACCATGACGTCACTCGGCGACAGCGCCTTGTAGGCGACCGTCGGCAGGGCGAACACCGCCGTGACCAGCAGGACCGCGACCCAGTAGGCGGGTAGCAGCCGGGAGGCGCGGGAGGCGAAGAACGACTTCAGGGGCCGGCCCCAGCCGCTCATGCAGATCACGAATCCGCTGATCACGAAAAAGACCTGGACGCCGAGGCAGCCGTAGGAGAAAAAGGTGTGCAGCGTCGGGAACTGGCGTTGTGCGGAGCTTCCCCAGGACTGGGTGATCTCGCCGCCGCGGCCGCCGTAGTGATACGCGGCCACCATCAGCGCGGCCACCAGCCGCAGTCCGTCCAGGGCCCGCAGCCGGGTCTCCCGGGGGCGCGGCGCGGGCAGTGGCCCTTCCGGCCGCCGGGGCAGGTCGGGTGCCGGCCGGACGGTCATGCTGGTCACGGATATTCCCTTCGCAAGCTCGGAAGAGCCTAAGTCACTCCTGTGGACGCGCCCCAGCACGTTAGTCCGAATCACGGTGATGTCTTACTGGCCGGACCAACGATTGGCCTTCTGGTCCCGGTGAGTTCACCTGAATGTCGTTTTGGCTTCCTAAGTTCGCCCAGAATCCCCCCACGTCGCAGTAAACCCATGAACTTGTCTTTGCTTTGGCAAGAAAACAACAGGAGTGCCATGACGACGGTCCAGAAGAGGCGTGCACGCGCGCGTGGAGGGGAGCTGGACGATTGCCTTCGCGCCTGCGCGGCGCACAGCGGCAAGGTCGTCGGCAGCGTCGACCGCCGCCGCGTCGAACTCGGCGAACAGCTGCGCAAGCTGCTCGTCGCCTGGGGCACCACGGCCACGGCCACCCCTGCGGCGCCCGCCCCGTCCGGTGCCACCGCCCTGCTGAAGCGCGCCGTCAAGGGTGCCGCGAGCCCCTCCTCGAACATCCCGGCCGATCTGCTCGACGCCCTGCTGGCCGTCGCCAACAAGGCCCTGGAATGCGGCTACGACGACGAGCTGAACCTCGCCCTCGTCATCAGCGACACCGTCCTCGCCCAGCGCAAGAACTCCCGCGCCGGCTGGCGTCTGCGGGCCCGGCTCCTCGAGGTCCTCGGCGAGGAGCGTGAGGCCCTGGAGGCGTACGAGAAGTACCTGGCCCTCACCGACGACGACGGCTTCGGAGTCGTTGCCCGGATCGCGGGCCTGCGCATCGCGGGAGAGAAGGAGCGCGAGCTCCTCGCACTCCTGGGGCAACAGGTCCCCGGCGCCCGCGCCTTCGCCGCCCGCCCCGCCACCGACGTGTGGGCCGAGGGCCTCGCCGCGCACGCCGTCGGCGACTGGACCGAGGCCGAGCCCCGGCTGGTGGGAGCGCTCCTCGCGCTGACCGACGAGAACGCCCCCGTGCAGGAGCGGCAGGAACTGCTCAGCCAGTACCTCGACCTGCGCTCCACCGAGGACACCGACGCCGCCGCTCTCACCCGGGTCGTCGCCCTCTACGCCGAACAGCGCCGCAACCGCATGCGGGGCCCCGTGGCCGACCCCACCATCGGCGGCGTGCAGTGGATCAGCCTCGGCGAGTTCCGCAACCAGATCGCCGGAAAGTCGATCTGCCTGATCGCCAACTCCGGCCGGGTGGGCGCGAGTTCGATGGGCGCCGAGATCGACGCGTACGACCTCGTCGTCCGCTTCAACTCCTACCGGATCGACCCGAAGCACACCGGCAGCAAGACGGACATCCACGTCACGATCCACAAGCACGGCTTCAACTGGGACCAGCAGGTCACCACGCGCCTCGTCTTCGGCGGCGTCTCGGGCGACTGGAAGTACTCGCTGCGCAACCGCCTGGTCCCCGGCGCCCAGACCTACCTCGGCGACGAGTCGCTGCGCTGGCCGCTGCGCAACATCGGCAAGGTCTCCACCGATGTCTGGTCCGGCATTCCGACCTCCGGCTTCAACATGCTGTGGCTGCTGGACTTCCTCGACGTGAGCCCGAAGCTCGACCTGATCGGCTTCGACTTCTACGAGAGCGGCGCCTACCGCGTCCAGGAGGCGATGAAGCTCGCCATCACGTCCGTGCACGAATACACCAGCGAGAAGGCATGGGTCATGGAGCGGGCCCAGAGCGTGACCGACATGAGGATATCCCTGCGATGACCACCAACTCCCTGATCGGGACCGCCGCCCCCCTGGCCCCGGTGACCGACGCGCACGCCCTCACCGGCAAGCGGAAGATCGCCTTCGCCAGCTTCGTGGACGAGAACTACCTGCCCGGCTTCCTCGCCCTGCTGCGCAGCCTCGCCCTGTCCAACCCGGGCGTGTGCGAGGACTTCGTCGTCCTCTACGACGACCTGCGCCCGGGCTCGATCGCCCGGATCCGCGCGCTGCACCCGCGGATCGTCCTCAAGCGTGTCGACGCGGACCACTACGACTCGTACAAGAAGGGGGACCAGGACAACTACCTGGTCCGCAAGGCGTACTTCATCCTGGACGTCTTCAAGATCCGCGAGTACGACACCGTCATCACGCTCGACACCGACATGGTCGTCCTCGGCGACCTCGGTGAACTCCTCCGGCTGCGCGAGGGTCTCGCGGCCGTCCCGCAGTTCTTCTACGGACAGCACAAGCTCAACTCGGGCCTGCTGGTCATCCAGCGCGAGTACCTGAGCGACTCCTTCTGCGCGAAGCTCGACAAGTGCGGCCGCTCCGGCGACTACGAACTCGACAAGCACGACCAGGGCATCCTCAACGCCGTCCTGGACGGCGACTTCGTGCGCCTCGACGCCCGCTACAACTTCGTCAAGCGGCGGCTGTCGGGCGATCTGCCCGTCCCGGACGACACCGCGATCCTGCACTTCACCGGCCGTCACAAGCCCTGGCAGGGCGGCGAGGCCGGCTACAGCCAGGCCGAGGAGCGCTGGCGCGAGTTCGAGCTGTCCGACGCCGAATTCCAGGCCGCGTACATGGACAAGCCGGGGGGCCTGCACCACGACCTGATCGTGCACTACGGCACCCCGCACGTGGCTCGCACCGGAGACGTCGAGACCGCCCGCAAGGTGGCCGCCGCCCACATCTCCTCCGGCGACTACCAGGACGCCGTCGACGTCCTGAGCAGCGTCCGCATCCCGCTCGACGAGGCATGGCCGCACGAGGTCCTCGGCCACGCCCTGATGAGCGTCTCGCGCTACGACGAGGCGAAGACACAGCTCCTGCTGGCCGCGGCGGCTCCCAACCGGGCCGCCACCGCCTACGCCCGCCTCGCCCAGATGGCCTGGGTGCACGGCGACAACGCCCAGGCCCTGCAGCACGCCACGGCCGGCATGGCCGTCGACCCGACCCACCGTCCCAGCCGACTGTGGGCGCAGCGCGCGGCCGCCGTGCCGGCCCAGGAACTGGGCGCCCCCGAGGACCAGTTGGCGCATGTCGCCTTCTACATGGACCGACAGGGCAACGCGGGCGACAAGCTCCTCCCGGAGAGCGTCCGTTCCGCCTTCGGCCCGGACACCACCTCCCGCCGCTGGCACTCGGTGCACGCCCACCGCCTCTTCGACGAGGGTGCCCTGCAGCGTGTCAACCGCCGTCGCGGCCTGGTCATCGGCGGCGGCGGCCTGTTCATCCCGGACACCATGCCCAACGGCAACAGCGCCTGGCAGTGGAACGTCCCGGACGAGCTCCTCAAGCGCATCGACGTGCCCATCGCGGTCTTCGCCGTCGGCTTCAACGCCTTCGACGGCCAGTCCTACCGGGCCAACCGATTCCGCGACTCGCTCCGGCTCCTCGTCGAGCAGTCCTCCTTCTTCGGACTGCGCAACCACGGATCGATCGAGAAGGTCCGGGCCATGGTCCCGGCCCATCTGCACGACAAGATCCGCTTCCAGCCCTGCCCGACGACGGTCACCCGCCACCTCGTGCCCGGCTGGCAGGACCCGGCCAAGCGCGACGACACGATCCTCATCAACGCCGCCTACGACCGGGCCGGCCTGCGCTTCGGCCACGACTACGGCCACTTCCTGGCCCAGATGGCCCAGGCCGTCCGTGACCTGGGCGAGCTGGCCGAGGTCCAGTGCGTGGCGCACTCCCTGGACGACGAGAAGATCGTCTTCGACCTGCGGCGCGAGCACGGCATCTCCATGCCGGTCATCCCGATGTACGACTTCGAGAACAAGGAGATCCTCGACCTCTACGCCCGCACCAAGCTGGTCATCGGCATGCGCGGCCACGCGGGCATGATCCCCTTCGGCTGCGGCACCCCGATCATCAGCCTCATCTCGCACCCCAAGATGGCCTACTTCCTGCGGGACATCGAGCGGCCCGACTGGGGCGTCTCGGTCCACGACCGCCATCTCGCCGACCGTCTGGTGGAGCGGTCGAAGGAACTGCTCGCGGACCACGACAGGACGGTCGCCGACGTCCACGGCCGCCAGCAGGAGCTGTGGAAGGTCACCGAGGCCAACGCGGCCGACCTGCGGGTCCTCCTGGGCGGCTGAGCACATCATGACGACGACGACGGCCGACGGCACATCCGTCCGGCCCGCCGCGCACAGCGGCCGCCGCTCACCCCTCAGGTGGGCGGCGGCCGCCGTGCCGTCCGCGGCCGCCGTGGTGTACACCGTGCTCACCCGCGGCCTCACCGGCGACCTCCACTACGTCCTGGCCGCCCTGCGCACCGGCCGCGCGGCCGGCTACTCCCCCTCCGAGGTCTTCACCCACCGCCCGTTCTTCTACCGGTGGTTCGTCGCGCTCCTCGACCGCCTCGCCTTCTTCGGGGACACGGCGGTGCGCGAGGCGGTGATGAACGCGGCGGGAGTCCTGCTCGCCGCCGCCGCCGCGTACGCCCTGTACGCGGCACTGCTGCGCCGGGTCACGGTGCGCGAGGCCGCGCTGACGGCCGGCGCCACCGGACTCGCCCTGACCCTCGCTCCCCGCAACGACTTCCTCCAGCCGGAGTGGACGGCCGTCGTCCTCACGGTGTTCGCCGTCGCCGCCGCCCTCGGGCCCCGGCGCCCCTGGCCCGCGGCCCTGCTCGCCGCGCTCCCGCTGGGCCTCGCGGTGATGATGAAGTACTCCACCGCCGCGACCGCCGCGATCGGGGTGCTCCTCGTCTACGCGGTCGACCGGGGCCGCGCCGTACGCATCGCCGCGGTCGGCATCCCGGCCGCACTGGCCCTGTTCGGCCTGAGCGTCCTCGCGGGCACCCGCGAGTGGCAGTGGACCGAGGACATGCCGCAGATCAACCAGTCCGCACTCAGCCGGACCGGCATCCACCCGCACTTCATCCTCGAACGCACGGTGGACTTCCTGGCCGACCGCGCGGTCACCAGCCCGGTGCTGCTGCTCCTGCCGGGCGCACTGCTGCTCGTCCTGACCCGGGTAGGGGGCCGGCTGCGCCGCGCCGAACTCCTCGCGATCGCGCTGCTCATCGGCCTCGCCGCGCAGGCGGTGGTGGTCGTCCAGGGCAACTGGTTCCTGTACCACGGCGCGCAGATGCCCGTGGTGGCGGCGGTCGTCTGGGGCGTCGCGGTGGGCGGCGCGCGCAGTTCTCCGCCGTGGTGCTTCGGGGCCGTGTCCCTGCTGTACGGCGTGCTGCCCGTGGTGTACGCGCAGCTGCCCGGCAGGTTCCAGCGCCCGTGGGAGGTCTGGGCGGCCGGACTGCTCGCGCTGCTCGCGGCCGCGGTGGACGTCCTGTTCGAGAAGCGGCTGAGGAACCGATCGGCCGTCCTGGTCGCCCTGTCCGGGGTCGTGCTGCTGGCCGCGAGCATCTGGCCCGGCTCCCCGCACCTCGTGCTGCACGGCCAGGTCACCGTCACCGGCTCCGGGTACCTGGCGGAGCAGCGGCGCACGGCGGACCAGGTCGACCGGATCGCCGCCGAACTGCCCCCCGGCGCATCGGTGCTGTACCTGGCCTTCGGGGAGACGGCGTACGACCTCGACCACCCGGCCCGGTGCCGCTACCCGATCGCCACGTTCCTCCAGCGCACCCGCTACCTGCCGGACGTGGCCGAGCTGAAGTCGTTCAAGGAGAACGCCGACTGCGTCGACCACGACCCGGCGCCGTACGCGGTGCTGGAACGGCCCTGGTTCCAGCCGGGCCACGTCGACCCGGAGCTGTGGCGCCGGGTCACCACGGTGTACGACTGCCCGCGCGGGAACACGGGGGAGCGGCTCGTGCTGTGCGTCAGACGTTGAGCCCGAGCGAGGCGGTGACCTCGCGGGCCATCGCCACCGAGTAGCTCTGCCCCCGATCCTGCGGGTAGATCTGCGCCATCGTGGCCAGCGTGACCCGGCTCATGGGCGTCTCATGGGCCGGGATCAGCGCACGGTACTCGGGCGTCACCACCGGCTGGGCGAACCCGGCCTTCGAGAAGTGCCAGTCCTTGATCCAGGATTTCTCGAAGGCCGGGTTGATCCGCTTCAGATGCGGCACGAACGCGTCGAGCAGCTCGCCCGGGTCCGTGGTGAACCGCCAGTCCTCACGCTCCACGTAGTTGCCGACGTAGAGGATGTGCCGGCCGCCGTACACGGACGGGTCGATCATCTTCGTGTGCTCGACCACCGCGAGGAACGGGAAGTCCGGCTCGTTGATGTTGAGCCAGTAGTACGGGATCGCGCTGCGGTCCAGCTCCAGGACGAAGCAGGTGGCGCCCAGGTACTGGTTCTTCCACACCGCGCTGTCGTCGGGCAGTCCGGCCGCCTTGGCGAAGGCGGGCTGCGGGGTGGTGACGATCAGCCGGTCGAAGGCGTACGTCGATCCGTCCGCGCAGGTCACGACGGCCTCGTCGGCGCCGGGCTGCCGGATCGAGTCCACCGCCTTGCCGAACTCGACCTTCCCGCCGTGCTCCTCGATCCCGTCCTTGAGCGCCGCGTACACCCGCTCGAACCCGCCGTCCACATAGCCGAGTTCGAAGGTCCGGCAGTGGATCCGCGCCCACAGCCAGGCCATCGACACCTGTTCGGCACGGTCGCCGAACTTGCCGCGCAGCAGCGGCTCCCAGATCGAGGCGGTGGCCTTCCGGCCGGCCCACCTGCGCAGCCAGGCCAGCGCGGTGAGGTCGTTGAAGCGGTCGCCCTTGCGGACCGCCTTCAGCACCGCCGACGAGGCGGCGAAGCGCACGGCGTCGACCGGCCCGAACTCCGGGTAGCGCAGCATGTCGAAGGGAGTGGTGAAGTCGATCAGCCTCCCGCCCCGGTAGATGCCGGTGGTCGGCTTGTGGAAGCGCAGGGCGTCACCCAGCCCCAGCTCCTCGATGAGCGCGATCATCGCCTTGTCGCTGCGGAAGATGTGGTGGTAGTAGCGCTCCAGCGGAACCCCGCCCACCTCCAACGAGGCGGCCAGCCCGCCGAGTTCGTCGGCCGCCTCCAGAACGGTGACCTGATGGCCGGCGCGTACGGCGTCCCAGGCGGCGGTGAGGCCGGTGGCACCCGCTCCGATGATGCCGAGGTTCATGCGAAACTCCACTTTCTGTTGAGCACGAACTGGAGCGCCAGGACCAGCGGCAGCGAACCCGCCTTGATCAGGTTGGCGTCGATCCCCAGACCGTCGGTGAAGGCGAGGAAGAGCAGGTTGGTGAAGACGATGCCGGTCAGGCCGACGGCGTAGAACCGCAGGAAGCGCACGACGAGGCGGTCGCGGCGCTCGAAGGTGAACCGGGCGTTCAGCACGAAGTTGTTGGCGATGCCGAGCGTGGTGCTGATCGCGTTGGCGAACTGCTCGTCCATCCCGGCCACGTTGTGCAGCAGCAGGAAGACGACGAGGTCGAGGGCGACTCCGCTGCCGCCGATCAGGGTGTAGCTGAGCAGTTGCCGGGACAGCCGTCGCCGGGCGGGAGCCGTGGTGGTCCCGGCCTCCGTGGTGTCAGCGGTCACCGTCGCCGCCGATCACGTCACGCACCAGATACAGCGGCCGGCCCTGCGCCTCGCTGTAGATGCGCCCTATGTAGGCGCCGATGACCCCCAGCGACAGCATCTGCGTGCCGCCCAGGAACAGCACGACGCACATCATCATCGTCCAGCCGGAGACGGTGATGTCGGGCCGGAAGAACTTCATCGCGAGCGCGTAGAGAATGCCGAGCAGCGACAGCGCGAGCACCACGAAACCGAGCCGGGTGATCATCTTCAGCGGGGCGGTGGAGAAGCTGGTCATGCCGTCGATCGCGAGGCGGGCCATCTTGCGCAGCGGGTACTTCGTCTCGCCCGCGAACCGTTCGTCGCGGTCGAAGGCCACCTCGGTCTGCCGGTACCCCATCGAGGCGACGATGCCGCGCACGAACCGGCTGCGCTCACGGTACTTGCGCAGCTCGTCCGCGACCCGCCGGTCCAGAAGCCGGAAGTCGCCGGTGTCCAGCGGGATGTCCACGTCGGTGGAGGAGCGCAGGACCCGGTAGTACAGGTGGGCGGTGGCCCGCTTGAACGCGGTGTCCTGCCTGGACCGCCGACGGGCGTGCACGATCTCGGCACCCGCCCGCCAGGCGTCGACCAGCTCCAGGCTGACCTTCGGCGGGTCCTGGAGGTCGGTGTCCATCACGATCACCGCGTCGCCCTGCGCGAGGTCGAGACCGGCGGTGATGGCGATCTGGTGCCCGAAGTTGCGGGCGAAGTCGACGACCCGGACCCGCTCGTCGTTCTTCGCCAGATCCCTGAGGATCGCCAGGGAACCGTCGCCAGAGCCGTCGTTGACGTACACCAACTCGTAGTCGAACTCGGGGCGTTCGGCGAGGGCCGCGGCCAGCTCGGTGTGGAACGCCTGGATGCCGTCTTCCTCGTCGTAGACCGGGAGGACGTACGAGACGAGGGATCGGCGGACGGGCTGCCGTTCCGGCGGTGCCGGCTGCGCCGGGACGACATCGGGTATGCGGGGTCGAACGTCCTGCTGGGGCATTGGGAGAAGCTATGGAAGGTCTGTGAACGTGCGCCGAACTGGCCGTGGCCGGGAGCCGTCCGCCCCCTTTCGCTTCCCTTTCGCCCCCCGGCGGGCGTGTCAGTCGTGCGGCGTGAACAGCAGGTTCCGGGTCTTGGGCGGCCTGGGCGCGTACCCCGGGACGAGGGTGCCGTCGTGCTCGGTGATCCAGTGGCAGTCGTAGCCGAGAGGATCGAACTCGGCGAGGAGGATCTGCATGTCCGCGTCCCGCAGCGCCTCGAGCAGTACGGTCGGCCGGTCGCGTTTGAGGACCTGGCGGGCTCCTTGGAGGACCGACATCTCATGACCCTCGACGTCGATCTTCATGAGGTCAAGCCTGGTCTCGGCGAAGACCTCGTCGAGGCAGACCAGCCGGATCCGCTTCTGCTCGGCGTCGGCGGCGCCGCCCTCCAGGGTCGAGCCCGTGGACAGGAGGTTGCCCGCGAAGCGGACACTGATCTCGGCCCAGCCCGCCTCGCTGGACACGCCCGCCTGGTGGAGTCTGACGTTCTGGGCACCGTTCGACCGGACGTTCACCGACAGCCGCGCGTGGATCTGGTCCACCGGTTCGAAGGAGTGCACCTTCGCCTTCGGGTTGGCGAGGGCGGCGATCATCGAGAAGTAGCCGACGTGCGCCCCGACATCGGCGATCGTCGTGCTCTTCGCGGCAAGCCGGGACCAGGTGGCGAGGCTGCCGGGCTCGTAGCCGAACCGGCCGTTCCACAGTGTGTCCAGGCCGACCGCGTCGTCATTCACGCAGAACATCACAAAAGGCGGGCAATAAGGGGAGTCGATCTCCACATAGCCGCGATAGGGGAATTTCTTCCGGTGGGTGCGGATGATGTCGCTCGTGGCGACCGGCCGGACGGATGGTGCGTGTGCCAGCATGCGGGCGTTGGCTTCTTCTAGCTGGGGAATACGCATCCCGCGATCGTAGGGGCGCCGTGTGGACTTGTCACAGGTCCTGCGACCATCGAAAAGGCCAGGTCATAAGCGCATGACCTGGCCTTTTACGAAAGGGCGCACGCGAGTTTCCCGCGGTTCACCCAGTATTTCGCCTAGCGTTTCACAGCCTTCTTCAGTGCCCGTGCCCGACGCACCACCCGGCGCGCGGTGGAACTGCGCGGCAGGAAGGTCAGCCGGTCGGGGATGCCGCCCGGCAGCCCGAGCGAGGTCAGGCGCTTCTTCCTGAAGTAGCGCCGGGTGCGCGGGCCGAAGTGCTGGGAGAGATAGCGTTCGGCGGCCGGGCGTAGCGCCGGGTGGATCTGCGGCTGCAACGTGAAGCCGAGCGCGGTGACCAGGGCGTTGAGCGTGTCCGCGGGAATGGCCTCCTGTCCCTCGCGGCCCTCCAGATCCGGCAGCACCGCGTCCGCCAGCACCACCGGTACCCGGTTGCTGTTCTGGTACGGCGTCAGCCGCTCGAGCAGCATCTCGGTGCCGATGCGCGCGGCCGGGAGGTCGTACAGGGCGGAGGCCGTGAACAGGGCGGTGGAGAAGCAGCCGACGACCAGGCCGGGCCGGGCCTTCTCGAACAGCACCTCGGCGAGCACCGGGGTGTCCAGGACGGTCAGGTCCACGCCGAGCTTCTGGGCCTCGGCCTCCAGGGTGCGGCTGAAGCGGGCCGGCGCGCTGGGGTGCGGCTTGAAGACGATCGAGCGGTGCCCCTTGGCGACCGCTCCCTTCAGCATCCGTACGTGCAGATCCTCCTCCTCCGTGGGGGAGAGGATGTCCAGCGCGGAGAGGTACTGGCCGAGCAGCAGCGCCGCGTTCTCCGGAAGCGGCGGCAACTCCTCCACGGCTGCCGTGAGTTCGCCCATCGCCTTCAGGAAGGCAGACGTCGGCACCACCACCGGCGGCACGTCGAACTCGGTCAGCAGCATCGGCGTGAGGCCCGCGACCAGGTCCAGGTGGAGCAGGCGGCGCACCCGCGTGCCGACCAGCGGGTCGAGCTTGTTGCGGGTGGGGCCGTAACTCATCAGGCCGTCGGCGTAGACGTCCACGGGGGCGCCGGTGAAGATCTGGGCGACGGTCAGGGCGGGGGTGACCTGGATGGACTCCATGACCAGTTCGACACGGTCGTCGCCGAGGCCCCACAGCAGCCGCAGATAGCGCTCGAAGAGGGGGATGTCGTCGGGGCGGGGCGTCCAGGAGCCCGGGTGGAAGGGGCGGATGGCCTCGTTCCAGGAGAGCACCTCGTCGAAGTGGTCGCGCAGCGGCGCGAAGCCCGGCATCTCGTCCAGCGGCGTCGAAGTCTCCGGTGTCGCCGTGTTGTTGAACACCAGCAGCACCCGGCGCTCGGGCTCCTCGAAGAGGTCGGAGTCGATCGCGGCGGCCAGCGTGACCGCGCCGTACAGCGTCGAGGCGCAGAAGATCTGGGTCGTTCGGGAACCGGTCGGGGACATCACGCGGCCGCCTTAGCAGTGGTGGCCCGCCGCCGCAGCCGCCGCAGCTTGGCGGAGCGGCGCAGGTCCATGGTGTCGAGCACGTCACCGAGCATGTCCTGCGGCATCCGCTTTATGGCCGCCGCGCTCATCGCCCGCAGCTGTTTGGCCACGGACGGCTCCCACTTGGACTCGTCGGAGAGATGGTGGGCGATGATCGCGCAGTAGGTGCGCACCGCCTTGGGCAGGAGCCGGTCGGCGTCCCGGTCCGCCGCCGTCTCCTCGATGACCTGGTCGAAGGCGCGGATGAAGTCGAGCTGGCGGGCGTCACCGATCTGGGTGAGGGAGGAGGCCACCCCGCGCCGGTAGAACACGCCCAGCAGGCTGACCACGGCGAACGACTCGGCCTCGCGGTGCAGCTTCCAGATCCACGGCCGGTCCTCGGCCGTGCGCAGCCCGTCGGTGAAGTGCAGCAGGCCCTTGTCGAGCAGGCGGCGGTGGTAGGCGCCGGCCCACGCGTACGCGTAGTCGACGGAGGTCGAGCGGTCGGCGGGCAGGATCGCGTCCCGCGGGTTCAGCACCTCGTTCCGCCGGCCGATCGGGACCCGGTGCACGGTCCGGGCGCGCGCCACGGTCTGCACATGGTCGGTGCGGACGAAGTCGCAGCCCAGCTCCTCGATGGCGGCCACCAGTTCGGCGAGGTAGCCCGGCGCGAGCCAGTCGTCGCCGTCGAGGAAGGTCAGGTACTCGCCGCGCGCCGCGTCCAGGCCGGTGTTGCGCGCGGTGGCGAGCCCTCCGTTCGTCTCGTGGTGGAGGACCTGCACCTGGGCGACGTCCGAGAGCGCGTCGGCCGCGCGGTCGAGAATCGCCGGGGTTTCGTCCTTGGATTTGTCGTTCACCAGCACGAACTCGAAGTCCCGCCGGGCATTCGAGCGGAGACTTCGGAGGGTGTCCGGGGCGTATTGCTGCACGTTGTAGAACGGCACGATGACGGAGAGCTTTGGCACCCGCGAAACGCTAGAAGGCGGTCCGGCAGCGGAACTTTCCGGCAAGGGGACTGCGGGTGAACTCGATGTGTCGGAACGGTGCATCCCGTGTACTTCCCGGTCTTCGGCGGGCCAGTTCGGCTCTCGGTGGGCTGTTGTTAACTTTTCGTTGATTCGCGGTTGGGCCGGACCTAGAAATTGCTTCCTAGCGTCGTTGTCGTGCCGCCAAGTACAACGAAGTCCCTTCGAATCGCCGTCCTCGCGGACTCCGACACCCGCTGGAAATGGGGTGCGCTGACCGCCGACCGCATCGCTCCGGGTCCGTCCATGGAAGCCGGACCGCGAGGCGGGGCGCAAGTCGGCCTCGCGCTGGACGGATTCCTGCTGCGCGGCCGGGCCACGCCCACCGCGCGCCAGCTCGAAGAGGTCGGCGTGCGCGCGGACTCCCTGCGGGAGGTCACCGCGGTCGAGTTCCTGCGCGCCATGGCCGAGACGTCGTACGACATCGTCGTGCTGGCCCTGGTCGGCGGCGGCGTCCAGGCGATGCTGCACGGCCTGGCGCGAGTCTGGGACGGCCTGGAGAAGCGGCCCGTGGTCGTCACCGGCTACGTCGGCGTCGTCTACGAGAAGCTCGCCGACGGCCTGCTCCTGCGGCACGGAGCCGACCTGGTCCTCGCCAACTCCCGTCAGGACGCCGAGCGTTTCCGCGCGGTGTACGAAGGAGTGGGCGCGGACGCCTCGTCGGTCACCGAGGTGGCGCTGCCGTTCCTCGGCGGGGCGGCCTACGAGGGCGAACACGACCCGTACACCGTGGTGTTCGCGGTCCAGCCCTCGGTGCCGGACAACCGCAGGGACCGCGTGTACCTGCTGAACCGGCTCATCCAGCACGCCCGGCTGCACCCCGAACGCGAGGTGCTGCTCAAGCTGCGCTCCCGGCCCGGCGAACACACCACGCACATCGAGGAGTTGCCGTACCAGAAGCTGATCCAGCGGCTCGATCCGCCGGCCAACTTCCGCCTGGTGTACGGGAACATGGGTGAGGTCCTCGACCGCACCGACCTGCTGGTCACGATCAGTTCCACGGCGGCGCTGGAGTCGCTGCACCGCCGTATCCCGACGGTGGTCCTGACCGACCTGGGCATCCGCGAGGTCCTGGGCAACCACCACTTCGTGGGCTCCGGCTGCCTCGTCTCCTGGGACCAGCTGGACGCCGGTCACCGGCCGGTGCCCGACGAGGAGTGGGTGGCCCGGCAGGGCGTCGTCGCCGACGGCTCGTACGCGCACGCCTTCGACGCGGCCCGCGAGCGCATCACCAAGCTGCTGGCCTCGCCCGAGCGGCCCCCGCTCACCCCGTACTACACACCCGTCACCGCCCCCGGCTACCTCCCCGGCATCCTCGCCCGCCACCACCTCGGCCCCGACGGCACACCGTTGCCGGGCGCCCCCGCCCACGACAAGGAGCCGGGCCCGGTGCGGCAGATCGTCCGCCGCGCGGCGAGGGGCGCATACCGCCACGGAGTACAGCGGGTGGCCCCGGTGATCAGACGGATGGGCGAGCTGTGAACACGGTCGCAGGTGAGCCACCTAAGGGGCGCGGGGCTGTATCGATCAGCGGCTCCGCCGCGGGGCGCGACCAGCCCCCACCGGCGCGCAGCCGACGTACCACCTCCACCTCCCGAATCTCTCCGCCCGCAGTCCAAGGAGCGCACCCCATGCCCCACCCGCAAGCCGGCCAACACGTCTCCGTGCGCCGCGTGCTCGCGGTGATCCCCGCGCGCGGCGGCTCCAAGGGCGTGCCCGCGAAGAACCTCGCCCCGGTCGGCGGCGTCCCGCTGGTGGCGCGAGCCGTGCGCGAGTGCCGGGCCTCCCGCCTGGTGACCGACGTCGTGGTCTCCACCGACGACCAGGCCATCGCCGCGGCGGCCCGCTCGGCCGGCGCCGAGGTCGTGCTGCGGCCGGCCGCCATCGCGGGCGACACCGCCACCTCCGAGGCCGCCGTCCTGCACGCCATGGACGCCCACGAGGCACTGCACGGCGCCACCGTCGACGTGGTGCTGCTCGTGCAGTGCACCAGCCCCTTCATCATCCGCGAGGACGTGGACGGCGTGGTCGGCGCCGTCGTCGACAACGGCGCGGACTCCGCGATGACCGTCGCCCCGTTCCACGGCTTCGTGTGGCGCGACGCCGACGACGAGGCCCGCGCGGGCACCGTGGGCGAGGCCGACGCGGCCGTCGGCGGCGGCTACGGCGTCAACCACGACAAGTCCTTCCGCCCGCGCCGCCAGGACCGCCCCCAGGACTTCCTGGAGACCGGCGCCGTCTACGGCATGGACGCGCCCGGCTTCCGCAAGCACCAGCACCGCTTCTTCGGCCGCACCGAACTGGTGCGCACCGACCCCGCGCGCGTGCTGGAGATCGACGACCACCACGAGCTGGCGCGGGCGCGGGCGCTCGCGCCGTTGTTCGACGCGGACCGGCCCGGTTCGCTGCCGACCGCCGACGACATCGACGCGGTCGTACTCGACTTCGACGGCACCCAGACCGACGACCGGGTGCTGATCGACGCCGATGGAAAGGAGTTCGTCTCCGTGCACCGCGGCGACGGACTCGGCATCGCCGCCCTGCGCAACTCGGGCCTGAAGATGCTGATCCTCTCCACGGAGCAGAACCCGGTCGTCGCCGCCCGCGCACGGAAGCTGAAGATCCCCGTGCTGCACGGCATCGACCGGAAGGACCTCGCACTGAAGCAGTGGTGCGAGGAGCAGGGCATCGCGCCCGAGCGCGTGCTCTACGTCGGCAACGACGTCAACGACCTCCCGTGCTTCGCCCTCGTGGGCTGGCCCGTGGCGGTCGCGAGCGCCCACGACGTGGTACGCGGCGCCGCCCGTGCGGTCACCACCGTCCCCGGTGGCGACGGCGCGATCCGAGAGATCGCCAGCTGGATCCTCGGCCCCTCTCTCGACTCCCTCGACAAGTAAGGAACGTTCCCGCCATGTCTGTTAACTCCCGCCTGCGCACCTTCGGCACCGAGCGCATCGCCGGTCCCGGTCAGCCCGTCTACATCTGCGGCGAGATCGGCATCAACCACAACGGCGAGCTGGAGAACGCCTTCAAGCTCATCGACGTGGCCGCCGAGGCCGGCTGTGACGCCGTGAAGTTCCAGAAGCGCACCCCCGAGATCTGCACCCCGCGCGACCAGTGGGACATCGAGCGCGACACCCCCTGGGGCCGGATGACCTACATCGACTACCGCCACCGCGTGGAGTTCGGCGAGGACGAGTACCGCCAGATCGACGAGTACTGCAAGAGCAAGAACATCGCCTGGTTCGCCTCCCCGTGGGACACCGAGGCCGTCGCCTTCCTGGAGAAGTTCGACGTCCCGGCCCACAAGGTGGCCTCCGCCTCCCTCACCGACGACGAGCTGCTGCGTGCCCTGCGCGCCACCGGTCGTACGATCATCCTGTCCTCCGGCATGTCGACCCCGAAGCAGATCCGCCACGCGGTCGAGGTCCTGGGCAGCGACAACATCCTTCTCTGCCACGCCACTTCGACCTACCCGGCGAAGGCCGAGGAGCTCAACCTGCGCGTGATCAACACCCTGCAGGAGGAGTACCCGAACGTTCCGATCGGCTACTCCGGCCACGAGACGGGCCTGCAGACCACCCTCGCGGCGGTCGCCCTCGGCGCCACCTTCGTCGAGCGCCACATCACCCTCGACCGCGCGATGTGGGGTTCCGACCAGGCCGCGTCGGTGGAGCCGCAGGGCCTCACGCGCCTGGTCCGCGACATCCGCACCATCGAGGCCTCCCTCGGTGACGGCGTCAAGAAGGTCTACGACTCCGAGCTCGGCCCCATGAAGAAGCTGCGCCGCGTCACCGGCGTGATCGCCGAGGCGGAGATCGCCGCGGCCGCGGGCGAGCCGGTCTCGGTCTGAGCCACCCAGGTACCGGGTCCCCGGCGGCCGGCCGCTCTCGGCGGTTGTCGTTCCGGGGGCCCGGTGTTCATCACCCGCGCCTCATGAGCGCCTTACGACGGGACGGTCGTACGACGATGAGCCCCCGCGCCGGGAACACCGGCCCCCACACTCTCGCGTTCGTCGAGAGCCCGGTCCAGCTGCTGAACGTGCTGGAGTGGGCGCACGGCCACGCGCCCGGCGCGGAGCTCACCCTCGTCGTGCTGTCCCCGACCGACCCCATGACCCGCGGCCAGCTGCGCCGGATGGCGGAACTCGCCCGCGAGGAGGGCCACGAGGTCCGCTGGGAGGAGGCGAGGGGCGGCCCCGCGGCCCCCTTCCAGACCATCGGCGGCCTCGCCGGCATGCTCCGCAAGGCGGACCGCGTGGTCCTGGGCGATCCGTTCTCCCGCTACGTACAACTCCTTCTCACCATCACCCGCGCCACCGAGCTGGTCGTGGTCGACGACGGCACGGCGACGATGGAGTTCGTGTCCCAACTGGCCCGCGGCGAACGCCTCGTGCGCTGGCACCGCAAGGGCGGCCGACCGAGCCCCCGCGACCTCGCCTTCGCCCCGATCTCGGCGGCGGCCCGCAAACGACTGACTCCGGGGGAGGGCCGGGGAGTCGAGATCTTCTCCTCGATGCCGATGGAGGAGACCCCGGCGGGCGTCACGGTCTCGTCCAACACCTTCGCCTGGACCCGCACCCGCTTCGGCCCGCCGCGCATCACCAAGGGCGCCGACATGGTGGGCACTTCGCTCGTCGAGACGGGCGTGGTGGACGTCGACCGCTACGTGGAGGCCGTGACCCGCCTGGCCAAGACCCACGGCGCGACCCGCTACTTCGCCCACCGCCGCGAGTCGACGGAGAAGCTCCACCGGCTGGCCGTGGAGACGGGCCTGGAGATCGTCCGCCCGGATCTCCCGCTGGAGCTGATCGCCCGCCGCGGCCCGATCGGCCGTACGATCCTGAGCTTCCCCTCGACAGTCGTCCACACCCTGCCGCTCGCGCTTGCCGGCACCGAGGTCCGCGTGGCCGTGTGCGACATCGACCCGGACTGGCTGACGGAGACGGCGTCGCCGCGGGCGCAGGGGTTCCTGTCGGGGGTCACGGGGACGGCGCGGGATGTGCACCGGCTGTCGGCGGTGACGGTGGTACCGGCTGTCTGAAACACCGAGGGCGGCTCTCAGCTGAATCGTCTAGCATCGTCGTTCACTTGTGCGATGTTCGATGAGGTCTACGACGGGGGCGGCCGGCGTGAGTGCGGAGACGTTGCGGGAACGGCGAGCGCAGATCGGGGAGTTCCGGCGCGGGGAGGTCCTGGTGCCGGTGGTCGACGGCTCGCTGCTGTCGGCGGAGGCGGGCGGCATTCGCTGGCTGTTTGCGTTCACGGACGTCCCCGCGCTGGAACGGTTCGCCGAGGCACGGGGCGAGGACGTCCCCGGCTGGGTGCCGGTGCACGGGGCGCGGTTGCTGGACCAGGTGGTCCCGTCCATTGAGGGCCCGGTCGGCATCGCGGTGGACGCGGGCAGCCCGACGGGCCTGGTCCTGCCCCCGGTGACGGGGATCGTGCCGGACGCGGTGGCCGTCGACGCCTCTCCGGAAGGAGCCGGGGCGGCGTGAGCGACGGCTACCAGGTCGATCCGGAGGCGATGGCACGCATCACGCGCGGCATCAACCAGGCGATGGCCGAGCTGAAGCAGTTCGGCTTCGACATCGAGGCGAACCTGGGCCGCGGCTTCGACGACCTGTCGATGACGGGCCTGGAGGTCGGCGACGACGGCCTCCAGCAGGTCTTCGGGGACTTCTGCGACCGCTGGGGCTGGGGTGTGCGCTCGCTGATGCAGGACGCCAACGAGTTCGCGGGCCGGCTGGGTCTTTCGGCGGGCCTGTACCACGAGCAGGAACAGTACGTGTCGGACACCCTGAAGTCGGTGTGGACGGCGGGGACGGGCAACCCGTACCTGTCGCCGGACGAGGTGAAGGAACGTTCCTGGTCGGAGACGCTGAAGGACAACCCGGTCTCCCAGGTGGCGAACGCGGACTACAGCGCGGAGTCCTTCACGTCCGGTCAGGACGAGGTGAAGGCGGCCTGGTCGCAGGCGGCGGAAGACGTTTCGACATCGACGGTGACGCCGGACGCGTTCTTCGACCCGCGCACGGACTGGCAGTGGAGCGGCCCGGAGTCCTCGGGCGAGGGTGAGGACTGATGGGCTTCGGGGACCTGGTCGGCGACTTCGGCGACGGCCTGGAGAGCGCGGCCGACGGCCTGAACAAGGGTGTCGGCGAGGCGGTGGGCTGGGGCGCGGACAAGACGGCCGGCCTGCTGTCGGACGTGGGCGCGGACGGGGCGGCCGAGAAGGTCCGCGACTTCGGCGAGAGCGTGAACAACCGCCTGGGCGGCACGGTCGCCGAACGCGCCCTGGGCGAGAGCGAGGACCCGAAGGAACTCGTACACGGCAGTGAGCCGGCGCTGCGTGAACGGGCAGGGCGTCTACGGAAGTTCGCGGCCGCCTTCGAGAACGTCGGCCAGGGCATGCGGTCGCTGGACCCGGGCGAGTGGCGGGGGCAGGCGGCGGACGCGTTCCGCGCGAAGTTCGACGTCCAGCCGAAGCAGTGGCTGACGGCGGCGGACGCCTGTACGTCGGCGGCCGCCGCGCTGGAGTCGTACGCGGACACGGTGACCTGGGCGCAGGAGCAGGCGCGGGTGGCGATCGAGAGGTACCGGGCCGCGCAGGACGCCTCCCGGCGGGCGGCGGACGCGTACGCCGCGCAGGTGAGGACGTACAACCAGGCGGCCGAGCGCTACGACGCGACCGCCGAGGCGGGCGGCGACCCGGGCGTGAAGCCGACGAAGCCCGGCGATCTGGTCGACCCGGGCACGGCAGGCCGTCAGGAGGCGCAGGAGATCCTTTCCGCGGCCCGCCGGCAGCGCACCGACGTGGCCGAGGACGCCCGCCGCAAGATCGCTGCCGCGCTGGAATCGGCCCCGCCGAAGCCGGAGTTCACCGACCGCATGGGCGCCGACGCGGCGGACTTGTTCGTCGGCACCCAGCTCAACTCGGTCCACTTCGCGGGCGGCCTGCTGCGCGGCGGCACGGACGTCCTGAAACTGGCCCGCACGGTCAATCCGCTGGACCCGTACAACCTCACGCACCCCGGCGACTGGTCGAAGAACTCACAGCTGCTGCTGGCGGGCCTGGTGGGGACGGCGGCGCATCCGGAGCGGTTGCCGATGTCGATCCTGGGGACGGGGTGGTCTAGTGACCCGGGGGACGCGGGCGGGTACTTCGTCTCGAACCTGATCGGCGGGAAGGGCGCGGGGGGTGTGGGGCGGGCCGCGCTGAAGGACGCCCTGCGTGGAGCTGCCAAGGACGCGGCGACGGGAGCCGCGCGCAGCGGCACGCGCCGGGGGCTCATGGACGTCGCCCGGGATCTGAAGTGCAAGCTGTTCGGCAGCGATCCGATCGACATGGCCACCGGCCGCATGTCGCTGCCCCAGACGGACGTGTCGCTCCCGGCCCGGCTCCCGCTGGTGTTTTCCCGCCAGTTCGAGTCGTCGTACCGGGCGGGCCGCTGGTTCGGTCCGTGCTGGACGTCCACGGCCGACCAGCGGTTGGAAATCGACGCCGAGGGGGTCGTCTTCGTCCGCGAGGACGGTTCGTTGCTGGCGTATCCGCATCCGGCCCCCGGTGTGCCGGTACTGCCGCTGGCGGGCGAGGGCCATCCGCTGACCGTCGACGCGTACGGCGACTACACCGTCACCGACCCGGAGACCGGCCGGGTCTGGGATTTCGCGGGCCCGGGCGGCGACGGCAACGGCATGGCCCTGCTGTCCCAGCTCATCGACCGCTCGGGCAGCCAGTGGCTGACGTTCGAGTACGACGACGAGGGTGCCCCCACCGGGATCGTGCACTCGGCCGGCTACGACCTGCGGATCGAGCGGTCCGAGAACCGGATCACGGCCCTGTACCTGGCCGATCCTGAGGGTGGCATCGAACTGGTCCGCTTCGGCTATGACGCCGCGGGCCATTTGTCGGAGGTGACGAAGTCCTCCGGCCTGCCGACCCGCTTCACCAACGACTCCCTCGGCCGGATCACGGCATGGACGGACACCAACGACTCCTCCTACCACTACGTCTACGACGACGAGGACCGCTGCACCTCCCAGGGCGGCGAGGCAGGCCACCTGAGCTACACCTACACCTACGGCGCCCCGGACCCGGCGACCGGCAACCGGACCGTCACGGCGGTCGACTCCCAGGGCCACAGCACGCTGTACGAGATCAACAGCGACGTCCAAGTGACGGCCGTGACCACCCCGGACGGCGCCACGACCCACACCACCCACGACCGCGCCCACCGCCCCCTCACGATCACCGACCCACTGGGCCGCACGGTGGGCTACGCCTACGACGAGGCGGGTCGCACGGTCCTGGCGATCCGTCCGGACGGCCACTACACCAGCGTCGCGTACGACGCCCAGGGCCTGCCGGTCACGGTGACCGGACCCGACGGCACGTATGTGGAGCAGCGGTTCGACGAGTACGGCAACCGCACGGCGGTGACCGACGCCTCGGGCACGACGACCCGCTTCACGTACGACGACGGCGGCCACCTGGCGGCCGTCACGAACGCCCTGGGACACACGACAAGGGTCCGCTGCGACGCGGCGGGCCTTCCTCTGGAGATCACCGACCCCTTGGGCGCGGTGACCCGCTACTCACGGGACGCCTTCGGCCGTCCGGTGAGGATCACGGACCCCACCGGTTCGGTGACCTGCCTGGAATGGACGGTGGAGGGCCGCCTGTCCCGCCGTACGGTGGCGGACGGCACAACCGAAACCTGGGCGTACGACGGCGAGGGCAACTGTGTCGCCCACACGGACGGGTCGGGCGCGGTCTCCCGCTTCGAGTACACCCACTTCGACCTGCTGGCCGCCCGCACGGGCCCGGACGGAGTGCGCTACGAATTCGCCCACGACACGGAACTGCGCCTGACGAAGGTCACGAACCCGCAGGGCCTGACGTGGAGTTACGAGTACGACCCGGCCGGCCGCCTGATCGCGGAGACGGACTTCGACGACCGCACGCTGACCTATGCGCACGACCCGGCAGGCCAACTGAGCGCCAGCACCACGGCATCCGGCGACCCGATCATCTTCTCCCGTGACGTCCTGGGCCGGGTGATCCGCAAAGAGGCGGCCGGGGCGGTCACGACCTACGCCTACGACCCGTCGGGCGCCCTGGCGGAGGCGACGGGCCCGGACGCCGTCCTGAGGCTGCGCCGGGACGAGGCGGGCCGAGTGCTGTCGGAGACGGTGAACGACCGCACGCTCACCTACACCTACGACGAGTTGGGCCGCAGAACGGGCCGCACCACCCCCACCGGCGCGACGACGACCTGGTCGTACGACGCGTCGGGCAACCGCACCGGCATGGTGGTGTCGGGCCGCACCCTCACCTTCGCCCACGACGAGGCAGGCCGCGAACTGACCCGCCGCATAGGCGAGTCGGTAACCCTGACCCAGTCCTTCGACCCACTGGGCCGCCTGACGAAACAGGACCTGGTCGGCCCCACGGGCCACCGCCTCCAACACCGCGCGTACACCTACCGGGCCGACGGCAACCTCACAGCCATCGACGACCACCTGAACGGCACGCGCCACTTCGACCTGGACGCGACGGGCCGCGTGACGGCGGTGCACGCGGCGAACTGGACGGAGACGTACGCCTACGACGAGGCAGGCAACCAGACGCAGGCGACGTGGCCGACCGAGCACCCGGGCAGCGAATCGGTCGGCGCCCGGGAGTACGTGGGCACCCGTATCACCCGCGCGGGAAAGGTCCGCTACGAACACGACGAAGCGGGCCGCATCACCCTCCGCCAGAAAACCCGCCTGTCCCGCAAGCCGGACATGTGGCGCTACGAATGGGACGCGGAGGACCGCCTGACGTCGGTGACGACCCCCGACGGCACCCGCTGGCGCTACCGCTACGACCCCCTGGGCCGCAGAATCGCGAAGCAACGCCTGGCCCCGGACGGCGAATCGGTCCAGGAACAGGTGGACTTCACCTGGGACGGCACAACCCTCTGCGAACAGACGACGTGGTCCCCGTCCCACCCCGACCCGGTCACCCTGACCTGGGACCACCAGGGCCTGCACCCGCTGTCCCAAACGGAGCGCATCACAGCGGCCGACGCCCCCCAGCACGAAATCGACTCGCGCTTCTTCGCCATAGTCACGGATTTGGTCGGCACCCCGACCGAGCTCATCGACGAGGCCGGCGACATAGCCTGGCGCACCCGCAGCACCCTCTGGGGCACGACAGCCTGGGCGTCAGACAGCACGGCCTACACTCCGCTGCGCTTCCCGGGCCAGTACTTCGACCCTGAAACCGGCCTGCACTACAACTACTTCCGGCATTACGACCCCGAGACCGCGCGGTTCACCAGCCCGGACCCTCTCGGGCTCACTCCTGCACCGAACGCCAGCACCTACGTCCATAACCCCCACACATGGAGCGACCCGCTGGGGCTGTCCCCCTGCCAGGAATTCCATACAGTGCAAAGCCGAGCGGACGCTGAACGTCTTCGCAACGGTGGAGAACCGTGGCCTGCGGAAGACACCAGAGGTCAATATGGGGAAGGCGTATACTCGTGGGGATCCGAGGAAGAAGCCGTGCGGTATGCAGAACGCCTTCGCGGTCGCGGACTTGATGTGGAGATTCTTAAATTCAGAGTATCGGGAAGCGACTTCGATGCGCTCAGCAAGGCTGATATTGTGGGTATGTCACCGAGCGAGGCCGAAGCCTTTGTGGATCGGCACAGCCGATTGTACGGTGCCGGTGAGCCCCATAATTATGACTACATACGCGGGCATACCGGTATGGGGCACGAGCATTTCTTCCACAAGAGAGTGTTCGATCGGCTGAATTTCCTGAACTGACGAGGTATCTCAGAGTGAAGACGTTTCGTTTCCGAAAGCGTAGCCCGATCGGCGGACTGGCCGTTGATATCGACGCAGAGGTTGATGTCTCCGGAGTCGCCCCCTCGAACGCTGTGCAAATCTACAGAAAGGTTTGGCTGGAACTTCCGCACTCTGCCCTGCATTGGCGTGACGCGGCCTGGCTAATGTTTGGAATCTCGGTGCACTCGGACGTCCTGAACGCACTGCACCCGCAGGGACTTACCATCAAAGTGGGTAGCCTTTCGTTCCCGGCCAGCGACTATGTTCCAGAAGCGGCGGCCTTCGCCATCGAGGGATGGCTGCGAGAGGAGTTCAAACTGCCGCCTGTCGATATTGGTGTGGAATTTGATTCCGTTAACTCGCGCTATGTCTTTTCCTGGGGGAATAGGATGCCATTCTCTGAGGGGTCCTCTGGTGTTCCCGCTCTGCACACTTGGCGCTGAGCACCCCTCGTGCGGCGTGAAACTTTGCTCGAATTTACAGGCGTAGAGCTCAGATCTGCTGCCGCGGAGGATGCTGTGGCACTCGTTGAAGAGCGGCTTGGGCAGTCTCTCCCACAGTCCCTCCGGTCCCTTCTCGAGGTGTCTGACGGTATCAGCGCCGACTACGGAGTGGAGATTGTCTGGTCGGCAGCCCGGATACTCGCCGAAAACATCTCGTTGCGTCACAATGAGCAGTTGTGCAGTCTGTATATGCCGTTCGATCCGCTCCTCTTCTTTGGCGACAATGGTGGCGGAGATCAGTTCGCGTTGGTCCGGACGCCCGAACGGGATGACGTCTTCGTTTGGGATCACGAGACAGATAGCAGAAACTGGATCTCCCCTTCCCTTGACAGCTTCTTGCGGAGTTCCCTTGGGGGTGGGAGTGACGACTGGTATCGCCGATAGGCTTCCAGGCGCTCGGCTCTTGGTAGGACGTGTCCTACGCGGGTTTCCTCGCCACGAGGTAGGCGCGGGACAGCTTTTCGTCGTCCAGGGGCTCTCGGAGTACGCGGGCGATTACCTGGAGGCCGGCCTCGGTGAGAGGCTCTGCCACCGCCTCCGGGGTGCGCAGCCAGTAATCGAGGGAGATCTTGTGGCCGAAGCGTTCGTCGAGGTGCATGTGGGTGCCGCCGGGCTCGTACTGGAAGCCGATCAGGGCGTGGGCGCCCGGGACGAGGACGCGGTGGAACTCTGCGAAGGCCGTGGGGAGGTGGTCGTCCGGGACGTGGATGATCGAGTAGAGGGCCGTGATGCCGCCCAACGTCTCGGACGGTAGGTCCAACGACGTCATCGAGCCCACGTGGAAGCGGAGGCCCGGGTGGGACCTGCGGGCCAGTTCGACCATCTTCGGGGAGACGTCCACGCCGAAGACCGGGACGCCGAGTTCGTGGAGCGCCGCGGTCACGTGTCCCGGGCCGCTGCCGATGTCGGCCACAGGGCCCTTGCCCTGCTCCCTCACCAACTCCGCGAAGCCCGTGATCTGGGCTCTGTCCAGCGTGGGGATGCCGGCCCAGTCGGAGAACTGCTCGGTGTAGGGCTCGGCGATCGTGTCGTACGCGGTTCGGGTGGCCCGTATGAAGTCGGGGATCTCGGCGTTCACGCGCTGCACCCTAGCGGGGCGGCTCGGGGCGGCGGGTGGGGAGTTGCGGAGCGCCGTGTGGAGTTTGCCTGGCGGTCATCGAGGGCTGGAGTGCGGTGACTTCAAGGCTTCGAGGAAGCTCGTGAAGGCGGCGGGCGGGAAGGTGAGGGTGGCCCTGGTCGGGGTCTTCGAGTCGCGGATCGCTATGTGGGCGCTTCGGTTCGCGATCTCCACGCAGGCATTTCCTTCGCCGCCGCCGGAGTAGCTCGACTTCTGCCAGATGTCGTGGGTGGCCATGGGGTGCCTCACAGCTCCTTGGTCAACTTGTTGATGAAGTCCCGCGACCGTTCGGGGTCGAGTGACACGCTCTCCAGCCTACGGAAGAGTGCTCGGAAGCGGGCCAGTTGGGCCTCGGCGTCGATGAAGGCTGTGCCGTGGGGGCCATCACGAACGACAGTGTCCAGTTTGGGAACAGGACCGCCCGCGTACACCATGGCGCTTCCCGCGCCGGGGAAATCGTCCAGATCGAAGGGGATCACGCGGACGGTCACGTGCTCGGCCTCGGAGAGTGCCTGGATGCGGGCGAGTTGAGCTCGGGTCGCGGAACGGTCGCCGACCCTGATGCGTAGCGCCGCTTCGTGGATCACAGCCTCGTACGGGGTCGGGTCGGGACCTTCGATGATCACCCGCCGCTTCATCCGGTGCTCCACCCGGAGGTCCACCTCGCTCTGTGGGAACTCCGAATTCACGTAGGAGAAGAGCGCTCGAGCGTAGTCCTCGGTCTGCAACAACCCGGGAACGTGGAGGAAGTCCGCGTCCCATCGATGACTGGCGTGGTATTCCAGCTCGGCGAGATCCAAGTACGGCGTGGGCAACCTCTCTTGGTACTCCTCCCACCAGCCGTGCGTCCGATCGATCGCCATGGTCACGAGTGCGTCGATCAGCGCGTTGTCCGAGCACGCGTAGTTGGCTGCCATGGCCCGCAGCCGCTTCTCACTCACACCCGCGAGGGCCTTCTCGATCTGGCTGATCTGCGCGGAACTCACCCCGAGCGCTGTCGCCGCCTCGCGCCCCGTGATGCCAGCCGCGTCGCGAAGCCTGCGCAGCTCGGTCGCCAGCCGCGTCTGACGTGCCGTCGGCTCGCTTCTCAGTGCCATTGAGGCTCCTCTCAACGCGCCTGTGGGCACGACTCGTTCGGGGTCAGATTACGCGACCTGCTTGCGTAACTTAGAAATCTATACCTACTGTCAGTGATGCAACGCACACTCTGCGGAAGTGCACCGCCCCGTCCTGTCGTGACGGCGGCGGCACCGCCACCGCATCCAACCTCTCGCCACAGAACTGGAGCTGACGCATGCCCGAAAACCAGCCCTGGGAGTACACCCTCCACATCCCGAACGACGTCCGAGCCGTCACCGTCGCCCGCCGCACCCTCCGCCTGATCCTCACCCTGCACGGCCTGATCCGCCTGACCGACACCGCGGAGCTTCTCGCGGCGGAGTTGGTCTCGAACGCTGTACGCCATACGAAAGGGCCCGCCGCTCTGCGGGTGCGCTGGTCGGCGGGGGTGTTGCGGATCGGGGTGTGGGATGCGGACCCCGGGCCTCCCGAGCCGCCCGGTGAGTTGGATCTGCTGGGGGAGGTGGAGGAGGGGAGGGGGCTGGCGTTGGTGAAGGCGTGTGCCGACCTGTGGGGGTGGCAGCCGTTGGCCAGGCACGGCAACCGGGGGAAGTTCGTGTGGTGCGAGCTCGCCGCCGCCTGATAGGGGCCCGTGGGGGGCGCCCGCTTCTCTTGCGGGCTCGCGCTTCCGCGAGGCGGGTCAAGGGCGCTTCGTCTCCGGCCCACCCCTGACACGGCTCACTCCAGCGCGGCGAGCGGGCGGCCTGGGGAGAGCGGGGCCAAGTGGCGGGGCGAGATCGGCAGCGTCGCGGGCCGGGGTGGCGGGACACGGCGGGTCTCACATGCACACCGGGTGAAATGGTCGCTGAGTCGGCAGCGGGTAGCGCGCAGGGGCCCACGGGCGCCCTAAGGGTGCAGTTCGCGCCGGTATGCCCGATTCGCGATGAGGTCTGATTGAGGTGTCCTGCTCGGCGGGGTGGGCTGGCGCTCCGGGGTGGGGCGGGGCGGGGCTGGGCGAAGAAGCCGACTCGGGCTCGGTGGGCGGTAGGCCACAGGGTCAGCCCGTGGGCATGCCGGTCTGGTCGCGTTCGAGCGCGGCGCGCAGCTTCGAGATGGCCTGTGCGACGGCCGGCGCCGAGGAATCGTCGAGCGTACCCCTGAGCAGCTCGACCACTCCGTCGGCGAAGGTCCTCTCCGCCGCGTCGACGAGTCGGGAGCCGTCGTCGGTCAGGGACAGGAGCGAGGAGCGGCGATCGGACGGATTCGGCTGCCGGACGGTCCAACCCTGCCTTTCCAGCCGGTCGACGACCTTGCTGGTCGCCCCGATGCCGATGGCGAACTCGGTGGCGAGGTCCGCCACGCGGGCTCCCGGGTGGTCGCGCAGGTAGCGCAGGGCCTCGAACTGCGAGGTGATGATCCCGTGCCGGTCGCGGAGGCGGCCGGTGAGGGCGTTGTACAGGCGCGTCTCGCATCGGACCAAGTCGGCGAAGAAGCCCGGGAGGTCGACGGTCTCGTCGCTTGTTTTGGATGCCACGGCATGTATCTTACTGTATATGCCGAGGCATATAGTGCCGTGGAAGGTACTTGCGACAGAGGGAGAAGCATGAGCAGGGAACAGCGTGCGCAGGTCGACGCGATGCTGCGGCAGCCGCGACCTCAGGGCTCCCGGCCGGTCGCAGAGATCCGAGCCGGATTCGAAGCGCTGATGGCCCGGATGATCGTGCCCGACGGCATCCGCATCGCGCGCGCGGAGCTCGGCAACCGGCCCGCACTGCACGTCGAGCCGGACGGGGACCGCTCACACGCTGGGACGATCCTCTACTTCCACGGGGGCGGCTGGGTGTACGGCTCTCCCGAGAGCGTGCTGTCGCTGACGGGACACCTCGTCGTCAAGACCGGCTTCGAGGCGTACTCGGTGGACTACCGACTCGCCCCCGAGCACCCGTTCCCAGCTGCGACAGAGGACACATTGAGCGCCTACCGCGCGCTCCTCGACAGCGGTCACGACCCTTCGGCCGTCGTGTTCGCCGGGGACTCGGCCGGAGGCGGACTCGCGGTGACGACCTGCCTGGCCGCCCGCGACGCGGGCCTCCCGCTGCCCGCCGCCATCGTGACGTTCTCCCCGGGCCTCGACGCCACGCGCACGGGCGAGAGCATGGTCACCAAAGAAGGCATCGACCCGATCCTCACCCGCAAGTCCGTGGAACACACCGGAGCCATGTACCTCGCCGGTGCCGACCCGCACCAGCCCCTGCTCAGCCCGGCCGTCCTCGCCGACCTGACCGGCTTCCCCCCGATGCTCATCCAGGTGGGCACCAACGAGATCCTGCTGGACGACTCCACGCGCCTGGCCGCGCGCGCGAAGGCCGCCGGAGTGGACGTCATCCTGGACGTCACCGCCGACGTGCCGCACGTGTTCCAGTCGTTCGCCGGCGCCCTGGACGAGGCCGACGAGGCACTGGACCGCGCGGCCTTCTTCATCGGTCAGCGCATCCGTGCCCGGCCGATCGCATCCGGAGGAAGGGCCGCAGCGACCCGGCCTGCCCCGTCCACCACCCGCGATCACTCAGCGTGACGTCCCCGCGCCCCACCGTGCCCGTCCCCATCATGTCCCAATGCCGTTTCGACAGATGAACAAGGCCGCCGACCGCAAGCCCAGCATGGTATGTGTGGGAAAGGAGGTTCTTACCCACCTCAAATAACGTCCATGCGTCGAGCGGCCAGATTTTCTTCCCACGGCGGGTTGAAGTTTTGTTGATCGCGGGTCGGTTGGTCGCCCCGGCGTCCTACCCTTTAGAGGGTGAAGCAACTGATGTCACTGGAGTCCGAGGTCGATCTGCCCGGGGAAGCCGCGCTTCCCGGCGTGCTGAGCGAGGAACTGCACGCCGAACTCGTACTGTTCCGACGCGACTTGCACATGCACCCGGAACTCGGCAACCAGGAGTTCCGCACCACCGCGGCGATCAAGGAACGGCTCGAGAGGGCCGGGCTGAAGCCGCGGGTGCTGGCCGTCGGGACCGGGCTGGTGTGTGACATCGGGGAGTGGGACGGCGGGCGGCCCATGCTCGCCCTGCGCGCCGACATCGACGGCCTGCCCATCCCGGACATGAAGACCGAGTGCTCGTACCGGTCGACCGTGCCCGATCGGGCGCATGCCTGCGGGCACGATGTGCACACCGCCGTGGTGCTCGGCGCCGGGCTCGTCCTCGCCGAGCTCGACAAGAAGGGCCTGCTGCCGCGGCCCGTGCGACTGATCTTCCAGCCCGCCGAGGAAGTGCTGCCCGGCGGTGCCGCCGACGCCATCGACGGCGGGGTGCTGGAAGGGGTCGGCAAGATGCTCGCCGTGCACTGCGACCCGCGGGTCGACGCCGGCAAGATCGGGCTGCGGAACGGGGCCATCACCTCCGCCTGCGACCGGCTGGAGATCTCGCTCGACGGCCCCGGTGGCCACACCGCCCGGCCGCACCTCACCACCGACCTCGTCACCGCCGCCGCCCGCGTCATCACCGACGTGCCCGCGATCGTCGGCCGGCGCGTCGACACCCGGGCCGGGCTCGCCGTGACCTGGGGGCGGATCGAGTCGGGGCACGCCCCCAACGTCATCCCGCAGCACGCCGAGCTCTCCGGGACCGTGCGCTGCCTGGACATCGACGCCTGGCGGCAGGCGCCGGACATCGTCGTGGCCGCGATCGACGAGGTCGCCAACCTGCACGGGGCCAAGTCCGAGATCAACTACGTACGGGGCGTGCCGCCCGTCGTCAACGACGCGGACGTCACCGAGCTGATGCGCGAGGCCATGGCCGTCCGGCGCGGTGACGACTCCGTCGAGAGCACCGAGCAGAGCCTCGGCGGCGAGGACTTCTCCTGGTACCTGCAGCGCATTCCCGGCGCCATGGCCCGCCTCGGGGTGCGGACACCGGGGGAGCGGACCGTGCGCGACCTCCACCAGGGCGACTTCGACGCCGACGAGTCCGCCATCACCGTAGGCGTGGAGCTGTTCACGGCCGCGGCCCTGCTGGACGCCGTTTAGGCCCGGCTGGACGAGGATGCCCGGCGCTCAGCCGGCAGCCTCGTCCAGAGCCGCCGAGTGCACGGTCACATGGGGTGAGTGCCCGATACCACGGCGATTTTCCAGGTCGCCGCACCCTTGCTGACGTGTACGGACAAGGCCTGTTCGACCAGGTCTGTGTACACCTGCCCAATCGTGATGGGTCCGTCGCAGTTGACACGGTTGGGGGCTTGGGTCGGGTGCTTGCGGTCGACGATGGTCACTGTGCCCGCTCCCGAGCAGCTGGCGTGCACGGTGTACACGTCCGTCAACGGCTTGAACACGGGAAGGTCCGTGTCCGCGGTGCCATCGGTCACGGGGACGAGGAATTGTGCCTTGGCCGGAAGGTCGAGCCCCGAGCCCTTGGCGGACTGGCCGGACTGGCCGGACTGAATGGGCTGTGGGGTGTGGGAGCTCTTGGTGTCGCGGGTTGCGGTGTCGTCGGTTGCCGTGCAGGCGGCCGTGAGCGACAGGACGAGCAGTGCGGGGGCGGCGATGGTACGGCGACCCATGAAATCTCCTTGATGGAATGGCGCGGCCCCGGTGCCGAGACCGGGGCCGCGCCTGTGGTCAGCCGAGATCAGTTGATCTCCCAGCCCTCTCGATAGGGCGCCCACACCGTCATGTTCTTCTTGTTGGTCACCGAGCAGTCGCCGTTGAGCGTGGCTGTGTACCCCTTGATGTTCTCCTTCATGATTCCGTAGTCGCCGGTGACGGTCGAGTGCGCCTTGACCTTTCCACTGGTTCCGACGTTCAGCGACGACGTCCAGCTCTTCGAGGCGTTGGCGTTTACCTCGGCCTTGATCTTCCCGAGCCACATCACCTTGAATTCCCCGCTGAGGGTGAGGGAGGCGCCTACGGTGGTGGTTCCCGACTTCTGCGAGGTGAAGCTGTAATCGATCGCGTAGGACTTGTTGTTCGTGACGTATGTCGAGTACTTCACAGACATCGTGTTCTTCACGTTGCTCGTGATGTGAACAAAAGGTCCTCCCTCGCTGCAGTGGCTGCCCGAGGAGGAGGCGGGCTCGCTCAACTTCGGGCCGTCGACCTCGCCTTGGATCGGGAGGTCCTCCTGCAGCGGTTCGTTGCTTTCCACGCCGGTCAGGACTTCCCCGGAGTCGGCGGTCGGCGGCTGCGCATCGAGGTCATCGGCGAGTGCCGGTGTCGCACCGGCCATGAGCAGCAGACCGGTCATGACTGCTGCAGCATGCATCTTCACGCTTTTACCCCCTGAATTTTCGGCGACCCGGTCGAGGTCGCCGTTGCGGGCTGATCACACCACGGGATGACATGGCAATGACAGTAGGTTGAGTGAATCTTGAGGCTTCACGGAAATGTTCGACCTGCCGAACGGCATTCTCGTTCAAATTCAGGTCTTCAAGCGCAGGTCAGGCCCGATTCGCCCTCGCTCAGGGTCGGCTCTGTAGGGGCTTGCCGGGCCGGGGCGCCAGTGGGTGGGGGAGGGGGGAGGGTAAGCGGCAGTGTCCATCCGCTCTGTCTGCGCGGATCTCGAAGGTCGCGCGGCGACGAGCCTTGACCACGGGACCCGCGTCCTGGGTTCGGTGTCACCGCGTCCGGCCGGTGCCGCCCGAGGTGATCTCACGGCACCTGGAGGGCGCGTCCCTGGGGCGTCGAGGAGGGATCGGGACCGGTGATCAGAAGCGACGATCAGGGCAGGCGTCGAGCGGGGTCACCGGATGGTGTGGCTGGATGGGTGCGTGATGGCACGCACCCTCGTGCCCCACCCCCATGTCGACCCTCACGTGCACCCTCGAAGGACGTTCCGCCGCCCGGCGCAACACGGTTGTAAGCCAATCGTGCACACTTCGAAACAGGGGCGTGTGAGGCCTCCAGACCTCAAGTTCAGAGGGTGTTTGCCTCGAATCGATAACAGCTTCGGAGTAGGTCTGTTTCCGACATCTACGCGCGTTACGATGCCGCGAAGCCAACGCCGCAGGGGCGTACAGGCCCGAGCACTGGCATGGTGCTCACATGAAGCGCCGACAAGGCGCTCAGGTCAGGTGAAGGAGCCTCCCGTGCGCCGGGTAGCCAAGCTTTCCGCTGCGTGTATCGCCACCGCAGCTCTCGCACTGACTGCCACCGCGTGTGGCAGCACCTCCTCGGAGAACGACAGCTCGTCCTCCTCCGCGTCGTCCTCGGGCAGCAGCAAGGGCGGCATCAAGATCGGTCTCGCCTACGACGTCGGCGGCCGTGGTGACCGCTCCTTCAACGACTCCGCCGCGCGCGGTGCCGACAAGGCGGAGAAGGAGTTCGGCGGTTCCATCAAGGAGCTCACCGCCAAGAGCTCCGACACCGAGGCCGACCGCGAGCAGCGCCTCAGTGACCTGGCTCAGGCCGGCTACAACCCGATCGTCGCCGTCGGTTACTCCTATGCCACCTCGATCGACAAGGTCGCCAAGGAGTTCCCGAAGGTCAGCTTCGGCCTCATCGACTCGGTCGCCACCGCGCCGAACGTCGACAGCATCACCTTCACCGAGGAGCAGGGCTCCTACCTCGCCGGTGTCGCCGCGGCCCTCAAGACCAAGAAGGACCACGTCGGCTTCATCGGCGGCGTCGACGTCCCGCTGATCAAGAAGTTCGCGGCGGGCTACGTCCAGGGCGTCAAGGACACCAACGCCAAGGTCAAGGTGGACGTCCAGTACCTGAGCCACGGCTCCGACACCTCCGGCTTCTCCAGCCCCGACAAGGGCAAGGAAGCCGCGTCCGGCCAGCTCGACAACGGCGCCGACGTGATCTACAGCGCGGCCGGCTCCTCCGGCAACGGCGCGATCGAGGCTGTCTCCGGCGTCAAGGGCGCCTGGGCCATCGGCGTGGACTCGGACCAGTACAACATCCCGGGTCTGAGCAAGTACAAGAACTCCATCCTGACCTCGATGGTCAAGAACGTCGACGTCGGCGTCTACGACTTCATCAAGTCTGTGCACGACGGCAAGCCGCTGACCGGCAACCAGGTGTACTCCCTCGCCAAGGGCGGTGTCGGCCTGTCCACCAGCGGTGGCTTCATCGACGACATCCAGCCCAAGCTGGACGAGGCGAAGAAGAAGATCGTCGACGGCACCGTCAAGGTCAAGACCAGCTGACCTGACGGTTCCCGCCGGAACCCGGGCTCGGCGAGGGGGCCTCGACAACCCCCTCGTCGAGCCATAACAATGTGTCAACTCTACGCGTGTAGCGCGGAGTTGCCGCGCTAGCGTCGCCGACGCCTGCCCTCCCCTACGCAGCCCCTTTTCCCCGAGGAGAGTGCGCCATCAACGCGTCCAGCCCTCCCGCTGCCGTCGAACTGCGCGGCATCACCAAGCGATTCCCAGGCGTCGTCGCCAACAAGGACATCGACATCACCGTCCGCACGGGCACCGTGCACGCCCTGTGCGGCGAGAACGGTGCCGGCAAGTCCACCCTGATGAAGATCCTCTACGGCATGCAGCAGCCGGACGAGGGCACCATCACGGTGAACGGCGAGACGGTCACCTTCCACACCCCCGCCGACGCCATCGCCCGTGGCATCGGCATGGTGCACCAGCACTTCATGCTCGCCGACAACCTCACCGTCCTGGAGAACGTCGTCCTGGGCGCGGAGAAGCTGTACGGCATCGGCGCCAAGGCCCGCGCGAAGATCAGGGAGATCTCCGACGCGTACAGCCTCAACGTCCGCCCCGACGTCCTCCTGGAGGAACTCGGCGTCGCCGACCGCCAGCGCGTGGAGATCCTCAAGGTCCTCTACCGCGGTGCCAAGACCCTGATCCTCGACGAGCCCACCGCCGTCCTCGTGCCGCAGGAGGTCGACGCCCTCTTCGACAACCTGCGGGAGCTGAAGGCGGAAGGTCTCACGGTCATCTTCATCTCGCACAAGCTGGGTGAAGTCCTCTCCGTGGCCGACGAGATCACCGTCATCCGCCGCGGCACCACCGTCGGCACGGTGAAGCCGGCCGGCACCAGCACCAAGCAGCTCGCCGAGCTGATGGTCGGCAGCGAACTGCCCACCCCGGAGACAGAGGAGTCCACGGTCACGGACGTCCCGCTGCTGAAGCTGGACGGACTGCGCCTGGCCCAGACCGACCTCGACGGCGTCGAGCGGATCATCCTCGACGACATCTCCTTCACCATCCACAAGGGAGAAGTTCTCGGCATCGCGGGCGTGGAGGGCAACGGCCAGTCCGAACTGGTCGAGGCCATCATGGGCATCCGTGCCCTGAACGCCGGCACGATCGCCCTCGACGGCACCGACATCTCCCACGTCCCCACCCGCCAACGCCGCGAGGCCGGCGTCGGCTACATCCCCGAGGACCGCCACCGCCACGGCCTGCTCCTCGAGGCCCCGCTCTGGGAGAACCGCATCCTCGGCCACGTCACCGAGAAGCCCAACTCCCGCGGCCAGCTCCTCGACATCAAGGCGGCCCGCACCGACACCGAGCGGATCATCCAGGCGTACGACGTCCGCACCCCCGGCATCGACGTCACCGCCGCCTCGCTGTCCGGCGGCAACCAGCAGAAGCTGATCGTCGGCCGGGAGATGAGCCACGCGCCCAAGCTGCTCATCGCCGCCCACCCCACCCGCGGTGTGGACGTCGGCGCGCAGGCGGCGATCTGGGACCACATCCGCGAGGCCCGCCGCGAGGGCCTGGCGGTGCTGCTGATCTCCGCCGACCTGGACGAGCTCATCGGCCTGTCCGACACCCTGCGGGTGATGTACCGCGGCCGACTGGTCGCCGACGCCGACCCCGCCACCATCACCCCCGAAGAGCTGGGCTCCGCCATGACGGGTGCGGCCACCGGCCACCTGGAGCACGCAGAGGACGACGCCCGATGAACAAGCTGACCCAACGCATCGACAAGGAGCGGCTGCTCCTCGGCGTCGCGGCCCCGCTGCTCGCGGTCGTCGCCGCGCTCGTCGTCACCACCCTGGTCATCCTCGCCACCGGCAAGAACCCGGGCGCCGCGTTCAGCGACATGCTGACCTACGGCTCCGCCAGCGACAGCCAGGTCTACATCCTCAACAAGGCGACGACGTACTACCTGGCGGGCGTCTCGGTGGCCATCGGCTTCCGGATGAACCTGTTCAACATCGGCGTCGACGGCCAGTACCGCATCGCCGCGTTCTTCGCCGCGGTCCTCGGTGGCGCGCTGACCACGCCGGGCTGGATCTCCATCCCGCTGATCATCCTGTGCGCCATGGCCACCGGCGCGGTGTGGGCGGCCATCGCGGGCATCCTCAAGGTGACCCGCGGCGTCAGCGAGGTCATCTCGACGATCATGCTGAACTCGATCGCCACCGCGATCATCGCCTACCTGCTCCAGCCCGGAAAGCTCGCGGAGCTCCAGGCCGGCGGCACGGTCGTCTCCACGAAGCCGCTGCCCGAGTCCTCGTACTTCTTCCAGATCGACACCGGCGCCGCGGGCGAGCTGTGGGGCTTCATCTTCATCGCCGTACTCGTCGGCGTCGCGTACTGGTTCGTCCTCGGCCGCACCCGGTTCGGCTTCGACCTGCGCACCGTCGGCCAGTCCGAGAGTGCCGCCACCGCGAGCGGTGTCTCGGTGAAGAAGATGGTCGCCACCAGCATGCTCATCTCGGGTGCGGTGGCCGGTCTGATCGGCATGCCGACCCTGCTCAACGACAGCCACCAGTTCAGCAACGACTTCCCCGTGGGCATCGGCTTCACCGGCATCGCCATCGCTCTGCTCGGCCGTAACAACCCGGTCGGCATCGCGCTCGGCGCCCTGCTGTGGGGCTTCCTGGAGCGCACCACCAACCACCTGGAGTTCGAGGGCTACGACAAGGAGATCCTCGGCGTCATCCAGGGCGTCATCGTCCTGTGCGTCGTCATCGCCTACGAGCTCGTACGCCGTTACGGACTCAAGCGCCAGCAGCAGCGGGTCGGCGCCGAGCTCGCCGCCCAGGCCGCAGCCCCGACCCAGAAGCAGGAGGTGGCGTGATGACTGCCACGATGACCGACACGCCGCCGCCCGCGGCACCCAAGGCGGACACCGCCACCCGGTCGGGCCGCTCGCTCGGCCAGATCCTCATGATCGTCGCAGGTGCGCTGCTCCTCGTCGCCGCGGTGCGCGTCATCTCCGGCTCCGACCAGCTCACCTCCGAGGGCCAGGTCTCCGCGGCCCTCAGCCTCGCCGTGCCGATCGGCCTCGCCGGTCTCGCCGGTCTGTGGTCCGAGCGGTCCGGTGTGGTCAACATCGGCCTCGAAGGCATGATGATCCTCGGCACCTTCGGCGCCGGCTGGATCGGCTGGCAGTCCAGCCCCTGGCTCGGCCTGCTGTGCGGCGTCGGCTTCGGTGTCCTCGGCGGCCTGCTGCACGCGGTCGCGACCGTCACCTTCGGCGTGGACCACATCGTCTCCGGTGTCGCGATCAACCTGCTCGCGCTCGGCACCACCCAGTACCTCGCCAAGCTGTTCTTCGTGGACGGCAAGGCGGCGGACGAGGGCGGCAACCCCAAGCAGTCCCCGCCCGTGGACTCGCTGCCCAACTTCGACGTGCCGGGCCTGTCCAGCGGCCTGCACTCCATCGAGAACCACCACTGGTTCCTGATCTCCGACATCGCCGGCATCCTCGGCGGTCTGGTCACCAACCTGTCCGTGGTGACGATCCTCGCGGTCGTGCTGTTCGTCGGCAGCTGGTGGCTGCTGTGGCGCACGTCGTTCGGTCTGCGCCTGCGCTCCTGCGGTGAGAACCCGATCGCCGCCGAGTCGCTCGGCGTCAACGTCTACAAGTACAAGTACATGGCCGTGGCCGTCTCCGGTGGCCTTGCCGGCCTCGGCGGCGCCTTCCTGGCCCTGGTCACCTCGCACACCTACCTCGAAGGCCAGACCGGCGGCCGCGGCTACATCGGTCTCGCCGCCATGATCTTCGGCAACTGGCGTCCGGGCGGCCTCGCCATGGGTGCGGGCCTGTTCGGCTACTCCGACGCGCTCCAGCTGCGCAACGGCGGCGAGACCGTCCACGCGCTGCTGCTCCTGCTGTTCGTGCTGCTCCTGGCGATGGGCGGCTGGAAGCTCTACAAGAAGGCGCACTGGCAGGGCGGCATCAGCCTCATGGTGGGCGCGGGCGTCCTGGTCTGGTACCTGGTCACCGACGAGGTCCCCAGCGACTTCGTGGGCGCCACCCCGTACGTCGTCACGCTGCTGGTGCTTTCGCTGTCCGCGCAGCGCCTGCGGATGCCCAAGGCGGACGGCATGCGCTACCGGAAGGGGCAGGGCAAGTGACGGACGTCGACTGGGGGGCACTGCGGGCGGCGGCCCGGGACGCCATGTCCCGGGCGTACGCCCCGTACTCCGGCTACCCAGTCGGCGTGGCCGCCCTGGTGGACGACGGCCGTACGATCACCGGCTGCAACGTCGAGAACGCCTCCTACGGCATCGGCCTGTGCGCCGAGTGCGGTCTGGTCTCGGAGCTGCAGAACACCGGGGGCGGCCGCCTCACGCACTTCACGTGCGTGGACGGCCAGGGCGAGGTCCTCGTGCCCTGCGGCCGCTGCCGGCAGCTGCTGTACGAGTTCGGCGGCCCCGACCTCGTCATGGAGACCCCGGCGGGGATCCTGCCGCTGTCCGAGATGCTCCCGCAGGCCTTCGGGCCGGGGCATCTCACCAAGTAATTCTCGGAAGGAAAGCCCTGCATGGCCATGGACGTCATCTCCGTCATCCGCACCAAGCGGGACCGCGGTGAACTCAGCGACGAGCAGATCGACTGGGTCATCGACGCGTACACCCGCGGGGAGGTCGCCGACGAGCAGATGTCCGCGCTCGCGATGGCGATCCTGCTCAACGGCATGAACCGCCGCGAGATCGCCCGCTGGACCGCCGCGATGATCGCCTCCGGCGAGCGCATGGACTTCGCGTCCCTGTCCCGCCCGACGGCCGACAAGCACTCCACGGGCGGCGTCGGCGACAAGATCACGCTGCCGCTGGCTCCGCTGGTGGCCGCGTGCGGCGCGGCCGTCCCCCAGCTCTCGGGCCGCGGCCTCGGCCACACCGGCGGCACGCTGGACAAGCTGGAGTCGATCCCGGGCTGGCGCGCGCTGCTCTCCAACGAGGAGATGCTGTCGGTGCTCGACACCACCGGCGCGGTGATCTGCGCGGCGGGCGACGGCCTGGCCCCGGCGGACAAGAAGCTGTACGCCCTCCGTGACGTCACCGGCACCGTCGAGGCGATCCCCCTGATCGCCTCCTCGATCATGTCGAAGAAGATCGCGGAGGGCACGGGTTCGCTGGTCCTGGACGTGAAGGTGGGCACCGGCGCCTTCATGAAGACCATCGAGGACGCGCGGGAGCTGGCGTCCACGATGGTGGGCCTGGGCACGGACCACGGCGTCAGGACGGTCGCGCTCCTGACGGACATGTCGACCCCGCTCGGCCTCACGGCGGGCAACGCCCTCGAAGTCCGCGAGTCGGTGGAGGTCCTGGCGGGCGGCGGCCCCTCGGACGTCGTGGAGCTCACCCTCGCGCTGGCCCACGAGATGCTGGCGGCGGCGGGCATCCGCGATGCCGACCCGGCGAAGGCGCTGGCCGACGGCTCGGCGATGGACGTCTGGCGCCGGATGATCGCGGCGCAGGGTGGCGACCCGGACGCGGAGCTGCCGGTGGCCCGCGAGCAGCACGTGATCAAGGCGGGTGCCTCCGGCGTCCTGACCCGCCTCGACGCCTACGGCATCGGCGTCGCCGCCTGGCGCCTCGGCGCGGGCCGTGCCCGCAAGGAGGACCCGGTGCAGGCGGGCGCGGGCGTGGAGATGCACGCCAAGCCCGGCGACCCGGTGACCGAGGGCCAGCCCCTGCTGACCCTGCACACGGACACGCCGGAACGCTTCGCGTACGCGTTGGAGTCGATCGAGGGCTCCTACGACATCGAGGCGGCGGGTACGGGCTTCACGGCGTCGCCGGTGGTGCTGGAGCGTATTGCCTGACCTGGGGTTTCCTCATTCGGGTGAACGGGATCGGTGGACCACCGCCGGTCCCGTTCGGCATGCTGGGATCGGTGACGCAACCGAAGGAGACCGCCATGAGCGCACTCAACGTGGGCCACGACCCCGAGCAGAGCTGGGACGACCTCGTCCGGTTCTGGGAGGAGATGGACTGGCCCGAGGGCAGCAAGGTGGAGATCATCGAGGGGATCATCACCGTGTCACCTGCTCCCGCACCCCGTCACAACGTGATCGCGGAACGCATCCAGCGTCGCCTGTACTCCGTGATCCCTGACGACTGGGGGGTCTATCAGACACAGGCCATCGCCGTCCCCTCGCGGCTCGGCATGTTCATCCCGGACATCCTGGTCGCCCCGGTCCAGGAGTGCACTGAGGCGGACACCTATCTGCCGGCCGCCGTGGCTGAGCTCGTCGTTGAGGTCACCTCCAGGAAGAACGCCCGCCACGACCGTGTGAACAAGCCCGCCGCCTACGCCTCAGCTGGCATCCACCTTTACCTCCTCGTCGACCGCTGGGCACCCGAAGGCCCCACCGCGACCCTCTACGGAGAGCCCCAGGGAGACGTCTACCGTCCTCTGGCCGTCGCCAAGTTCGGTGAACTGCTCACCCTCCCCGCGCCCTTCGACCTCGTCATCGACACCGGCGAGTTCCCCGAGACGTGACTCACCCCAACAAAGCCGCCACAACCACCAGCACCGGCACCGACAGCACCGTCGACACCAGGATCGAGTCCCGGGCCAGCCGCTCGCCCACGCCGTAGGTCGAGGCGTAGGTGTAGAGGTTCTGGGCGGCCGGCAGGGCCGAGGTCACCACCACGTCGAGCAGCTGGGCTCCGTGCAGGCCGAAGACGCCGGCCGCCAGTGCCCAGGCCGCCGTCGGCTGCCCCACCGACTTCAGTACGACCGAGAGCAGGACGAGCTGCCGGTCCGGGCCCCGCCCGGGCAGTGTGCTGCCGCACAGGGAGATGCCGAAGGCGAGCAGGACCGCCGGGACCGACATGCCGCCGATGAGGGTCAGGGGGTCCATGACGGGGGCGGGGACCTTCAGGCCGGACGCCGAGACCGCCACCCCGGCCAGCGAGCCGACCGCGATCGGGTTGCGCAGGGGCGTGAGCAGCCGTAGCCACAGCGGGCGCTTCCCACCCGCGCCCGACGCCAGGTCCAGGACCGTCAGCGCGACCGGGGTCACCCCCACCAGCTGGAACAACAGCACCGGCGCCACGAGCGAGGCGTCGCCCAGGACGTACACCGCGATCGGGATGCCGAGGTTGCCGGAGTTGACGTAGGACGAGCACAGCGCGCCGATCGTCGTACGGCCCAGGCCCCAGCCGCGTACGACACCCACCGCCACGAAGACGCCAGCCGCCGCTGCCGTGCTGAGCGCGGTCACCAGCAGGCGGCTGGAGAAGATCACCGACAGGTCGGCCCGGGCCAGCGTGGTGAACAGCAGGGCGGGGGAGGCGACATGGAAGGCCAGCTTGGTCAGGACCTCCCGGCCCTGGTCGCCGAGGTAACCGCGCAGACCGATGAGATAGCCGATCGCGATGACCACCGCGATCACCGCGAAGCCGGTCAGCACTCCCTGCACGGAGGCTCCTCAAGGGTGAGGAGGGCGTGGCGTATCCAGGGAGGTGCTGATGGGTGGCGCATACAGGTAACCCTCGGGGGCAGGTGCCACCCAGGTCAACGTGATCCTTCCCGCGCGGTCGAGGCGTCGGCCGATGAATTGTGTCCGCCCGCCAGGTCTACCGATCGTGGACGCCATGACACCCGCTGTACTCGTGCTGGCCGGCCCCGTCACCCGGGACGAGGTGACGGGGCTGAGCGACGAGGTCCGGGCGCTGTTGGGGACGACCCGGGCCGGGGTCGTGGTGTGCGATGTCGCCGGGCTCGGGCCGCCGGGCCTCGGCACCGTCGACCTGCTCGCCCGGCTCCAGCTCGCGGCCCGGCGCGCGGGGGGCCGGATCAGGCTGCGTGACCCCGATCCCGGACTACACGCCCTCCTCGACCTCGTCGGCCTCCGCTTCGAGGTGGAGGGGCAGGCCGAACAGGGGGAACCAGCGCTGGGTGTCGAGGAAGAAGTGGAACCCGGTGAGCCGGCCCTCTGAGATCTCCAGCACCTGCACCGCCCACGGGGTGTGACCGCCCTTGTCCGGGTCCGGCTTGTACTGGGCGAACCCTGGCATGCCGTTGACCTGGACCGGGATCAGGCGGGAGCCCTCGCAGGCCGAGCCCAGGGTCGTCATGAAGCCCGTGATGTCGTCGTGGCCCGTCAGCCACAGGTCGAACGGCGGCATCGTCATGATGGCGTCCTCGTGGAGGAGGGCCGTCAGCGCCGTCATGTCGTACCCCTCGAACGCCTTCACATAGCGGTCCAGGAGTTTCTGCTGCTCCTCGTCCAGCGGGTCGGAGACGGCCGCGTCGGCGCCGTGCTCCTCCCGCTCGGCGAGGGTGGCGCGGGCCCGCTGGAGGGCGCTGTTGACCGAGGCGACGGAGGTGTCGAGCAGTTCGGCCACCTCGCTCGCCTTCCAGGCCAGCACCTCGCGCAGGATCAGCACCGCGCGCTGCTTGGGCGGCAGTTGCTGGAGGGCGGCCATGAAGGCGAGCCGCACGGTCTCCTTGGCGACCGCGGCCTCCGCCGGGTCCTCGACCGTCGGCAGGATGCGGTTGTCCGGCATCGGCTCCAGCCAGGTGTGGTCGGGGCGGGGGGAGAGGGCGGCCTGGGAGAGGGGGGTCGACTCCGTGAGGTCCATGGGGCGGGCGCGCTTGTTGCCCGCCGTCAGCATGTCCAGGCAGACGTTGGTCGCGATGCGGTACAGCCAGGAGCGGAGGCTGGAACGGCCCTCGAACTTCTCGTAGCTCCGCCAGGCCCGCACCATCGTGTCCTGCACCGCGTCCTCGGCCTCGAAGGAGGAGCCGAGCATGCGGTAGCAGTACCCCGTCAGCTCCGTGCGGTGTTTCTCGAGCCTGACGTCGAGGTCCGTCGTCGTAGCCGTAACGTCCATCATCGTCCACCCACCCCTGTGGCCGTGCTGTGTCGCGCCTTTGCGCCCAGTACTTGGAAGCTACCGCAGGGGTCTGACAATGGCGTGCCGAGTGAGGAAACGTGCAGGTCAGATGCGTTTCTCGCCCCCGCCGCCCCTACCCGCCCCGTCCTCCAGGGGGCGCTGCCCCCTTCGACCCCCGCTCCTCAAACGCCGGAGGGGCTGATTTCAGCCCGTCCGGCGTTTGAGGACGAGGCCCCTTCAGGGCCGATGGGGGGTCTGGGGGCGCAGCCCCCATGCGGGGTCCAGGGGCGGCACGCCCCTGGGGACGGGCAGAGGCGGCGGGGGCGAAAAAACATCCCCTGACCAACCGACCTTGGCCAGGGGAAGTAGAACGTGCGGCTCAGGCCGTCGCGAGCCGCTGCTGGGCCCGGGCCGCACGTGTTCCGAGGGCGGTGATCGACACCACGCCGAGCACCGCGAGCAGTCCGACCCCGACCGTTCCGGCCCAGCCGCCGGCGTGGAAGGCGATGGCGCCGACCGTGCTGCCCGCGCTGGAGCCGATGTAGTAGGCGGACTGGTAGAGGGCCGAGGCCTGGGCGCGGCCGTGGGTGGCCGTCTTGCTGACCGCCGAGGACGCCACCGCGTGGCCCGCGAAGAAGCCGCCGGTGATCAGCACCAGGCCCAGCAGGACCAGCCACAAGGAACCGGAGAGAGAGACCAGCAGGCCCGTCGCCGTCGTACCGCCCGCCGCGTACAGCGCGCCCCTGCGGCCGAGGCGGCCGACCAGCCGGCCCGCCGTCGACGCGGACACCGTGCCCACCAGGTAGACCAGGAAGATCGAGCCGATGATGCCCTGGGGCAGCGAGAAGGGCGCCTCGGTCAGCCGGTAGCCGATCACCGTGTAGACGCCGCCGAAGACCGTCATGAACAGCGCGCCGATGGCGTAGAGGCGGCGCAGCAGCGGGTCGGCCAGGTGTCCACGGACCGTGCCGAGCAGCACGCCCGGCCGCAGTGATCCCGCCACGAAGTGCTTCGGCGCCGGGAGCAGCAGGCGGAACGCCACCGCACAGGCCACCGCGATCGCGCCGATGACCCCCACGGCCACCCGCCAGCCCCACTCCTGCGCGACCCAGCCGGTGATGACCCGGCCGCTCATCCCGCCGACGCTGTTGCCGGCCACGAAGAGGCCGATCGCCGTGACCAGTGCCTTCGGGCGGACCTCCTCGGCGAGGTACGCCGTCGCGGAGGCGGGCAGCCCGGCCAGCGCCGCACCCTGCACCGCCCGCAGCACGACCAGCGCGGGCAGCGAGGGCGCGAAGGGGACCAGGATCCCGACCGTCACCGCGACCGCGAGCGAGGCCGTCATGACCGTACGGCGTCCGAAGCGCTCGGAGAGGGCGCTCATCGGCAGCACGAACAGCGCCAGCCCACCGGTCGCGGCCGCCACCGTCCAGCTCGCCTCGCTCGCCGCGACCCCGAACTCGCCCGAGATCAGCGGCAGGAGGGCCTGTGTGGAGTACAGCAGCGCGAAGGTCGCGACACCGGCGAGGAAGAGGGCGAAGCTCATCCGGCGGTAACCGGGGCCGCCCGGGGTCAGACGGGAGTCGACGGCGGCGGGGACGGTGGATGCGGCGCCCACGCGGGTGGACGCCTCGGTACTGGCAGGCATGCCTCGAAGTTACGTACGACTTCGCTCATCCGTCCAATGCATGGATTCGCCATAATCGTTCCCATGGAGCATCAGCAAAGGTCACAGCCACGCCTGTCACCGTCCAGTGACACAGAAGACATGGTGACGGCGCTGGCGCCGCGGCTCGCCTACTTCGCCGGCGTGGCCCGTACCGAGCACGTCACCCGGGCCGCCCAGGAGATGGACGTACCCCAGTCGACGCTCTCGCGGGCCATGGTCCGCCTCGAACAGGACCTCGGCGTCGACCTCTTCGCCCGCATCGGCCGCACGGTCTCGCTCACCCCCGCCGGCCGCACCTTCCTCGCCTCCGTCGAACGCGCCCTCGCGGAGATCCGGCGGGCCGCCGACGAGGTTCGTGCCGACGCCGACCCGGCCACCGGCAAGGTCGCTTTCGGGTTTCTCCATACGATGGGTTCGGAGACGGTGCCCGGCCTCATCCGGGCCTTTCGCGCCGACCATCCCCGCGTCCGCTTCAGCCTGGTCCAGAACTACGGCGAGGCGATGATCGAGCGGCTGCGGGCCGGAGAACTGGACCTGTGCCTGACCTCCCCGGTCCCGGACGCCCCCGACCTCGTCGCGCGCCGCCTCGACGAGCAGAAGCTGCGGCTCGTGGTCCCCGCCGACCACCCCCTCGCGGCCCGCAAGCGGGTTCGCCTCGCCGAGGCCGCCGAGGAGCCCTTCGTCACCCTGGAACCCGGCTACGGCCTGCGCCGCATCACCGACGACCTCTGCCAGGAGGCCGGCTTCAAGCCCAGGATCGCCTTCGAGGGCGAGGAGGCGGAGACCTTGCGGGGGCTGGTGGCGGCAGGACTGGGCGTCGCCCTGCTGCCGCCACCGGCCTTTCCCCGCCCGGGAGTCGTGGAACTGACGGTCACAGCGCCACGGGCGGCCCGCGAGATCGGCGTCGCCTGGCTCGACGGCCACCCGGACACACCCCCGGTGGCCGCCTTCAAGAAGTTCCTGCTGTCGAGAAGGGGCAACCTGCTTCCGTGACCCAAACCCGCCCTGACCTACCGCCGGCGCCCGAACCCGGAAGCGAGCGGCATCCGCAGCCCCAGCGGCGGAGGCGCGGCCAGCGCGTCCTGCACCGGCCGGGACAGCGCCCGTCCGAACAGCGCCCCCATCACGAAGTCCTCGGTGAGAGCCTGTACTTCGGCCCGGTACTGGTGCAGTCCGTGCCCGTCGGAGTGCACCTCGAACCGGCACACCTCGCGGTTCGCCTTCTTCGCCCGGGACGCCAGCCGGAACGACAGCTCGGGGTCCGCCTGCTCGTCGTTGGTCCCGTGCACGATCAACACCCGTCGCCCCACGAGCTGCTTGACCGGTTCGGGGGTGGCCGCCACATCCTCCTCGGGCAGCCAAGGAGCGACCGCGACAACGGAGTTGACGGCCTCGTGACCGCCCGCGCGCAGTGCGGCCCGTGCGCCCATGTCGACGCCGACCAGGGACACGGGGACGTCGCCGTAGCGCCGTACGACCTCGTCGGCGGCCCAGGTCGCGTCGTGCGCGAGATGTGCTTCGCTGCCGTTCCACCCGCGATAGCGGTAGTGCACCAGGTGTGCCGCGAGCCCGTCGGCGTGTCCCGCACGGGCGAGTCGTCGTCCCAACGCCCTTATGGCGGAGGGGAGTCGCGTCGAGGCGGGTCTGCGCAGAGAGGTTTCGTCGCCGCCCGGGAGGAGCAGCACCACCCCGCTCACCGCCGCCGGCTCCGGGCCGATCGTCCTGCCCAGTCGGGCGCTGCGAACCGGCGTCGCTTGCTGTGCCATGACAGAACAGTGTCAGAAGCCCGGGTGTACGACACGGGGCGGGGCGGTCACCGTTACGTATCGGCGGATTCGTACAGCGGGCGCTCTACGCGCGTAGGCGTTAGAGTGCCAGGATGACGAGCCAGACTGACCGGATGGGGAGCGCCCCGAGCTCGGACCAGATCCGCCGGGCGCCCAAGGTTCTGCTGCACGATCACCTCGACGGCGGGCTGCGCCCCGGCACGATCGTCGACCTCGCCCGGGACACCGGGTACACCCAGCTCCCCGAGACCGACGCGGACCGGCTGGGCGACTGGTTCCGCGAGGCCGCCGACTCCGGTTCGCTGGAGCGGTACTTGGAGACCTTCTCGCACACCGTCGGCGTCATGCAGACCCGTGAGGCCCTCACCCGCGTCGCCGCCGAGTGCGCCGAGGACCTCGCCGAGGACGGCGTCGTCTACGCCGAGGTGCGGTACGCCCCCGAGCAGCACCTGGAGAAGGGGCTGACCCTCGAAGAGGTCGTCGAGGCCGTCAACGAGGGCTTCCGGGAAGGCGAGCGCAGGGCCAGGGCGAACGGTCACCGCATCCGCGTCGGCGCCCTGCTCACCGCCATGCGGCACGCGGCCCGCGCCCTGGAGATCGCCGAACTCGCCAACCGCTACCGCGACCTGGGTGTCGTCGGCTTCGACATCGCGGGCGCGGAGGCCGGTTACCCGCCCACCCGGCACCTCGACGCCTTCGAGTACCTGAAGCGCGAGAACAACCACTTCACCATCCACGCCGGCGAGGCCTTCGGGCTGCCGTCCATCTGGCAGGCCCTGCAGTGGTGCGGCGCCGACCGGCTCGGGCACGGCGTGCGCATCATCGACGACATCCAGGTCCACGAGGACGGCACGGTCAAGCTCGGGAGGCTCGCCTCCTACGTCCGGGACAAGCGGATCCCGCTGGAGCTGTGCCCCAGCTCCAATCTGCAGACCGGGGCCGCGTCGTCCTACGCCGAGCACCCGATCGGGCTGCTGCGGCGGCTGCACTTCCGGGCGACGGTGAACACCGACAACCGGCTGATGTCCGGGACCAGCATGAGCCGGGAATTCGAGCATCTTGTCGACGCGTTCGGTTATTCGCTCGACGACATGCAGTGGTTCTCCGTCAATGCGATGAAATCAGCGTTCATTCCTTTCGATGAACGACTCGCGATGATCAGTGACGTCATCAAGCCCGGATATGCCGAGCTGAAGTCCGAATGGCTGTTCCAGCAGACCGCCTCCACCAGCGGTTCTGTGACGGAAGAGGGCTGACAGTCGGCGTTCTCGGATACGGAACGCGGGCGGGTGTTCACAATCCGTCCGCATTTCGATGTTTGCGGCGGGCGGGTTCCCGTGTTTACGGTCATGGACCGCTGACATCCCGCAAACCCATTTCGAGGACGCATTTCATGAAGCAGTCTGCTGCCAAGACCCTCGGTGTCGCCGCCCTCGGTGCCGCCTTCGCCGCTGCCGGCGCGGGTGCCGCGAACGCCGCTCCGGCGGTCCCGGACGCCACCCAGGCGCTCGGCTCCGTCTCCCAGGGGCTCCCCACCGAGAACGTCACCAAGGCGCTGCCGGGTGCCGGTGAGGCGCTGTCGCAGGCCCAGCCGACGGTCGGCACCGGCCTCTCGGCCGCGCAGCCCGCCGCCGAGAAGGTCCTCGCCCACGGTCCGACCGGGCCCGTCGCCGGTCTGCTCGGCGGCCTGCCGATCGGCTGAGTCCCGCCGCTCCTCGCACGCGCCGGTGGGGCGCACCCCGAGATCACGGGGTGCGCCCCACCGGCGTACGCGCAGGGGTGTTCACCAGGCGGTCTGCGCCTTGTCTTCCGAGGGGAACAGGATCCACAGCGCGATGTAGAGCAGGAACTGCGGGCCCGGCAGCAGACAGGAGACCAGGAAGATCACGCGCATCGTGGTCGCGGAGGTGCCGAAGCGCCGTGCCAGCGCGGCACACACTCCGCCGATCATGCGGCCGTTGGTGGGGCGGGCGAGGCGGGACATTGCGGCTCCTTCGTGAGCGTCGGGTGGTCGGGTCCGAGTGACCCGTTCCAGCTGTCTTCAACGCTACGGAGACGAACACCCCAAAACGTCGCTCTACGGTGCGACCCCGACCCTGGGAATCGTCGGGGTCCTACCCTGAGCCGACTCCTCCTGGCGGACGGTGGTGCGCCGGTGGCGGTCGGTCCTGCGGCGGAGCGAGGCGCGTACCGCCGGCACGACCACGAGGTGTGCCAGGGCGACGCCCGAGGTGTTCAGGAACAGCGAGTCGATGTCGACGACCTGGCCGGGGACACCGGTCTGGAGCAGCTCTATGCCCAGGGAGATCAACGCCCCCGCGGCACAGGTGCGGATCAGGGAACCGACGGGGGACGCCCACAGGCGGCCGTGCACCATCGGGAGCAGGAAGCCGAGCGGGGCCAGGAGTGCGAGCCCCTCACCGATCCGGCGGGCCGCCTCCCGCCCGCCGAGGGCGAGGTCGGCGCGGATGCCGGCGAACGGGTGCAGGTTGGCGGGGACGACCCAGGGCACGTCCAGCGGACGCAGCGTGAACCAGGCGACGAACGCGAGGTGTGCGACCAGGAGGGCACCTCCTGCCACACGGACGCGAAGGGCGGCATTGCCGCCGACGAAGCCTTGACGCTGCACGCCCCCGTAGACGCCGCGCTCGGCACGATCGGTTCCGGAACACCAGGAGGTACCTGGGTGAGGTCTGCGCCACACGTGGTGGCCGGCCTCGCGTCAGCCGCCCGTCACCTCGGTCGACGGGGGCTGCCGGCTGCCCGGCCGGGTGCGGACCTCATCCGTGCAGTCGTAGCGGCGCGGGGGCGTGGTCGTGGGGCCGCCGAGGATGACGGAGCCGTCCCCCTCGGCCGCGGCCGAGTCGGAGAAGGTGCACACGACCTGGGCGAGGGCGTAGGCGGAGAGCTCGGTGGGCGGGGTGCTCAGCCGGAGCGTGTCCTCGGGGTCCTTGGCGCGCGGGCCGCCGACGGTCATGCCCCCGCGCACATACGTCTGGTACCCGGCGTCCCGCTCGGCCGCCGACGGTGTCTCGGCGAGCTGGTCGAGGAGTCCCTGCGCGACCAGTACCCGGTGCTCGGAGTCCGCGGTCCCGTCCGGGACCGTGAGGCTCCGGTCAACGGCCACCAGCGACGCCCCGCACAGCAGGAACACCTGGACGGCCAGCCCGTGCGAGGCCGGCTCCGCGGCGTTCGGCTCGGACAGCGAGCACCGCACCCGTGAGGGCGCCGGACCGAAGTCGGTGGGCACCTCGGTGGGCCGGATCCCGCACCCGGCGACCAGCAGGCCGAGCAGAAGGAGCGCCGGCAGCCGCCGCGTGTTCCGCCCGGCGCGCGGCGAGACCGCTCCCCGGGTTCGTCCCCGTGTGGGCTTCACGCCTCCCCCTTCTTCGCCCCGCTGTCGTCCTTCTTGGCCTCCATGAGCTGTTCCGCCAGCGCCGAGGCGTCCCGGGGAAGCCGCAGAGTGAAGACGGCACCTCCGTCGGGGGAGTTCGCCGCGGTGATCTCGCCGCCGTGGATGTGGGCGTTCTCCAGGGCGATCGACAGGCCGAGGCCGCTGCCCTCGGAGCGGGGGCGGGAGGCGCTGGCCTTGTAGAAGCGGTCGAAGACATGCGGGAGCACGTCCTCCGGGATGCCGGGGCCGTGGTCGCGCACCCCGATGACGATCTCGTCGGCCGCTGTCCGCACCGAGACCCGCACCGGTGAGCCGCCGTGCTTCAGCGCGTTGCCGATCAGGTTCGCCAGGATCACGTCGAGGCGCCGCGGGTCGAGACGGGCGTGGATGCCGCGCTCGGCGTCCAGGTCCACCGCGTCCAGCCACGCCCGCGCGTCGATGCACGCGGTGATCTGGTCGGCCAGGTCCACGTCGTCCAGCACCAGCCGGGCCGTGCCCGCGTCGAAGCGGGTGACCTCCATGAGGTTCTCGACCAGGTCGTTCAGCCGGCGCGTCTCGCTGACCACCAGCCGCACGGCGGGCTCGATCATCGGGTCCATGGAGCCGGACTCCGCCTCCAGCTCCTCCTCCAGGATCTCCGTCACGGCGGTGATCGCGGTGAGCGGCGTCCGCAGTTCATGGCTCATGTCCGCCACGAACCGCCGTGACGCGTCGTCGCGGGCGGACATGTCCTCGACCCGCTTCTCCAGCGCCTCCGCCGCGTAGTTGAACGTCCTCGACAGGTCGGCGAGTTCGTCGGTGCCCGACACCCTGAGCCGGGTGTCCAGCCGGCCCTCACCGAGCCGCCGGGCGGCGACTCCCAGCCGGTGCACCGGCTTGAGTACGGTCGTCGCGGCGGCCTGCGCGAGCAGCGCGGAGCCGATCAGGGCGAGCCCGGTGGCGATACCCAGCGACCAGGCAAGGGAGTTGAGGTCCTTGGCCTCCGGCTCGAGGGACTTGAGCATGTACCCGGTGGGGCCACCGCCGATCACCCGTGTACCGGCGACCAGATACGGCGTGTCGTGGTCGACGGTGCGCTGCCAGTACAGGTGGTAGGCGTACTTGTTGGCGGAGTCGACCCGCTGCTTCTCGTTCACCGCCTCGCGCAGCGACACGGGCACGTCCTGGAGCGTGAAGCCGTCCAGGGCGCCCGAATTGCCGTACAGCGTCCTGCCGTCGGCGCCGGACGAGACGAGCAGCACGCTGAAGCGCTGGCTGCTGCCCGCCATCTGTGCGGCCGCCTGCTGGAGTTCGTCCTGCGTGGGGTCCTCCGGCAGCGCGCCCGCGCGGTTCTGCATCTCCTGCTGGAAGTCCCGCAGGACCGCGTCCTGGGCGCGGGTGAGGACCGCCTCGCGGTTGAGCCAGTAGGCGATCCCGGACGCGGACACGGCGGCGGTCAGCGCCACCAGGCCGAAGACGACGACGAGACGCAGCCGCAGACTGGTGAAACGCAGCCGTGACCACACACCCTTGCGAGCCGCGAACCAGTCGCGGATCCCCCCTTGCGCTTCGGTCACTGAGGCGAGTCCAGCCGGTAGCCCACGCCCCGCACGGTACGGATCAGGGTCGGGGACGAGGGCACGTCCTCGACCTTGGCGCGCAGCCGCTGCACACAGGCGTCCACCAGGCGTGAGTCACCGAGGTAGTCGTGCTCCCACACGAGCCGCAGCAACTGCTGGCGGGACAGCGCCTGGCCGGGCCGCCGGCTCAGCTCCAGGAGCAGCCTGAGCTCGGTCGGGGTGAGCTGGAGGTCCTCGCCGTTCTTCGTCACGGTCATGGCCGCGCGGTCGATGACCAGGGAGCCGAAGCTCGCCGCGTCGGTCGACTCGCGTTCACCGCGCCGCAGCACGGCCCGGATCCGGGCGTCCAGGACCCGCCCCTGGATCGGCTTGACGACATAGTCGTCGGCGCCGGACTCCAGTCCGACGACCACGTCGATGTCGTCGTTGCGCGCGGTCAGCAGGATGATCGGCAGCTGGTCCGTGCGCCGGATGCGCCGGCACACCTCGAACCCGTCGATGCCGGGCAGCATCACGTCCAGCACGATCAGGTCCGGCCGCTGCTCACGCAGCAGTTTGAGGCCGTCCTCACCGGTGGCAGCGGTGGCAACCCGGTGGCCCTGGCGCGTGAGGCTCAGCTCCAGGGCCGTACGGATGGCGTCGTCGTCCTCGATCAGCAACAGGGAAGGCACGGGCTCATTCTGGCCCATGGAGGGGGTGAGGTTCGACCTGTGGGCACACCGGAGTCCGTACGGCACTCATCCGTGGGTCCGCTGTGCAATTCCTGGGACGGGCCCCTGTGACAGGTCTGTGACAGTCGGCGGACACGGCCATGAAGGTGCGAGGGCAAGCTTCTCGGCATCGGGCAACGCGGCACCGCCCGAGCAGACCGAACACCGGAAGTCCACGACGGGGGGCGCGAGATGAACACGCTGCACAGCATCAGCACCAGCGCAGTGGTCACGCGGCTGCACGACGTGACCCGGGGTTCCGAGAAGTCCGGTGCCGTGAGCGGGCGGGGGTGCGCTCGCGGCACCGGGCGTCAGCACACCGGGTACATGTCGGTGGTTGACACCAGCACGGGGGAAGCGCACGGGGGATCGTCGTACAGGGAGGACACGGGGGAACGGCACTCGCTGTCGGAGGCGGAGTTCACCGCCTACGTCCAGGAGCGCCGCGCCTCCCTGTACGCCACCGCCTACCACCTGACCGGTGACCGCTTCGAGGCCGAGGACCTGCTGCAGAGCGCGCTGTTCTCGACGTACAAGGCCTGGGACCGGATCAGCGACAAGGCAGCGGTCGGGGGCTACCTCCGCCGCACCATGACCAACCTGCACATCAGCGCGTGGCGCCGCCGCAAGCTGAACGAATACCCGACCGAGGAACTGCCGGAGACGCCCGGCGACACGGACGCGATGCGCGGCACCGAACTGCGCGCGGTCCTGTGGCAGGCGCTCGCCCGGCTCCCCGAACTCCAGCGCACGATGCTGGTCCTCCGTTACTACGAGGGCCGCACCGACCCGGAGATCGCGGAGATCCTCGACATCAGTGTCGGCACGGTGAAGTCCAGCATCTGGCGGTCCCTGCGCCGCCTGCGTGAGGACGAGGTCCTCAGCTTCGGCCGTGACGAGGAGAACGCCTTCGGGGAGCTCGTCGCCTGAGGGTGGGGGGAAAGCAAGGAAACGGGGGACCAGGGGTACCGGCTGGGGGGCCGGTATCCGTGGGGGGGACCACGGGGGTCACGGGGGACCGACGGGGAAGCACCACCCACGGGGGGGGAGTGCACGGGGGAAGCACCGAGAAGCGGGACTGGAGGGCCGGGGGGTCCGTCCAGTCCCGCTTTTCGCGTGCGCGGTCAGCCCACCTTCATGAGCCTCGCCCCGGTCGGCGTGTCCCCGACGGCGATGGCCTCGGCGGGCTCCTGTCCCTCGACGGCGTACGCGCCGGTCGTGCCCTCGCGGATGGTGGCCCCGGGATCGCTCGGGGTGTCGTCGCACTCCAGGATCTCGGCGGTTCCCAGGCGCTCACCCACGGTGAAGCCGACCTCCTGGGCGGGCAGATACTCGCGGTTCCCGTACCGCACGGAGCCCGCACACGAGGACGCCGTCTCGCCGCCCGACGTGCAGCCGGCGACGGCCGCGAACAGCGTGACCGCGAGGAACCGTAGGGCAGTTGTCATGGGCTTCCTTTCCGAGGGACCGTCTTCCGGTCCTACGACGGAGAAGGCGCCGTGCGCGTTCAGGCCGCCGGAGTCGCCGCCGGCCGGGCCCCCGCGGCCGCCGAGGCGAGACGGCCCAGAGCCTCGTCCTTGTCGCAGCGGTGGGCGCCCAGCGCGGTCTGGCGGGCGACGATCGAGCGCTCCAGGCGCATCAGCCGCCAGCCCCGACGCAGCAGGAACGGCACGGACTTGCGGCCCTCTCGCAGATCCCGCAGGAACCGGCGCCGGAACGTACGCACCGGACCCCGGCTCAGGCACAGCGCGTCGGCCAGCACACCGAGTTCCCGGCAGCGGGTGACGATCTCGGCGGCGAAGATGCCCTCCGCGATGAACAGCGGGGTCCGGCCCATCTCGACCGCCTCCTCGCCGGTGCGGGCGCTCAGCGAGATGTCGTAGACCGGGATCTTCGTACGGCCCGTGCGGCACAGCTCGACGATCGCGGTCACCGCGGTGTCCGCGTCCCACGACGAGGGGTGGTCCCAGTCGATGTCGGAGCTCCCCGCCACCAGCGGCAGCGTCGGGTCGTCGCCCTCCTTGTAGAAGTCGTCGAGCCTGAGGACCGGAAGGCCGGACCGGGCCGAGAGAAGGGACTTGCCGGAGCCGGAGGGGCCGCAGAGCAGCACGACTCGCATCGGTATGGGCGGTTGGGGACTCACGGGACACCAGTGTGAGGCATTCACCTGCCGTTCATCGACCCCGCGGGTTGGCTTTGAAGCGCGCGTCACACCTCAACTACCCTTCGTGTCGACACGCTTACCCAGTGCACGGAAAAGGTGGCAGAAACGATGGCCCGACACGCGAACCGGACCGTCCAGCGCACGCTCACCGCCCTCGCGACCGCGGGCGTCGCACTCGGCGCAGGCGCCGGGGCGGCCGCCGCGGACTCCGAGCCGGTCGTCGGCATGGTGGGAGTCCCGACCTCGCTGGGCAACATCGACCCGCAGGCCGGGGCGCAGGCGCTCACCGGCTCGGTCGGCTACGTCACCGGCCCGGTCGCCGGCCTCAAGCCGAACCCGCTGGCGGGGACGGGGGTGGACCCCCTGGACAACGGCGTCGGTACCCAGCTGGCCGACTTCCAGCCGCTGACCTCGCAGACGCTGACCGGGCCGGTCGCGCAGGCGCAGTCGATCGGCAACATGCCGGTGGTGGGGCAGGTGGCCGGGCTGTTGAACCACTGAACCGGACACACGGCCGCTTCGGCACGGAGCCGCGTCTTCCCCGGACGGAGGGAAGACGCGGCTCCGCGGTGTCGCGGCCCCGGGTCAGTACGCGGAGCCCGACGCTCCCAGCGACCCCGTCGGGTGCCACACCGTCTTCGTCTCCAGGAACGCCGTCAGGCGGTCGAGGCCCGGGGTGGCCGCCCAGTCGTCCACAGGCTGTGGACGCAGGACCCGCTTCAGGTTGTCCGCCGCCGCGATCTCCAGCTCCTTCGCGAGGACCTCGTCCGCGCCCGCCAGGTCGATCGCGTTGACGTCCTGGTGGGAGGCGAGGGGGGTCGCGATCTCCGCCGTGCGGCCGGAGAGGACGTTGACCACGCCTCCGGGGACGTCGGAGGTGGCCAGGACCTCGCCGAGCGACAGCGCGGGCAGCGGGGACCTCTCGCTCGCCACCACGACCGCCGTGTTGCCCGTCGCGATGACCGGGGCCAGCACCGAGACCAGGCCCAGGAACGACGACTCCTGCGGGGCCAGGACGGCCACCACGCCCGTCGGCTCGGGGGAGGACAGGTTGAAGTACGGCCCCGCCACCGGGTTGCCGCCGCCGACCACCTGGGCGATCTTGTCGGTCCAGCCCGCGTACCAGACCCAGCGGTCGATCGTGGCCTCGACCTGCTCGGCCGCCTTGGACTTCGACAGGCCCTCGGCGTCGGCCACCTCGTGGACGAACTGCGCCCGGCGGCCCTCCAGCATCTCCGCGACGCGGTAGAGGACCTGGCCGCGGTTGTACGCCGTCGCGCCCGCCCAACCGCCGAACGCCTTGCGCGCGGCCACGACCGCGTCACGGGCGTCCTTACGGCTCGACTGCGGCGCGTTCGCCAGCCACTTGCCCTTTGCGTCGGTCACCTCGTACACCCGGCCGCTCTCGGAACGCGGGAACTTCCCGCCGACGTACAGCTTGTAGGTCTTGAAGACAGACAGACGCTGCTGCTCGGACTTATCGGACATCGAGGTACGCCTCCAGGCCGTGGCGGCCGCCCTCGCGGCCGAAGCCCGACTCCTTGTAACCGCCGAACGGCGAGGTCGGGTCGAACTTGTTGAACGTGTTGGACCAGACGACCCCGGCCCGGAGTTTGTTGGCCACCGCCAGGATCCGCGAACCCTTCTCGGTCCAGATGCCCGCCGAGAGGCCGTACTGGGTGTTGTTGGCCTTGGCGACGGCCTCGTCCGGGGTGCGGAAGGTGAGGACCGACAGGACCGGGCCGAAGATCTCGTCGCGGGCGATGGTGTGCGCCTGGGTGACGTTCGTGAAGAGCGTCGGGGCGAACCAGTAGCCGGAGGACGGGAGTTCGCACTCCGGCGACCAGGGCTCGGCGCCCTCGGCAGCGCCCTTCTCGACGAGCGTGGTGATCCGCGAGAGCTGTTCCGCGGAGTTGATCGCGCCGATGTCGGTGTTCTTGTCGAGCGGGTCGCCGAGGCGCAGCGTGGACAGGCGGCGCTTGAGGGAGTCCAGCAGCTCGTCCTGGATCGACTCCTGGACGAGCAGGCGGGAGCCCGCGCAGCAGACCTGGCCCTGGTTGAAGAAGATGCCGTTGACGATCCCCTCGACGGCCTGGTCGATCGGGGCGTCGTCGAAGACGATGTTGGCACCCTTGCCGCCCAGTTCGAGGGTCAGCTTCTTGCGGGTGCCGGCGACCGTGCGCGCGATCTCCTTGCCGACCGCGGTGGAGCCGGTGAAGGCCACCTTGTTGACGTCCGGGTGCGCGACGAGCGCGGCCCCCGTGTCGCCGTAGCCCGGAAGGATGTTGACGACCCCCCTGGGCAGGCCCGCCTGGCGGCAGACGTCCGCGAAGAACAGGGCGGACAGAGGGGTGGTCTCGGCGGGCTTGAGCACGACCGTGTTGCCGGTCGCCAGCGCCGGGGCGATCTTCCACGCCAGCATCAGGAGCGGGAAGTTCCAGGGGATGACCTGGCCGGCGACGCCGAGGGGCTTCGGGTTCGCTCCGTAGCCCGCGTGCTCCAGCTTGTCGGCCCAGCCCGCGTAGTAGAAGAAGTGCGCGGCGACCAGGGGGAGGTCCGCGTCGCGGGTCTCCTTGATGGGCTTGCCGTTGTCCAGGGTCTCCAGGACGGCGAGCTCGCGGCTGCGCTCCTGGATGATCCGGGCGATCCGGAACAGGTACTTGGCGCGCTCCGAGCCGGGCAGCGCCGACCACTTCTCGAAGGCCCTGCGGGCGGCGGCGACCGCGCGGTCGACGTCCTCGGAACCGGCCTGGGCGACCTCGGAGAGGACCTCCTCGGTGGACGGCGAGACGGTCTTGAAGACCTTGCCGTCGGCCGAGTCCACGAACTCGCCGTCGATGAACAGCCCGTAGGAGGGCGCGATGTCGACGACCGAGCGGGACTCGGGTGCGGGTGCGTACTCGAATGCGGATGCAGGTGCCATGGTGATCAGTCCACCGTCACGTAGTCGGGGCCGGAGTAGCGGCCGGTGGCCAGCTTCTGACGCTGCATCAGCAGGTCGTTCAGGAGCGAGGAGGCGCCGAAGCGGAACCAGTGGTTGTCCAGCCAGTCCTCGCCGACGGTCTCGTTGACCAGGACGAGAAACTTGATCGCGTCCTTGGACGTACGGATGCCACCGGCCGGCTTCACGCCCACCTGGACGCCGGTCTGGACGCGGAAGTCGCGCACCGCCTCCAGCATGAGGAGGGTGTTCGCGGGAGTGGCGTTGACCGCGACCTTGCCGGTGGACGTCTTGATGAAGTCCGCGCCCGCCAGCATGCCGAGCCAGCTCGCGCGGCGGATGTTGTCGTACGTCGACAGCTCGCCGGTCTCGAAGATGACCTTGAGCCGGGCGTCCGTGCCGCAGACCTCACGCACGGCGACGATCTCGTCGTACACCTTCATGTACCGGCCCGCGAGGAACGCCCCGCGGTCGATGACCATGTCGACCTCGTCGGCGCCGGCGGCCACGGCGTCGCGCACGTCGGCCAGCTTCACGTCGAGGGCGGCGCGGCCGGCCGGGAACGCGGTGGCCACCGAGGCGACCTTCACGCCGGAACCGGCGACGGCCTCCTTGGCGACGGCCACCATGTCGGGATAGACGCAGACCGCGGCCGCGGCGGGGGTCGTCCGGTCGGTCGGGTCGGGGCGGACCGCCTTGGCGCCGAGCGCCCGGACCTTGCCCGGGGTGTCCGCGCCTTCCAGCGTCGTCAGGTCGACCATCGAGATGGCGAGGTCGATGGCGTACGCCTTCGCGGTGGTCTTGATGGAACGGGTACCGAGAGAGGCGGCACGCGCCTCCAGGCCGACCGCGTCCACGCCGGGCAGCCCGTGAAGGAACCGGCGCAGCGTGCTGTCGGACGCGGTCACGTCCGTGAGCGGGTGTGCGGCTGATGCAGTGGTGGGCATGGTCACCAGACGAGCATATCTACGCGCGTAGCGGCTGTACACCCCGGGCAGCGGGTTCCGAGGCACTCGCCCGCACACGAGCACCGACCCGGAGGGCGCTTAGGATCGGCCCCATGACGACCGCACCCCCCGAGTCGAGGGACCACATCTACCGCTCGCCCATGGCACTGATCGGCGGGTCCCTCCTCCTCGTCATCGTCGGCTGGCTGGGCATCGACGCCGTCGTCTCCGGCGCCGGCCGCACGCCGTGGCTCGCGCTCGCCGCCCTGATCCTCGCCGCACCGCTGGTGATCGCGTTCACCCTGCGCCCGGCCGTCTTTGCGAACAACGACCGGCTGCGCATCCGCAACCCCTTCCGCGTGATCGTCGTGCCGTGGGGGGAGGTCGAGATGCTCCGCTCCGGCTACTCGAACGAGCTGTTCGTCAAGTCCGGCAGCAAGTACCAGCTGTGGGCCATCCCGGTCTCCCTGCGCGGCCGCAAGAAGGCGGCCCGTCAGTCGGCCCGGCAGGCGGCCGCGGCGTCCGGCGGCCGCGGCTCCGGCAGGGGCCTGGGCCTGTTCGGCGGCGGAATGCGGGCGGACGGCTTCGGCGGCTCTGCGCCCGTCCCGGAGGGTCCGACCCGGGCCGAGACCGACAAGATCATCGACGACTTGCGCGAGATGCTGGAGGCCCGCGGGAAGGCGAAAACCTCCCAGGGCGAGGTTTCCGTGCGGTGGGCGTACGAGATCGTGGGGCCTGCGGTGGCCGGGGCGGTGCTGCTGGCGATTCTGGTGGCGGTGGGGTGATGCGTTTCGGGTGCCGCGCGGGTGTTGCGTGGCGTCGGCTGCGCGGTGAGGGCTGGTCGCGCAGTTCCCGCGCGCCTGAGGGGCGTCGAGGGTGCTGACTGCGGGCCTGTTGCCGCTCGATCGTGGTTGGGGATCGGTGGAGCCCGCGGGCCTGGTTACTGGTGGGTCACATAGTTTTGTAAGATCCACTCCGACCACTGCAAGCCCAATATGGGGGAACATCTCATGACCAAGCGCTTTTCCGCTCTGGCCGTCTCCGCGGCCGTCCTCGGAGGCTTCTTCATCACGTCGGTGCCCGCTCACGCCGCCACGTCGGCGGACCGGGGCGTGGTGTCCGTCAAGGCCGCCGTCACCTGCAACACGAGCCAGCTGCGCCAGCAGATCGCCAACCTCAAGACCAAGGCGGCGAAGCTGAAGCAGCTGGGGGAGACCGCGGCGGCCAGGAAGGCGCTCAGCGACGCGGCCGCCCTCCAGAAGAAGCTCGACGCGTGCATCAAGGCTGACGACGACGCGAGCAAGCCGTTCCCCGGATAAGTTTCCGGTCTCTGTATGTGGCGCTGCCCGTCCCCTTCCACGGATGAGCGGCGCCACACGCATGCTCGGGCCGCGCTCGGGAGCGGTTCGCCGTTGACTGGTTCAGCTGCCGGTTCGTCGCCGACGGGTTCAGGTGCAGGGCGGTTGCCGACCGGTTGGGATGTCGGGTCGCTGCTGACAGGCTCAGCTGCCGCCCCCCGTCGGCTGGTTCGGCCGCCGCTCAGTGCCGACGCGCAGCTGCTCGCCGCCGGCGGCGGGTGCGGGCGGTCGCAGGGCGGTTCGGGTGTCGGTCGGTGCCGGGGCCAGGGTGCTGGTTGCCGGGGGCGTGGGCGGATGCTGGGTGGTGGCTGAAGCGGTTTGATCCGGCTGCTGTCGACAGGGGGCGGCTGTCGGTCGGCGCCGGCGGGTTCAGCTGATGGCCGCCGACGGCTGGTTCGGATGTCGTCGGTGCCGGGGCCCGGGTGCCGGGGGCGGGGGCGGATGCTGGGTGGTGGCTGACCCGTTCTGATCCTTGGCGCTGCCGACAGCTGCCGGCCGGCGCTGACAGGCTCAGTGGTCGGTCAGCGCCGGGGCCAGGTGCTGTGGCCGTCGGTGGGCAGGACGGTACCGCTGGCCGGTTCGGCTGCGGGGTCAGATGCCGGCCGCCTCCGACAGGTCCCGCTTGATGGTGGTCAGGAGGGCGGTCGCCCTGGTGCGGGCGGCTGGGAGCTCGGCGTGGGTGGCGACCGGGACGACCACTTCCAGGTAGCACTTGAGCTTGGGCTCGGTGCCGCTCGGGCGGACGATGACCCGGGCGCCGTCCAGCGTGTAGCGCAGGCCGTCGGTGGGCGGGAGCCTGTCCGTGCCCTGGGTGAGGTCCTCGGCCCGGGTGATGGCCAGGCCCGCGAGCTCGGTCGGCGGGTGCTCGCGGAGCTGCTCCATCGCGCGGCCGATGACCGACAGGTCCTCCACGCGCACGGAGAGCTGATCCGTGGCGTGCAGGCCGTGTGTCACGGCGAGGTCGTCGAGGAGGTCCGGGAGCGTACGGTTCTGTTCCTTCAGCTCGGAGGCGAGCTCCGTGATGAGGAGGGCCGCGGTGATGCCGTCCTTGTCCCGTACGCCCTCGGGGTCCACGCAGTAGCCGAGGGCCTCCTCGTAGCCGTAGCGCAGGCCCTCCACGCGGGCGATCCACTTGAAGCCGGTGAGGGTCTCCTCGTAGGGAAGGCCCGCCCTCTCGGCGATCCTGCCCAGGAGGGAGGAGGAGACGATCGACTCGGCGAAGGTGCCCTGCGCTCCGCGGGCCACCAGGTGGGCGGCGAGCAGTGCGCCCACCTCGTCGCCCCTGAGCATGCGCCAGGCGCCGTCCTCCTTGACCGCCACCGCGCAGCGGTCCGCGTCGGGGTCGTTGGCGATGATCAGGTCCGGGTCCGTCTCCCCGGCCTTCGCGAAGGCGAGATCCATCGCGCCGGGCTCTTCCGGGTTGGGGAAGGCGACGGTCGGGAAGTCCGGGTCGGGGTCGGCCTGTTCGGCGACGAGTTCCGGGGCGGGGAAGCCGGCGCGGGCGAAGGCGGCGAGGAGGGTGTCCTTGCCGACTCCGTGCATCGCCGTGTAGAGGGTGCGGGCGGTGCGGGGGGAGCCCGCGGCGAGTACGGCGTCCGTGCGGGCGAGGTAGGCGTCGAGGACGCTGTCGTCGAGGGTCTCCCAGCCGGTGTCGGGGCGCGGGACGTCGTTCAGGGAGGTGATCGCGTCGATCTCCGCGGCGATGTCCGCGTCGGCCGGCGGGACGATCTGGGAGCCGTCGCCGAGGTAGACCTTGTAGCCGTTGTCGCGGGGCGGGTTGTGGCTGGCCGTGACCTCCACACCGGCCACCGCGCCGAGGTGCCTTATCGCGTACGCGAGGACGGGGGTGGGCAGGGGGCGGGGCAGGACCGCGGCCCTGAGGCCCGCGCCGGTCATCACGGCCGCGGTGTCCCGTGCGAAGTCGGCGGACTTGTGGCGGGCGTCGTAGCCGATGACCACGAGGCCGTCGGTGCTGCCGTGCCTCTTGAGGTACGCGGCGAGACCGGCGGCGGCTCGGATCACGACCGCGCGGTTCATCCGCATCGGCCCCGCGCCGAGTTCACCGCGGAGACCGGCGGTGCCGAACTGGAGGGTGCCGCTGAAGCGGGCGGCGAGTTCGGTGACGTCTCCGGCCTCGATGAGCTTGGCGAGCTCGTCGCGGGTGTCCGGGTCGGGGTCCTCGGCGAGCCAGGTCCTGGCCCGGGCGATGAGATCGTCGTGCACGGTTGCCTCCGGCGGTTGGGCGGTTCTTGTGCGGCTTGGTGGGGCCTGCGGCGGGCTGGGTGGGGCTGGGCTGTCGGGTGTGTGCGGGCCGGTGGGGGTGGGCGTTTTGCGCAATTCCCCGCGCCCCTGGTGCCTGCGTGGGCCTGCGGCGGGCTGGGTGGTGGGGTGGTCGGGTGTCTGCGGGTTCGGTGGGGGTGGGCGTTGTTGCGCAGTTCCCCGCGCCCCTGGATGCCTGCGGCGCAGCTGTGGGCCCGGTGGGGGCGGGTGTAGCGCGTGCGGGTGTGTTGTGGGTCGGTGCCGGGGTGGGGGGGGTATCCGTCCTCGGTCCGGCGGCTCGGGCCACTTGAGCAGGGCCCGGTGCCGGACGCCGGCCGCTGCGGGCGGACACCCCCCACCCCGTCCCCTTCCCGCCGTACGCGGCCGACGGCCCATCGGGGTGCTGGTGGCTGCAACCCCCCCAGGGGCGCGGGGAACTGCGCGACCAGCCGCAACGCACCCGCAGCCGCTCTGCGACATCCCGTGGCACCCCTGGTCGCGACTCTCAGATGCGGCCGAGAACCTGCGCAAGCAGCGACCCCATCCGGGTCGCACTGTCACGGCCCGCCTGAAGAACCTCCTCGTGGTTCAGCGGCTCACCCGTCATCCCCGCGGCGAGGTTCGTCACCAGCGAGATACCCAGAACCTCCGCCCCCGCCTCGCGCGCGGCGATCGCCTCGAGGACCGTCGACATGCCCACCAGGTCCGCGCCGATCACGCGGGCCATGCGGATCTCGGCCGGGGTCTCGTAGTGCGGGCCGGGGAACTGGGCGTAGACGCCCTCCTCCAGGGTGGGGTCGATCTCCTTGCACAGGGCGCGCAGGCGGGGCGAGTAGAGGTCGGTCAGGTCGACGAAGTTCGCGCCGATGATCGGGGACGTCGCCGTGAGGTTGATGTGGTCGCTGATCAGGACCGGCTGGCCGGGGCGCATGCCCTCGCGGAGGCCGCCGCAGCCGTTGGTGAGGACGATCGTCTTGCAGCCGGCCGCGACCGCGGTGCGCACGCCGTGGGCCACGGCCGCCACGCCGCGGCCCTCGTAGTAGTGGGTGCGGCCGAGGAAGACCAGGGTCCGCTTCTCACCGATCTTGTACGAGCGGATCTTGCCGCCGTGTCCCTCCACCGCCGGGGGCGGGAAGCCGGGCAGCTCGGTGACCAGGAACTCGGCGTCGGGGGCACCGAGGGCGTCCACGGCCGGTGCCCAGCCGGAGCCCATCACGAGGGCGACGTCGTGGGTCTCGGCGCCGGTCAGTTCGCGCAGGCGCGCGGCGGCGGCGTCGGCGGCGGCGTGCGGATCGCCCTGGATGTCGTCCGGAAGAAGAGATGCGTTCACGCCGATGAGGGTAGCTGGTCCGGGCCTACGCGCGTAGATGACAGAGCTGACGGGATGGCGATCGTTGTCTTGTCGTTTCCAACCAACCGGGTGACGCGGGTGCCGTGACGTGTCCGCTCAGCAGGGTCGCTTGCGGAGTTCCATGACGTAGTCGTGCGGCGCGCCCGCGGACTCCGCCGCGTCGGCGATCTCGCCCAGGTAGCGGGCGGAGGGCAGGCCGCCCTCGTAGCCGTTCAGGACGTACGTCCAGGCATGTTCCTCACCCTCCAGGGTGTGGACCCGCATGCGTGTGCGGCGGTAGATGTCCAGGCCCACGCCCTCCCAGCGGTCCATCGACTCGTCGTCGGCCGGGGCGATCTCGTAGAGCGCCACGAACACCTGGGAGAGGGGGTCCTCGACGATCGTCGCGAGTGCGCCCTCCCAGCCCATGTGCTCGCCCCCGAAGGTCAGCCGCCACCCGTTCAGCCACCCCGTGGCGCGCATCGGCGAGTGCGGGGCGCGGCGGGTCATCAGCCGCGCGTCGAGGTTGCCGGCGTAGGCGGCGTAGAGCGACATGGGTCGAGGGTACGGCAGCCTTCCCGGGTGTCTCTCCCGTAACAGTGGCATCTCGGGGAGCCCCCTGGGCCGTGGCACCCCGGGGCGTGCGGGACAATGGAGTACGTGACTCGGATCGTGATCATCGGTGGCGGACCCGGCGGATACGAGGCGGCCCTGGTGGCCGCCCAGCTCGGCGCGGAGGTGACCGTCGTCGACTGCGACGGTCTGGGCGGGGCGTCGGTGCTGACCGACTGCGTGCCGTCGAAGACCCTTATCGCTACGGCCGAGGTCATGACGACCTTCGATTCGTCGTACGAAGAGCTCGGCATCATCGTCGCCGACGACACCCCACCGCTGGAGCAGGCGGCGCGGGTGGTGGGCGTGGACCTGGGGAAGGTCAACCGGCGTGTGAAGCGGCTCGCCCTCGCCCAGTCGCACGACATCACGGCGTCGGTGACGCGTGCGGGTGCCCGGGTGCTGCGCGGGCGTGGCCGTCTCGAGGGCATGCAGGCGCTCGACGGGTCGCGGAAGGTCGTCGTGCGGGCCGTCGACGGGAGCGAGGAGACGCTCGTCGCGGACGCCGTGCTGATCGCCACGGGTGGTCATCCCCGTGAGCTGCCCGATGCCCAGCCCGACGGCGAGCGCATTCTCAACTGGACCCAGGTCTACGACCTCGACGAGCTGCCGGACGAGCTCATCGTGGTCGGGTCCGGTGTCACCGGCGCCGAGTTCGCCGGTGCCTACCAGGCGCTCGGCTCCAAGGTGACGCTCGTGTCGTCCCGTGACCGCGTGCTGCCGGGTGAGGACCCGGACGCCGCCGCCGTACTGGAGGACGTGTTCCGCCGTCGCGGCATGAACGTCATGGCGCGCTCCCGTGCCCAGTCCGCCAAGCGGGTCGGGGACCGGGTCGAGGTCACGCTGGCGGACGGGCGGGTCATCACCGGGTCGCACTGTCTGATGGCCGTGGGTGCCATTCCGAACAGCGCCGGGATGGGGCTGGAGGAGGCGGGCGTCAAGCTGCGCGAGTCCGGGCACATCTGGACCGACAAGGTGTCCAGGACCACGGCTCCCGGTGTGTACGCCGCCGGTGACGTGACCGGGGTGTTCGCGCTGGCCTCCGTCGCCGCCATGCAGGGGCGTATCGCCATGTACCACTTCCTCGGCGACGCGGTGGCCCCGCTGAACCTGAAGACGGTCTCGTCGAACGTCTTCACCGACCCGGAGATCGCCACCGTCGGCTATTCGCAGGCCGACGTGGACGGCGGCAAGATCGACGCCCGGGTCGTGAAGCTCCCGCTGCTGCGCAACCCGCGCGCCAAGATGCAGGGCATCCGCGACGGCTTCGTCAAGATCTTCTGCCGGCCCGGTACCGGGATCGTCGTCGGCGGGGTCGTCGTGGCGCCCCGCGCCTCGGAACTGATCCATCCCATCTCGATCGCGGTCGACAACAATCTGACGGTCGAACAGATCGCGAACGCGTTCACCGTTTACCCCTCCCTTTCGGGCTCGATCGCCGAGGTGGCACGGCAGTTGCACACCCGCAAGGAGACCGGCGGGGCCTGACGGCCGAAAGCGATTCCTGCCTGGTCACAGGGAGTTGTCGACCATTCGCGCGGCATAGGCGGGGGGATTAGGCCCTATACCACTTCCCACCCTGCCGTGCGAACATCTTCTGCTATTCGGCGCAAACAGCTGAAAGCAGACGGTCGTTGGCGTTACTGTCAGTTTCGTGTTCGCTGCAGAACGTCGCCAATTGATCCTCGAAATGGTGCGAGCCAATGGAGCCGTGTCGCTCCGTGAGCTCGCCCGCGTCGTCCAGACCTCCGAAGTGACCGTACGGCGGGACGTGCGCGCACTGGAGGCAGAAGGACTCCTCGACCGCCGGCATGGCGGTGCGGTATTGCCGGGCGGGTTCACGCGGGAGTCCGGCTTTCCGCAGAAATCACATCTCGCGACCGCCGAGAAGACGGCCATCGCCGATCTCGCCGCGGGTCTCGTCGAAGAAGGCGAGGCCATTGTGGTGGGGGCGGGAACCACCACACAGGAGCTCGCGCGCCGTCTCGCCCGGGTTCCCGGGCTGACCGTCGTGACCAATTCACTGCTGGTGGCCCAGGCGCTCGCCCATGCCAACCGGGTGGAGGTCGTGATGACCGGCGGCACCCTGCGCGGTTCCAACTACGCCCTGGTGGGTTCGGGGGCGGAACAGTCGCTCCAGGGGCTCCGGGTCTCGCGCGCTTTCCTCTCCGGGAGCGGGCTCACCGCCGAGCGCGGTCTTTCCACGTCCAACATGCTGTCGGCGTCCGTGGACCGGGCGCTGGTGCAGGCCGCCGCGGAGGTCGTGGTCCTCGCCGACCACACCAAGCTCGGCACCGACACGATGTTCCAGACCGTGCCCACGGACGTCATCACCCGCCTGGTCACGGACGAGCCTCCGGCCCACGACGACCGGGCCGGCACGGAACTCCAGGCGCTCGCCGACCAGGGGGTGCAGATCGCCGTGGCCGGCGCGTCGGGAGCGCCGGGGGGTGATCACGTCCCGGCGCGGCAGCAACAGCGCCGGGACGTGCCCGTGCCGGGCCCCCGCCGCAGCCAGCTCCCTTCGGGGGGCCCGTCTCTCCGGACGGCCACGGCCCTCGGCGACCCGGCTCAGGGTGCGGAGCGGGCACGGGTGGCGGACCTGCGTCGCCGCTGAAGCGATGCGCGGGGCGATGTCTCCGGGCGCCGGCTTGAGGGACGGGGCCGGGGGAGAAAGGGCTGCTTCGAGAGCGCGGGTGCTTTGAGGCGGCGCCGGTTGGCGGGGCGGGTCTGTCGTGCGGTTCGCCCGCAGGGGAATGGGTGCGAGCGCTCGGCCCGCGCTGGAGGGAACTGTTCGTCCGGCTGTGGAGGGTGGGCGCCGTGCTGTGCCTGCCCGGCGTGGTCGGCGTGTCCCGTTCCGCGGGGCCGGGCCTGTAGGGCGCGGTCCTCTCGGGCACCGGCCGACCGCGATCAACGCCATCCCGAACCTCGGCACCGTCGCGCTCGGAGCCTTCGAGAAGGGCACGGCCAGGACTCCCTGCTGCGGGCGGCCGCGGGGTCGGCGTGGTCCCGGCCAGGGCCGCCTGGCTGCTGATCCTGTCCATGCCGCTCGACGTCGCCGGATGAGCGAACGCCATGGTGCCCCTGACCGCGCTGTCCTTTTTCACGTCCCGACCTCGTCCACGGCACCGGCTGGGGGTGGACCGCGTGAGACCGCAGACCACCTGAGACCGCCGTCTCGGGGGACGGGGAAGCGAGGCGCCCCGCGGACCGACTGCTTCGGTCCGCGGGGCGCCTCGACATGCGTACTGCTGCTCAGTCCTTGATCTCGCAGATCGCCGCGCCCGAGGTGATGGACGCGCCGACCTCCGCGGCCAGGCCCTTGATGGTGCCGGAGCGGTGGGCGTTCAGGGGCTGTTCCATCTTCATGGCTTCGAGGACAACGACGAGGTCGCCCTCCTTGACCTCCTGGCCCTCCTCGACCGCGATCTTGACGATCGTGCCCTGCATGGGGGAGGCGAGGGTGTCACCGGAGGCGACGGGGCCGGACTTCTTGGCGGCCCGGCGCTTGGGCTTGGCGCCCGCGGCCAGTCCGGTGCGGGCCAGGGACATGCCCAGGGAGGAGGGCAGGGAGACCTCAAGGCGCTTGCCGCCGACCTCGACGACGATCGTCTCGCGGTCCGTCTCGTCCTCGGCCTCGGTGTCGGCGGGGGCGGTGAAGGCCGGGATGTCGTTGACGAACTCGGTCTCGATCCAGCGGGTGTGGACCGTGAACGGGTCGCTGGAGCCGGTGAGTTCGGGGGCGAAGGCCGGGTCGGTGACCACCTTGCGGTGGAAGGGGATCGCGGTGGCCATGCCCTCGACCTGGAACTCGGCCAGGGCACGGGCGGCGCGCTGCAGGGCCTGTTCGCGGGTGGCGCCGGTGACGATCAGCTTGGCCAGCAGGGAGTCCCAGGCCGGGCCGATGACCGAGCCGGCCTCGACGCCGGCGTCCAGGCGGACGCCGGGGCCAGAGGGCGCCTCGAACTTGGTGACGGTGCCGGGGGCGGGCAGGAAGCCGCGGCCCGGGTCCTCGCCGTTGATGCGGAACTCGAAGGAGTGGCCGCGCAGTTCGGGGTCGCCGTAGCCCAGTTCCTCGCCGTCGGCGATGCGGAACATCTCGCGCACCAGGTCGATGCCGGCGACTTCCTCGGTGACCGGGTGTTCGACCTGGAGGCGGGTGTTGACCTCGAGGAAGGAGATGGTGCCGTCCTGGCCGACGAGGAACTCGCAGGTGCCGGCGCCCTCGTAGGAGGCTTCCTTGAGGATCGCCTTGGACGCCCGGTACAGCTCGGCGACCTGCTCGTCGGAGAGGAAGGGCGCGGGGGCCTCCTCGACCAGCTTCTGGTGGCGGCGCTGCAGAGAGCAGTCACGGGTGGAGACGACGACCACGTTGCCGTGCTTGTCGGCCAGGCACTGGGTCTCCACGTGCCGGGGGCGGTCCAGGTAGCGCTCGACGAAGCACTCGCCGCGACCGAAGGCGGCCACCGCCTCGCGCACCGCCGAGTCGTACAGCTCGGGGACCTCTTCGAGGGTGCGGGCGACCTTCAGGCCGCGGCCGCCACCGCCGAAGGCGGCCTTGATGGCGATCGGGAGCCCGTGCTCCTTGGCGAAGGCCACCACCTCGTCGGCACCGGAGACCGGGTCGGGGGTGCCCGCCACCAGGGGGGCACCGGCGCGCTGGGCGATGTGCCGGGCGGCGACCTTGTCACCCAGGTCGCGGATGGCCTGCGGGGGCGGGCCGATCCAGATCAGGCCCGCGTCCAGGACGGCCTGCGCGAACTCGGCGTTCTCCGAGAGGAAGCCGTATCCGGGATGGATGGCGTCCGCGCCCGACTCACGCGCGGCGCCCAGGACCTTGTCGATGTCCAGGTAACTGGTGGCCGGGGTGTCACCGCCCAGGGCGAACGCCTCATCCGACGCGCGGACATGCGACGCGTCCCGGTCCGGGTCGGCATACACGGCCACGCTCGCGATACCGGCATCCCGGCAGGCCCGGGCAACGCGGACAGCGATTTCGCCACGGTTGGCGATGAGCACCTTGCGCACGATTGAGGCTCCCTCCATGAAACAAGCCGAGTTTAGGGACTGCCGACACGGCTCTTCGACCCGTCCCCTGTGGTGACCTTCCCCACACGGAGCGTGATACGAGCTTGCACGACTCGCGAAATCCCTTGTCGCACCTCGGTACGCAGGGCTCCTCCCGGAAACCCTAGCCCTCCTCTGTGGCCAAGGTCTCTGTGAGAGCGTGCTGCGGACCACTCCGATTCTTTGTGGAGTCCCTACGAATGGCCCAATGATTCTTTGCCCCCGGCCGAACCCTTGTCCCGAGGTTTACCCGTTAGTAGCGTTCGCGCTGTATTGAACGTACGTCGGCTGACAAGAGCACGGCTCGAAAGTGGGTGGGGACCGGTGATACGCAGGCCGGTGGCGTGGGTCGTGGCGGTCGTCCTCTTCGTCGAGGCGTTCGGCGTGGCGGTGCTGAACTGGATCATGGGCAGTCTCGTCGACGCGCAGAACATGTCGCTGGCCGGTCTGGACCCGGACGCGATGTCGATGTCCTCGAAGATCGGCGGGGTCGTCTTCGGTCTCTACTTCATGCTGTGCGCGCTGGTCGCCCTGCTGGTGGCGGTGCGCGACCGGGAGCCCGCCGGGCTCGGCCGGGTCCTGCTGGTCAGCGCGGCCGTGGTGCACGGCGTGCTGGGGGCGGTCGCCTGGGCGCTGATCGGCTGGCCCCAGTTCCTCTTCATGGTCGTGATGCTCGGGCTGATCGTGCTCGTGCTGGTGACCTACGACGGACGGCGGGGACCGGTCGCGGCGGGGCCGCAGGACACGAAGGGCCCGGTCGGCCCCGAGGGTGCCGAGGAGCCGGAGGGCCCCCAGGGGGCCGCCGCCGGCTCGCCGCTCACGCCTCCGCCGGCGCCCACAACTCCGTGATGCCGACGCCGAGGTCGGCCAGCAGCCTGCGCAGCAACGGCAGGCTGAGGCCGATCACATTGCCGTGGTCGCCGTCGATGCCCTCGATGAACGGGGCCGAACGGCCGTCCAGGGTGAACGCCCCCGCGACGTAGAGGGGTTCGCCGGAGGCGACGTACGCGGCGATCTCGTCGTCGGTCGGCTCGCCGAAGCGGACGACGGTGGAGGCCACCGCCGAGACGTACCGGCCGCTCGTGGTGTCGTAGACGCAGTGGCCGGTCTGCAGGGTGCCCGCGCGGCCGCGCATGGCCTTCCAGCGGGCCGTCGCCTCCTCGGCGTCGGCCGGCTTGCCCAGTGCCTCGCCGTCCAGGTCGAGCACCGAGTCGCAGCCGACCACCAGCGCACCCTTGACCTCAGGCTTCGCGGCCACCACGGAGGCCTTCGCCTCGGCGAGGGCGAGCGCCAGTTCGGCGGGGGTGGGGGCGGTGACGGCGTCCTCGTCGACCCCGCTCACGAGCACCTCGGGAGTGAGGCCGGCCTGTCGCAGCAGGCTCAGCCGGGCGGGGGACTGGGAGGCGAGCACGAGTCGGCGGCGCGGCTGATCGGTCATGCGGTCAGCGTAGTCCGATCAGCGCAACCCGATCACGATCATCGCGAGCACCATGGCCAGCGCCAGGAAGATGCTCAGTCGCCGAAGCATGTCCTGCATGTCGCGCAGTTCCTTCGGCGGTTCGTTCTCGGGGTCGGACCACAGCATGGTTTCCAGCGTGCGTCGATTTCGTGGCCGGCGCCTGAGTACGCGTACTCAACTTCTCCAAACGGTACTGTTGTCCCATTAGTAGTCCGTGAGAGGGGTACGTGTCGTGTTCACCACCGCTTGGTCCGCCTCGCCTCAGCTCCCCGCCGAGGGCTTCACCCCCAACTGGTCCCGCGAGGGCTTCTGGCGCCAGTCCGTGCGCCAGGTCGTCCGGCTGTCGGCAGGCGGGGGGCGGCTGCGGATACGGCTGTCCCACGCGTACGGCACCTCGCCGGTCCGGCTCGCGGGCGCCACGATCGGCCGTACCGCCGTGGGGGCCGCCATTGAGCCGGGATCGCTGCGAAGGCTCACCCTCGCGGACGAGATTCCCGCCCGGGGTTCGCTGGTGAGCGAGCCCGTCGACCTCGCCGTGGCCGCCGGGGACTCGGTCACGGTCACGCTGTACTTCGAGGCGGCGACCGGGCCCGCGACCTTTCACGCACAGGCCTTCACTGTCGCTTACCGGGGGCAGGGGGACCTGCTGGACGGTGCCGGAGCGGACGGCTTCGACGCGGTCAGCGAGTCCTGGTACTTCCTGGCCGCCGTCGAGACGGACTCCGGGCGCACGGACGGTGTCGCGCTCTTTGGGGACTCCGTCACGGACGGGTTCGGGTCCACGGTCGGCGCGGACCGGCGGTGGTCGGACGCGCTGGCCCGGCTGAGCGGGCGGCCTGTGCTGAACGCCGGGATCGGCGGGAACCTGCTGCTCAACGACTCCGCGTGGTACGGGGAGAAGGGGGTCGCGCGGTTCCGGCGGGATGTACGGGGGCTTGCCGGGGTGGACACGGTGGTCGTGCTGCTGGGGCTCAACGACCTCGGGTTCAGCGAGACCGACGACCAGCCCACCTACCAGCCCGCGCCGGTGGTGGAGGCGGCCGAACTCATCGCCGGACACCGGGAGTTGCTACGGCAGGCTCAGGGGCTGCGGGTGATCGGGTGCACGCTGCCGCCGTTCGGGGGCTCCGACCACTGGGGTGAGCACGCGGCGAAGGTCGCGCACGAGCTCGCCGAGTGGGTGCGCTGCTCCGGCGAGTACGACGCGGTGGTCGACCTCGCGCGGGAGCTGGCCGATCCGGGAGACCCGGACCGGCTGCACCCGTCGTACGACTTCGGCGATCACCTGCACCCGAACGATCTCGGGTACCAGGTGATGGCCGAAGCGGTGTCAGCCGTCCTCTAGGACGGCCAGTAGGTCCGCGTCCACGCCGTCGGCCCCGGCTGGGGCAGGCGGCGGCCCGCGATGCGGGACGGGTCGGACCACGCGGCCTTCTGCTCCTCCGCGCCCGACGGCGTGTCCGTCGCCGCCGCGGCGCGGGCCCGGACCACCGCCAGGGCGGCGGCGAGCTCCTCCGGGGTGGGGTTTCCCCGTACGACCTTGATGTTCATGACGGCTCCCGGCAGGGCTAGAGGGGGATGTTGCCGTGCTTCTTCGGAGGCAGGGACTCGCGCTTGGTGCGGAGCTGGCGCAGACCCCGGACCACATGGCGGCGGGTGTCCGACGGCATGATCACGGAGTCGATGTAGCCGCGCTCGGCCGCGATGTAGGGGTTGAGGAGGGCGTCCTCGTACTCCTGGATCAGCCGGGCCCGGGTCGCCTCCAGCTCTCCCGCGGCCTCCGCCTCCGCGATCGTGCGGCGGTGCAGGATGTTGACCGCGCCCTGGGCGCCCATGACGGCGATCTGGGCGGTGGGCCAGGCGAGGTTGAGGTCCGCGCCGAGGTGCTTGGAGCCCATGACGTCGTAGGCGCCGCCGAAGGCCTTGCGGGTAATCACCGTGATGAGGGGGACCGTGGCCTCGGCGTAGGCGTAGATCAGCTTGGCGCCGCGGCGGATGATGCCGTCGTGCTCCTGGTCGACGCCCGGCAGGAAGCCCGGGACGTCCACGAAGGTGATCACCGGGATGTTGAAGGCGTCGCAGGTGCGGACGAAGCGGGCCGCCTTCTCGGACGCGGTGATGTCCAGGCAGCCGGCGAACTGCATCGGCTGGTTGGCGACGATGCCGACGGGGTGGCCCTCGACGCGGCCGTAGCCGGTGAGGATGTTCGGCGCGAACAACGGCTGCGTCTCGAAGAACTCGGCGTCGTCCAGGATGTGCTCGATCACCGTGTGCATGTCGTACGGCTGGTTCGCGCTGTCCGGCACCAGCGTGTCCAGCTCGCGGTCCTCGTCGGTGACCGCGAGGTCCGCCTCCTCCGCGTACACCGGCGGCTCGGACAGGTTGTTGGACGGCAGGTACGACAGCAGCTGCTTGACGTACTCGACGGCGTCCTTCTCGTCCCCGGCCATGTGGTGGGCCACGCCGGACACCGAGTTGTGGGTGCGGGCGCCGCCCAGCTCCTCGAAGCCGACGTCCTCGCCGGTGACCGTCTTGATGACGTCCGGACCGGTGATGAACATGTGCGAGGTCTGGTCGACCATCACGGTGAAGTCGGTGATCGCCGGGGAGTACACGGCTCCGCCCGCACAGGGCCCGACGACCAGGCTGATCTGCGGGATGACACCGCTCGCGTGGGTGTTGCGGCGGAAGATCTCGCCGTACGCCCCGAGGGAGGCGACCCCCTCCTGGATGCGGGCACCGCCGGAGTCGTTGATGCCGATGACCGGGCAGCCGGTCTTCAGCGCGAAGTCCATCACCTTGACGATCTTCTGGCCGTAGACCTCGCCCAGCGCGCCGCCGAAGACGGTGAAGTCCTGGGAGAACACGGCGACGGGGCGGCCGTCGACGGTGCCGTACCCGGTGACGACGCCGTCGCCGTAGGGCCGGTTGTTCTCCAGGCCGAAGTTGGTGGAGCGGTGCCGGGCGAACTCGTCCAGCTCGACGAAGGAGCCCTCGTCGAGGAGGAGCTCGATGCGCTCACGGGCCGTCAGCTTGCCCTTGGCGTGCTGCTTCTCGACGGCGCGTGCGGAGCCGGCGTGCGTCGCCTCGTCAATACGGCGCTGGAGATCCGCGAGCTTGCCCGCGGTGGTGTGGATGTCGATCTCTTCCGGCTCGGACATCGGTCTCGCGGCTCCCTGCCTGCTCAAAAGGGGGGACGGTTACTCATCCGTAGAGTAGTGGTGCCCCTACGAATCAGCAGTGCGGCGTTTCACACACCTAGGGTGGCTTGCATGACGCCGCGAGATGTTTCAGGAGACGACAGCCGTTGGTCGGACCTCGACCGGCCGCCCCTCAACGCCGCCGCGCTGCGCCGCGGGCTGGTGCGCGAGGGCGGGCTGTGGTCCGGGATCGAGGTGGTGGCCGCGACCGGCTCCACCAACTCCGACCTGGTCGCCCGCGCCGCCGCGGGCAAGGCGGCCGAGGGCGCGGTCCTCGTCGCCGAGGAGCAGAGCGCCGGGCGGGGTCGCCTGGACCGCCGGTGGACGGCACCGCCGCGGTCGGGCCTCTTCTTCTCCGTCCTGCTGACGCCCGCCGACGTGCCGGTCGCCCGCTGGGGGTGGCTGCCGCTGCTCACCGGCGTCGCGGTGGCGACGGGCCTGTCCCGGTCCGCCGGCGTGGACACGGCCCTCAAGTGGCCCAACGACCTTCTCGTGACCGTGGGCGGCGAGGAACGCAAGGCGGGCGGAATCCTCGCGGAGCGGGCGGGCGAGGGCGGCGTCGTGGTGGGCGTGGGCATCAACGTCACCCTCAGGGAGGACGAGCTGCCGGTCCCGACCGCGGGTTCGCTGGTGCTGGCCGGAGCGGTGAGCACGGACCGCGACCCCCTGCTGCGGGCGGTGCTCCGGTCACTGGAGGAGTGGTACGACCGCTGGAGGGCGGCGGCCGGTGATCCGACGGTGAGCGGGTTGCAGGAGACGTATGCGGCGGGGTGCGCGACGCTGGGACGTACGGTGCGTGCCGAGCTGCCGGGAGATCGTTCCCTGGTGGGGGAGGCGGTCGCGGTGGACGGCGACGGCCGCTTGGTGATCGCGACGAAGGAGGGCGTACAGGAACCGGTGGGTGCAGGAGACATCGTGCACCTGCGACCGGCGTAAGTGGACCTGCCTCTTTGACCCGAAGGCATCAGCCACCCCTCCTCGGGAGTGAGCTAACCCACACCTGCCGTACAGTTGAGGCCGGTCGATACCTGACCGTGACAGATCGGAAGGGCAGCAGGCGTGACCGCAGACGACACGGGCTCCGGCGCGGACGCGACCCCGCACCCGCTCGCCGTGCGTCTCGAACAGCTCATCCTCGGCGCCGAGCGGCGCTACACCCCCTTTCAGGCGGCCCGCACCGCCGGCGTCTCCATGGAGCTGGCCACCCGCTTCTGGCGGGCGATGGGCTTCGCCGACGTCGGCCAGGCCAAGGCGTTCACCGAGGCGGACGTCCTCGCGCTGCGCCGGCTCGCCGGTCTCGTCGAGGCGGGGCTGCTGAGCGAGGCCATGGCCGTACAGGTGGCGCGATCCACCGGGCAGACCACCGCCCGGCTCGCCGAGTGGCAGATCGACTCCTTCCTGGAGGGCCTGACCGATCCTCCCGAGCCGGGCATGACCCGTACCGAGGTGACGTACCCGATCATCGAGCTGCTCCTGCCCGAGCTGGAGGAGTTCCTCGTCTACGTCTGGCGCCGCCAGCTCTCGGCCTCGGCAGGGCGGGTCGTGCAGGCCGCCGACGACGAGGAGATGGTCGACCGGCGGCTGTGCGTCGGCTTCGCCGACCTCGTCGGGTTCACGCGGCTGACCCGCCGTATGGAGGAGGAGGAGCTCGGCGAACTCGTCGAGGCCTTCGAGACCACCGCCGCGGATCTCGTGGCGGCGCGGGGCGGTCGGCTCATCAAGACCCTCGGCGACGAGGTGCTGTACGCGGCCGACGACGCGGCCGTCGCCGCCGAGATCGCGCTGCGGCTGATCGAGACCATGGCGAACGACGAGACCATGCCCGAACTGCGCGTCGGCATCGCCTTCGGCACGGTGACCACCCGCATGGGTGATGTCTTCGGTACGACGGTGAACCTCGCCTCCCGGCTGACCTCGATAGCTCCCCGGGACGCCGTCCTCGTGGACAGCGCCTTCGCCGAGGAGCTGATCCGCCACGGCGAGGCGCCCGCCTCCGAGGCCGAGGCGGCCGAGGCCGCGGCCACCGCCGAGAAGGAGGGCGAGGAGCCGCCGACCTACCGCTTCGCGCTCCAGCCGATGTGGCAGCGGCCGGTGCGTGGACTCGGCGTCGTCGAGCCCTGGCTGCTGACCCGCAGGGACGTGGCCCCCTCCTAGCCCCCCTGCCGCACGCACAGGCCGACGATCGGCACGCACAGGCCGGGTGCGGGCTGGGCCGAGTGCGTGGGCTGGGGCGTGGATGCCGGCGTCGGTGGGGCAGTGGTCGGGGCGGGTTGCGGGGCGGCGGTCGTCGCGGGCGCGCGGGGCGTGGTGTCCGCCGTGGGTGTCCGGGCCGGTGCCGGTGTGTTCGGTGCGTCCGGGATCGTCGTGGGGGCCGCCGCGAGCGGCAGGGGTACGGCGGTCGCGGACCCTGCCGGTCCCAGGGAGGTGCCCGGTGTGGGGGTCGCGGAGATGCCGCCCATCGCCGTGGTCGACGACGGGCTCGCCTGCGGGACGGAGCCCACGGTCGCGGCGGCGTTCGTCGCCCGGTCCGCGCCGGTGCCGGTGTCGATGTCCGTGTCCGCGCCCGGAGCGGCCTGGGGGTCCGGCTCCGTCGCGCCGAAGCCGCCCACTCCCGCGTCGGGGGTCAGCCGTACGAGGCTCAGGGCGCCGGCGGCCAGGGCGAGGCCGCCCGCCGCGAGCAGGACCTTGCGGGGACGGGGCTTGCGGTGCCGGCCACGCGGTGCGAACAGGCGGATGCCGCCGTCCTCCGCCATGCCTGTCGTCGTCATCGTGGCCGTCATGGTTCCTCCCCTGGTGCCTGCGCCCCCTGTGCGCCATGGCGGAGCGCACGTTATGCGCTGCCGTGGGCGATGGGGGACGAGTTGGGCGGGATGTCACTCGAACGGGGTGTCGGGTGGGTAAGCGGGAACCTTTCGCGGTGGGGGTGGGACTGCGATGATCGGAGCGTTCTTGTTAACCCGCGTTAACCGGGAGGGTGTCATGGGTGAGGAGCGGTTCGGGGAGTTCGTGCTGGTCAGGCGGCATGGGGACCAGGGGGTCGCGGAGCTGGTCCTCGATCGGCCCAAGGCGATGAACGCGGTCTCCACGGAGATGGCGCGGTCGGTCGCCGCCGCCTGTGCCGCGCTGGGGGGTGATCAGGGCGTGCGGGTTGTCGTGCTGACCTCCACGCACGAGCGGGCGTTCTGTGTCGGGGCGGATCTGAAGGAGCGGAACTCCCTCAGCGACGCGGAGCTCCTGCGACAGCGGCCGGTGGCCCGGGGGGCGTACACGGGGGTGCTGGAGTTGCCGGTGCCGACGATCGCCGCGGTGCACGGGTTCGCCTTGGGCGGGGGCTTCGAGCTGGCGCTGTCGTGCGACCTGATCGTGGCCGACCGTACGGCGGTGGTGGGGTTGCCGGAGGTGTCGGTGGGGGTGATCCCCGGGGGCGGGGGGACGCAGTTGCTGCCGCGGCGGGTGGGGGCGGCGCGGGCTTCCGAGCTGATCTTCACGGCGCGGCGGGTGGAGGCGGAGGAGGCGCAGCGGCTGGGGCTCGTGGATCAGCTGGTGGAGGCCGGGGAAGACCGGGAAGCGGCCTTGTCGCTCGCGGCCCGGATCGCCGCGAACTCGCCCGTGGGGCTGCGGGCGGCGAAGCGGGCGCTGCGGCTCGGGCAGGGGCTGGACCTGCGGGCCGGGCTGGAGGTGGAGGACGCGGCGTGGCGTGCGGTGGCGTTCTCCGGGGACCGGGCGGAGGGGGTGGCGGCCTTCAACGAGCGGCGGGCGCCGCGGTGGCCCGGGCAGTGACGGTGCCTGCGGCGCTTGGGCGGATTCGGGTTCGGGTTCGGGTGCGGCTTGGTGGGGGCGGGCGTTCTGCGCAGTTCCCCGCGCCCCTGAATGCCTGCGGCGCAGCGAACGGCCCGTAGTGGCGCAGGGTGACTGCAACCCCCCAGGGGCGCGGGGAACTGCGCAAACGCCCGCCCCCACCGATCCGCACCCGCCCGACCACCTCATGTGGCCGTTCCTGACGCGCACGTTCTCGAACGGCCCAACCGCACCCCGGCCCCCACCCGAATCCTCCCTAACCTGGAGTGATGGGTGAGGACATCCGGCTGGCCGCGGTCGTCGCGTTGGCTCAGGGCATGGCGGCGGCCCACGGCTCGCGGGAGGCGTGGCGGGCCGCCGCCGCCGGGGCGTGCCGTGCGCTGGGGGGAAGCTTCGCCGCGTTGTCGGTGTGGGAGCGGGAGCTCGGGCGGCTCAGGGTGCTGGTGAACGTGGGGGACCGGGCCGCCGGTGAGGAGGAGTTCCCGGAGGGTGAGGCCTACCCCGTGCACCAGTTCCCGGAGATCACCGAGTTTCTGCACGAGCGCTGGGCCGGGGGCGGGGAGCCCAACGCGTGGGTCGAGACGGCGGAGGGGCCGGCGGCCGGAGGGCGGCCCGGATATGTGCACCAGCGTGTTGCCGCGCTCCGCAGGCGGGGGCGCGGGAGCTGTGTCGTGGCCCCGATCGTGCTGAACGGGCGGGCCTGGGGGGAGCTGTACGTCGCCCGGCCCGCCGGTGCCCCCGTCTTCGGCAGGGAGGACGCCGACTTCGCCACCGTACTGGCCGCCGTCGTGGCCGCCGGGATCGCCCAGGCGGAGCGGCTGGAGGAGGCGAGGCGGCTGGCGTACACGGACGCGCTGACGGGGCTCGCCAATCGCCGTGCCGTGGACGCGCGGCTCGACGAGGCCGTCGACCGGCACAAGCGGGACGGTGCCGTGGTCAGTCTCGTCGTGTGCGATCTCAACGGGCTGAAGCGGGTCAACGACACGCGTGGGCACGCCGTGGGCGACCGGCTGCTGGAACGTTTCGGGTCGGTGCTGTCGCTGTGCGGGGCCATGCTGCCGGGTGCCCTTGCCGCTCGGCTCGGTGGGGACGAGTTCTGCCTGCTCGCCGTCGGGCCGTCCGCCGACGATGTCGTCCGGGCGGCCGATGAACTCTGCCGTCGGGCCGGTGAGCTGGAGCTGGGGGAGGGAGTGGCGTGCGGGGTCGCTTCCACCGCGGATCCCATCGGTCCCGTGCGGTCCGCCCGGCGGCTGTTCCGGCTCGCCGATGCCGCGCAGTACCGGGCCAAGGCCGAGCGTGCCCAGAGGCCCGTCGTCGCGGGGCGGGGCGGGCCCGACGATCCCGTCGTACGGCTGGCCGATGCCGCCCCCTCCGGGTCGACGGCCGAGCGGCGGACGTTCCGGGGGCGTGAGCCCTGAGGGGGCCGGTGCCTGTAAGGGGCGTAACCCCGACCCAGTAGTGACATCCTCGAATTCAATGCGTACGCTCCTGAATATGGATATGCACACTGTGGTGGTGGGGACGTCCGGGGTCACCGCGTCCGACGTCCTTGCCGTGGCGCGGGACGGTGCCCGTATCGAGCTCTCCGAGGAAGCGCTGGCCGCTCTTGCCGCGGCCCGTGGGATCGTGGACGCCCTCGCGGCCAAGCCCGAGCCCGTCTACGGCGTCAGCACCGGCTTCGGCGCCCTCGCGACCCGGCACATCAGCAAGGAGCTCCGGGCCCAGTTGCAGCGCAACATCGTCCGCTCGCACGCCGCCGGCATGGGGCCGCGGGTCGAGCGGGAGGTCGTACGGGCGCTGATGTTCCTGCGGCTCAAGACCGTCTGCTCGGGACACACGGGGGTGCGGCCGGAGGTCGCGCAGACCATGGCCGACGTGCTCAACGCCGGGATCACGCCGGTCGTCCACGAGTACGGGTCGCTCGGCTGCTCCGGGGACCTCGCGCCGCTGTCCCACTGTGCCCTCACGCTCATGGGGGAGGGGGACGCCGAGGGGCCGGACGGGACCGTGAGGCCCGCCGGTGAGCTGCTCGCCGAGCACGGGATCGCGCCCGTGGAGCTGCGGGAGAAGGAGGGCCTCGCCCTTCTCAACGGCACCGACGGCATGCTCGGCATGCTGGTCATGGCCCTTGCCGACCTGGACATGCTCTACAAGTCCGCCGACATCACGGCCGCCCTGTCGCTGGAGGCACTGCTCGGCACCGACAAGGTGCTGGCGCCCGAGCTGCACGCCATCCGGCCGCATCCGGGGCAGGGGGCGTCCGCCGCCAACATGTTCGCCGTGCTCCAGGGTTCGGAGCTCACCGGGCACCACCAGGACGACGCGCCCCGGGTCCAGGACGCCTACTCTGTGCGCTGCGCGCCGCAGGTCGCCGGGGCCGGGCGGGACACCCTGGCCCATGCGCGGCTGGTGGCGGAGCGGGAGTTGGCTTCGGCCGTCGACAACCCGGTCGTCCTGCCCGACGGGCGCGTCGAGTCCAACGGCAACTTCCACGGCGCCCCCGTCGCCTACGTCCTCGACTTCCTCGCCATCGCCGTCGCCGACCTCGCGTCGATCGCCGAGCGGCGCACCGACCGGCTGCTCGACAAGAACCGGTCGCACGGGCTGCCGCCGTTCCTCGCCGACGACGCCGGCGTGGACTCCGGGCTGATGATCGCCCAGTACACCCAGGCCGCGCTGGTCAGTGAGCTGAAGCGGCTGGCCGTACCGGCGTCCGCGGACTCGATCCCCTCGTCCGCCATGCAGGAGGACCACGTCTCGATGGGGTGGTCGGCCGCGCGCAAGCTGCGTACCGCCGTCGGCAACCTCACCCGGGTGCTCGCCGTCGAGTTGTACGCCGCCTCGCGCGCCGTCGAGCTGCGCGAGGGCCTGAGCCCGGCGCCGGCGACACAGGCCGCCATCACCGCCGTACGCAAGGCGGGAGTCGAGGGGCCCGGTCCCGACCGGTTCCTGGCGCCGGACCTCGCCGCGGCGGACGAGTTCGTGCGGGAGGGGCGGCTGGTGTCGGCCGTGGAGGCCGTGACCGGACCGCTGCTGTAGGCGGACGGGGCCCTGTTCGCGATACGGCTGAACAGGGCCCCCGCGTCGGTTACTTGAGCTTGGCCGGCTGGGCGTCGATCAGGGTCGTCGGCACGGCCGCCGCCTTGCCGCTGTCGAGCGAGGCGAAGTCCACCGTGCAGTACGACGTGACGGTGTTGCCGGCGCGGACCACCTCGGTGTTGAAGGTGGCCGTGCCCTCGCCGTCCATCTCGGAGCCGACGGAGAACGCGACGGACTCGTCGCCCTTGCCGGAGGGCTTCCCCGCGGCGACCTTGGTGATCTTCTGCTTCTCGCCCTGGGCGGTGATGGTGAAGCCGCCGGAGCAGGCGGCGATGCCGTCGGCGACGGCCTTGACGGCCTTCTCGGCGCCGTCGCCGTCGCCGTCGTAGGAGGACAGGCCCACGAAGGTCATCTCGACGTCGAGGACGGCCTCCTCCTCCGAGGACGGGGTGGCCGTGGGGCTCTTCGTCAGGGTGTTGCTCGCGCCCGCGTCCGTGTCGCCCGGCGCGAGACCGGCCATGGCGTGGGCCGGCGGGGCACAGTCGGCCTTGTCGGTCTTCACCTCGCCCTTGGCCTTCGGGAGGGTGTCGTCGCCGTCGGCGGCCTCGTACCCGGTGACATCGCCCTTGGCGAGCAGCAGCTTCTCGAGCTCGGCCGCGCTGAGCGCCTTCGCGGCGGCCGTGGTGATGAGGGCGAGCGACAGCACGCTCATGGTCGCCGTGGCGCCTATGCGCGCCCTCGATGATCTCCGCACGTGCGGACTATGAGCGTTTCGCCAAGAAAACGTCAAGCGCGTTTAAAAACCCAGGCGTTCCCGCCGTACCGAATAGACGACGAAGCCCGCACCCAGCGTGAGGAAGAGGGTGCCGCCGACGACGTACGGCGTGGTGTCGAAGCTGCCGGTGTCCGCGAGCCGGGTGCCGTCCGTGGACGTCTCCGCGCTCGTGGTCGTGACCCGCGCCTGCGTCGTGGCCTGCACGGACGGCTCTGTTCTCGCCGGCTGATCCTGGGTCGCGTTGGCGGACGGGACGAACCACAGGGCACCCAGCAGGGTCCCCGCGGCGGTGGCGGTCAGCAACGGACGACGAACGGATGACACGGAATATCGATCCCCTTGTGGTGCTGGCGAATTGGCCGTGTGGGGCGATGTTAGTGAAAGTCGCGGGTCACGGGAAAGTCACGGGAGGCATGGGCTTTACGCTCCGGGCATGAGCACTGAAGAGACATCACGTTTTGTGCGGCTTCGGGTGGAACTCGTCGTCGAGGTCGACGACCAGGAGGCCGTGACGCGGGCCGCGCTCGCGCGGATCGCGGACGATCCGGACATGCCGGACGACGAGCGGGCGCATGCCGAGAGCGCTGTGACGGAAGACACGGCGGAGGCGCTCGCGTATCTCGTGGACCCGTTCGACCTGGTCGGAGAGGTGTCGGGGGTCGAACTGGCCCAGGCGTCCTGGAGCAGCGAGCACATCGACTACGACCCGGATTCGCCGGACTGGGACCTCGACGAGGATGATGTAGAGGAAGACGAGGAAGAAGAGGTCGTCGGCTGAGCGCGCTGGGAAAATCGTGACCCCGGGCGGCAACCGCCGTCCGGGGTTTCGTCGTCTCACGGGTCGCACGGACCGACAGACGCACCTGCCGCCACGGCGGACGTGGTGTGCCCCACACCTTCCGAGAAGGTGGAACGGGACGAACCGGTCGTAGCGTTCAGGTTTTATTGACGGGGACTCTCGGGATTTCGGGGTTTCTGGGATTCGGCAACGATGGAGAAGCGTGTGATGACGGTCAGTAAGCGGCGCAGGGGCCTGACGGTCGCGTCCGCTCTGCTCGGCGGGGTGCTGGTGCTCTCGGCCTGTTCCAGTGGCGACGACTCCTCGTCGGGGGGCAGCGGCAGCGGCGGCGACACCTCGCAGGCCAAGGCCGACGAGGCGGCGGCGAAGAAGAGCTCCCAGGCCGAGATCAAGATCACACCCAAGGACGGCACGGACAACGCCTCCATCAACAACTCCGCCGCCGTCACCGTGAGCAAGGGCACGCTCACCGACGTGACGATGACGACCACCGAAGGCGCGAAGGTCGCGGGCGAGCTGTCCGCCGACAAGACCAGCTGGAAGCCCGACGCCCAGCTGGAGCGCTCGACGACCTACAAGGTCGCCGCGGAGGCCAAGGACTCCGACGGGCTCGTCGCCCACGAGAACGCCTCGTTCACGACGGTCTCCCCGGCCAACAGCTTCATAGGCAACTTCACGCCGGAGGACGGCTCGACCGTCGGCGTGGGCATGCCGGTGTCGATCAACTTCGACAAGGCGATCACCAACAAGGCGGCCGTCCAGAAGGGCATTTCCGTCTCCTCCAGCAGCGGTCAGGAGGTCGTCGGCCACTGGTTCAACGCCAACCGCATCGACTTCCGCCCCGAGGACTACTGGAAGGAGAACTCCACCGTCACGCTGAAGCTCGCGCTCGACGGTGTCGAGGGCGCCTCCGGTGTCTACGGCGTCCAGCAGAAGACGGTCACCTTCAAGATCGGCCGCAACCAGGTCTCGTACGTCGACGCCAAGACCAAGCAGATGAAGATCACGCACAACGGCACGACGATCAAGACCATCCCGATCTCGGCCGGTTCGCCGGAGAACAAGACGTACGAAGGCATCATGGTGATGTCCGAGAAGTTCAAGGAGACGCGCATGAACGGCGCGACCGTGGGCTTCACCGACGACGACGGCAAGGGCGAGTACGACATCAAGGACGTGCCGCACGCCATCCGCCTCACCAACTCCGGCACCTTCGTGCACGGCAACTACTGGGGCGCCAAGTCGGTCTTCGGCAACGTGAACACCAGCCACGGCTGCGTGGGCCTGTCCGACACCAAGGGCGCCAACGACACCGGCACGGCGGGCTACTGGTTCTACACCAACTCGATCGTCGGCGACGTGGTCGTCGTCTCCAACACCGGCGACAAGACGGTGGCCCCGGACAACGGCCTCAACGGCTGGAACCTGAACTGGGCGGACTGGAAGGCCGGGTCGGCGGTCTGACCCACCCGGGATTCACAGTTTTCCGATGCCGCCCCCAGGGGCGGCATCGGTGTTTCCGGGGTCTCGCACAGCCTTCTCATGCAGCTCTTATTCGGGCCTTATGGAGTCATCACGCGCCGTACCTACTTTGCGGCCATGTTCTTCACCTACCTGAGGCGCGAACTGCGCCGCCGCAGAAAGGCGGCCCTCGTCGTCGCCTCCGGGCTCGCGCTCGGGATCGCGCTGGTCATCGTGGTCAGCTCCGTGTCGTCCGGCATGGGGAAGGCCCAGGACAAGGTCCTCCAGTCGCTGTACGGGCTCGGCACGGACATGACGGTCACCAAGGCCGCCGCCGCTCCGAGCGCCGACAGCTCCGAGCGGCCGCGCTTCCAGTTCGACGCGCAGGACAACGGCTCCGACGCGGAACAGAGCACCGACCGGGTCTTGGTGCAGGGGTTCCAGACCCTGTCCACCTCCACCGTCACCAAGGTCGGCCGGCAGACCGGCGTCTCGGACGCGGTCGGCGGGCTGAGCCTCCAAGTCATCAAGGTCAGCGGGCAGTTCACCCGCGGACAGTTCCAGCAGAACCAGAACGGCGGCAACCAGCGGAGCGGCCCCGGCGGCGGCACTGGGCAGCCGCAGGGTGAAGTACAGGGCGGCGGCGCCAACTTCGACGTCAACAACTACTCCGTCTTCGGCACCGACGTCACCAAGGCGGCCCTCGGCCCGCTGACCTCCTCCAAGATCACCAGCGGCCGTACGTTCAAGTCGACCGAGACCGACGCCAAGGTCGCCGTCGTCGACTCCGCGTACGCCAAGGAGAAGAAGCTCAAGGTCGGCTCCACCGTCACCGTCAAGAGCGTCAAGTTCAAGGTGATCGGCGTCGCCACCGCGGACAGCGGGGACGCGGCCGCCAACGTCTACATCCCGCTCACCCAGGCGCAGACCCTCAGCGACTCGAAGAGCAAGGTCACCACGATCTACGTCAAGGCGGCCGACTCGCAGAAGATCGACTCCGTCAAGTCGACTATCCAGAAGAACATCTCGGGTACGACGGTCACGACCTCGGCGGATCTCGCGGACACCGTGTCGGGGTCGCTGTCCACGGCGTCCTCGCTCGCCACGAACGTCGGCAAGTGGCTGTCGATCGCCGTGCTCGTCGCCGCGTTCCTCGTCGCCGGCCTGCTGACCTCGTCCGCGGTGTCGCGCCGGGTGCGGGAGTTCGGCACGCTGAAGGCGCTGGGCTGGAAGTCGGGGCGGGTGACCCGACAGGTCGTCGGCGAAGCCATGGTGAACGGGCTGCTGGGCGGGGCGCTGGGTATCGCGCTCGGTCTCGGGGGCGCGTACGTCGTCACGGCCGTCAGTCCCACGCTGCAGGCGCAGTTGGGCGGTGGCGGCGGTAACGCCGGCCCCGGTGGTGGCGGCTTCGGCGGTCCCGGCCGCCAGGCTGCCGCCAAGACGCTGGACGTCGCCCTGACCGCCCCGGTCAGCCTTACGACGGTGGCGGTCGCTGTGGGACTGGCGGTGGCCGGTGGCCTGATCGCGGGAGCGTTCGGCGGCTGGCGCGCGTCCCGGCTGCGGCCGGCGGATGCGTTGCGCCGAGTCGAGTAGCCGGCGGTTGCTGCGGTACCGGTGCGCCCACGGATGTGCCTCGCCTCGTGGTCTCGCGGGTGCGGGGCGCCGTGGCTGGTCGCGCAGTTCCCCGCGCCCCTGAGTGGGTGCAGACAAGGCATGCCACAGCCGCACCCACCTCACCCGCCCGCAGCCGACAACGACTCGCACCACCCCGAACCCCACCACCCCAGGAGTCCCCATGTACGAACTCAGAAGTGTCACCAAGCGCTACACCCGAGGCAAGGACACCGTCGACGCGCTCGCCGGTGTGGACCTCACCATCGCCGACGGAGACCGTCTCGTCATCCAGGGCCCCACCGGCGGCGGCAAGTCCACCCTGCTCCAGATGCTCGGCGCGCTGGACAAGCCCACGGAGGGCGAAGTCGTGCTGGACGGCACCGACTTGGCGAAACTGTCGGAGGCCAGGCTGACCAAGGTCCGCAGCGAGAACATCGGCTTCGTCTTCCAGTCCTTCAACCTCATCCCCACCCTCACCGCCCAGGAGAACGTCGAGACCGCCCTCGTACCCCTCGGCGTGAAGGGGAAGGAGCGGCGGGAGCGAGCGGCCGAGGCCCTCACCTCCGTCGGGCTCGGGGAGCGGCTCTCGCACCTGCCCTCCGAGATGTCCGGAGGACAGCAGCAGCGCGTCGCCATCGCGCGTGCCCTCGTCAAGCAGCCGAAGGTGCTGCTCGCCGACGAACCCACCGGCAACCTCGACGAGTCGATGCGCGACGAGATCATGGACGTACTCGAACGCATGTGGAAGGAGCTGGGGTTGACCTTCATCATGGTCACCCACGACTCCGCCATCGCGAAGAAGGCTCCCCGCCTCGCCACGATCCGCAAGGGCAGGATCACGGTGAAGGAGAACGCCGCCACCTGAACGCGCAGACTCAACTCCCCCTGAATCCGGCAGTCTTGTAACAGACTTTGCTGTCGGAGACTTGTCTATTGAGGTCGTGATCACCCCTCGGCATACTGCGAGCACCGGGGGGTGTGCGTACATGCGTGCGCGTCTGCCCCCGCCCGGGTGAACGGGGAATTCACCCGGTCCATCTGCAAGGGGGAATCTTGCGCAGACAAGTGAAAAAGGCATGCGCGGCAACGATCGCCACGGCGGCCGCGGTAGCGCTTGCGGCGGGCATGACCAGCCCGGCGTCGGCGGATGCGGCACGCACGGCCGGCGCGCAGACGAGCAAGGCGCAACTCACACCCAAGCACACCATCACCCTGATCACCGGTGACCGCGTCACCGTCGACGCCAAGGGCCGGGTCGTCGGCCTGGAGCGGGCGAAGGGGCGCGAGCACATACCCGTCCAGATCCGGAAGACCAACGGGCACACGCTCGTGGTGCCGGCGGACGCGGTCCGGCTGGTCGCCGCCGGCAAGCTCGACCAGCGACTCTTCGACATCACCGAGCTCAACAAGTCCGCCACCCGCAAGTCCCAGGCGAAGGGACTGAAGGTCATCGTCGGCTACCAGGGGGCCGCCACGGCCGCCAAGGCCGACGTCCGGGACGCGGGCACCCTGCGGCGGAGCCTCACGACGCTCAACGCGGACGCCGTGCAGACACCGCAGAAGGAGACGCCCGAGCTCTGGGACGCCGTCACCAACGGTGACAGGACCGCCGCCGGCATCGCCCACGTGTGGCTCGACGGCGTCCGCAAGGCCAGCCTCGACAAGTCCGTGCCGCAGATCGGCGCCCCCAAGGCATGGGCGGCCGGTTACGACGGCAAGGGCGTAAAGATCGCCGTACTGGACACCGGTGTCGACGCGACCCACCCGGACCTCAAGACCCAGGTGATCGAGTCCAAGAACTTCTCCACCGCGGCCGACGCCACCGACCACTTCGGTCACGGCACGCACGTCGCGTCCATCGCGGCGGGCACCGGCGCCAAGTCCAACGGCAAGTACAAGGGCGTCGCGCCCGGCGCCAAGATCCTCAACGGCAAGGTCCTCGACGACACCGGCTCCGGTGACGACTCCGGCATCCTCGCCGGGATGGAGTGGGCGGCCGCGCAGGGCGCCGACGTCGTCAACCTCAGCCTCGGCGGCCAGGACACCCCGGAGATCGACCCGTTGGAGGCGGAGGTCAACAAGCTCTCCGCCGAGAAGGGCATGCTCTTCGCCATCGCCGCGGGCAACTCCGGTCCTGAGTCCATCGGCTCGCCGGGCAGCGCGGACGCCGCGCTCACCGTCGGCGCCGTCGACGACAAGGACAAGCTGGCCGACTTCTCCAGCACCGGCCCACGGGCCGGCGACGGTGCGATCAAGCCGGACGTCACCGCGCCCGGCGTGGACATCACGGCCGCCGCGGCCAAGGGCAGCGTCATCGACCAGGAGGTCGGCGAGAACCCGCCGGGCTACCTGACCATCTCCGGTACGTCGATGGCGACCCCGCATGTCGCGGGCGCCGCGGCGATCCTCAAGCAGGAGCACCCGAACTGGGGTTACGCCGAGCTGAAGGGCGCCCTCACGGGCTCCGCGAAGGGCGGCAAGTACACCCCGTTCCAGCAGGGTTCGGGCCGTATCCAGGTCGACAAGGCCATCAAGCAGACCGTGATCGCCGACCCGGTGTCGGTGAGCTTCGGCACGCAGCAGTGGCCGCACACCGACGACAAGCCGGTCACCAAGCAGCTGACGTACCGCAACCTCGGTACCAAGGACGTCACGCTGAAGCTGACCGCGGCGGCGACGAACCCGAAGGGGCAGGCCGCTCCGGCCGGCTTCTTCAAGCTGGCCGCCACCACGGTGACGGTCCCGGCGGGCGGCAAGGCATCCGTCGACATGAGCGTCAACACCAAGCTGGGCGGCACGCTCGACGGCGCCTACTCCGCGTACGTGACGGCGACGGGCGGCGGCCAGACCGTCCGCACGGCGGCCGCGGTGCAGCGCGAGGTCGAGTCGTACGACGTCAAGATCAAGCACATCGGGCGGGACGGGCAGCCGACCGCCGACTACAACACCCTCCTGTTCGGCTTCTCGGGCCTGGCCGAGGGCCGCGCCTACCAGGTGACCATCGCGGACTCCGGTACGACGACGATGCGGGTTCCCAAGGGCAACTACCTCCTGGACGCCTGGATCGCGAAGGACTTCGTCAACTTCGAGGGCGGACTGGACTGGCTGGTCCAGCCGAAGCTGAGCGTCACCAAGAACACCTCGGTGACGATCGACGCCCGCAAGACCAGGGCGGCCGACATCACCGTCCCGGACGCGCAGACGAAGCAGCAGCTCGGCGTGATCAGCTACATGTACGACACCGCGGGCGTCGGCTTCGGTGTCGGCCTCAAGTCCTTTGACGACGTACGCGTGGCGCCCCTCGGCGGCGACGTCTCCGGCCTGCACCAGACCTGGAGCGGCCAGTGGACGAAGGGTGCCGACGCCGAGTACGACGTGGCCACCAGCGCCGACGTCAAGAAGCTCCAGGGCGACAAGGTCCGCCACTTCAAGGCGAGCGAGCTCGCCACCGTGAAGAACAACCTCGGTTCCGGTGTCTCCGGCAAGACCGGGGCGATCACTCCGATGGGCTTCTTCCCCAACGACTTCACCTTCGGTACGGCGGTGGAGCAGAAGCTGCCGGGCACCCGCACGCTGTACCTGTCGACGTCCGACAAGATCCAGTGGACGTTCGACTTCTCGCAGTACAAGGGTACGGACGCGGACGGCTTCCCGATGTCGGAGGCCTATTACACGCTCGGTGACCCGCAGACCTTCAAGGCGGGCCAGAAGTACACGAAGACCTTCAACACGGCGGTCTTCGGCCCGCACCTGAACACGTACTACGGGCTCTTCCGTGACGGCAACAGCATCTACGGGTACGTGCCGCTGTTCTCCGACGGCGCCGGGCACGCCGGTTCCTCGGACTTCACCGCGGTCAGCACGAGTCTCTACCGCAACGGCGTCAAGGTGGGCACGAACGACGACCCGCTGTTCGGTGCGGAGGCGTTCACCGTCCCGGCGGGCGAGGCGTCGTACAAGCTGACCACCTCGGTCAAGCGCAGCGTCAAGGTCGCGGCGGCCTCCACCCGCATCGACGCGAGCTGGGAGTTCAAGTCCAAGAAGCCGTCCGGCAACTACGCCACCCTTCCGGCCTCCATGGTCCGCTTCAACGCGAAGACGGGCCTGGACAACCGTGTCGAGGCCGGCAAGACGGTCAAGATCCCGCTGACTGTCGAGGGCTCCGCGAAGGGCTCCAACCTGAAGTCCCTCGCGGTGTACGTGTCGTACGACTACGGCCAGACCTGGAAGAAGGTCACGGTCTCGGGCGGCAAGATCACCGTGAAGAACCCGGCGAAGGGGAAGGCCATCTCCTTCCACGCCAAGATCGCCGACAAGAAGGGCAACAAGTCGACGATCTCGATCTACAACGCGTACTACGGGAAGTGATCCGCAGAACGCACCAGCAGTAGGGGAAGGCCCGTCGGGAGCACCGCTTCCGGCGGGCCTTCCGCGCGGAGGTCCGGTGGACGAGGAGCGAGAACCGGGGGCGCCGGAACACGGTGGTCGCCGTTCGGCCGCGGACCCGGGCGGGTGCGGTCACGCCGAGTCGCAGCGCCCTCCTCACGAGACGGCCCCCCGACGCCGTACGAGAACCACCAGCACGGGCACCCCCACCAGCGCGGTCATGACACCCGCCGGCTCCTCCGCGGGGGCCCGCACCACCCGCCCCGCCACATCCGCCCCCACCAGCAACGCGGCCCCGAGCAACGCCGACAACGGCAGCACGCCCGGTGCCCGCCCGCCGTCGGCCCGCCGCCCCGGGCCGCGGTTTCTCCGGGTTCCTGGTAATGCCCAGCACGGTCAGCTCTCGGGCCCCCGGAAGGGCAGCTTCCGACGGCCGGCCGTGTTTGAGTGGCCGTATGACCACAGAGACCGTCGAGTACATCCGCTACCGCATCCCGGAAGACCGCTCGGCGGAGTTCCTGTCCGCCTACACGCACGCCTCGGTCCAGCTCGCGGCGGCCCCGCAGTGCGTCGACTACGAACTGGCGCGCTGCGAGGAGGACTTCGAGCACTTCGTCCTGCGGATCACCTGGACCTCCACCGAGGACCACCTGGAGGGCTTCCGGAAGTCGGAGCTGTTCCCGGACTTCCTGGCCGAGATCAGGCCGTACATCGAGAACATCGAGGAGATGCGCCACTACAAACCGACGACGGTCCGCGGCCGGGGGGCCGCCGTCCCCACCCTGTTCTCGTGGGCGGGCGGCGCGGAGGCCTTCGGACGGCTCACCACGGTGTTCTACGAGAAGGTCCTCGCCGACGACCTCCTGGCCCCGGTGTTCGAGGGACTGGCCCCCGAGCACGCCGAGCACGTCGCCCTGTGGCTCGCGGAGGTCTTCGGCGGCCCGACCGCCTACTCGGAGACCCAGGGCGGCCACGGCCACATGGTCGCCAAGCACCTGGGCCGCGACATCACCGAGCAGCAGCGCCGCCGCTGGGTGAATCTCATCCAGGACGCGGCCGACGAGGCCGGCCTGCCCACCGACCCGGAGTTCCGCTCGGCGTTCCTCGCCTACGTGGAGTGGGGCACCCGGCTCGCGGTCCACTTCTCGGGACCGGACGCCAAACCGCCGGCCGAGCAGCCCGTGCCGCGGTGGAACTGGGGGGCGGCACCCCCGTACCAGGGCTGAGTCGGCCCGGGTCAGGAGTGCGCGGACTCGCCCGCCCGGGTCGCGTCCGCGCCCCAGCTCGCCAGCAGCCGCAGCGCGTCGGCCGACGGGGAGCCCGGTTCCGCGTGGTAGGTGATCAGGGCCTGCTCGGTGCCGTCGGACAGCGGGAACGACTCGAAGTTCAAGGTCAGTTCGCCGACCAGCGGATGGCGGAGGTGCTTGACACCGAAGTTCTTCTCCTTGACGTCGTGCGTGGCCCACAGACGCCTGAACTCCTCGCTCTTGACGGAGAGTTCACCCACGAGAGCGGACAGCTGCGGATCGTCCGGATGGCAGCCCGCGTCCATCCGCAGATAGCTGACCACGTCGGTCGCCTTCTGCTCCCACGGCACGAACAGCTCGCGGTACTCCGGCCGCAGGAACACCAGCCGGGCCCAGTTGCGGTCCCGCGCCGGCAGCTCCGACCAGTCCCCGAAGAGCGCCGCGGCCAGCCGGTTCCAGGCGAGGATGTCCGAGCGCCGCCCCGAGACGTACGCCGGGACGTCGATCGAGTCCAGCAGCTGCCGGACCGACCCGCGCACCTGCTCGGCCCGTGCGGCCGGCTTCTTCTTGTGCTGCTTGGGCTTCGCCAGATGAGTGAGGTGCGCGTGCTCGGCGTCGGTCAGCCGGAGCGCCCGGGCGATCGAGCCCAGCACCTCCGTCGAGACGTTCCGCCCGTTGCCCTGCTCCAGGCGGGTGTAGTACGCCACGGAAACGCCCGCCAGCTGGGCCAGCTCCTCGCGGCGCAGTCCCGGCACCCTGCGGTGCCGCCCGAAGTCCGGCAGCCCCACGTCCTGAGGCTTCAGCCGGGCCCGCCGGGTACGCAGAAACTCGCTGAGCTCGGCGCGCCGGTCCAGTGAGCCGCTTCCGGGCAGTTCCTCGGCCATGTCGTCCATATGTCAAGTATTCACGGTCGTACGTTCAGCATCCTGTCCCCGCCAGTAGTAGGAACAGCAGACGTACGCAGAACGGTGGCCTGGGTGGATCGTGATTCGTCGGGCAGGCTGGAAGAGTGCCCGGACGGAGGACAGAAGGCAGCCGGGCACGCACCCCCTCGCTAGGAGAAACCCCGGCATGACCACTGTCGCCGCATACGCCGCCCCCGCCTCCAAGGCTCCCCTGGAGCGCACCACCATCGAGCGCCGGGCGGTCCGCGAGCACGACGTCCTGATCGACATCAAGTTCGCCGGCATCTGCCACTCCGACATCCACCAGGCCCAGGAGGGCTGGGGCGAGGCCATCTTCCCGATGGTCCCGGGCCACGAGATCGCGGGCATCGTCTCCGAGGTCGGCCCCGGAGTCACCAAGCACAAGGTCGGCGACCGCGTCGGCGTCGGCTGCATGGTCGACTCCTGCCGTGAGTGCGACAACTGCAAGGCCGGCCTGGAGCAGCACTGCACCCGCGGGAACGTCGGCACGTACAACTCCGTCGGCAAGGACGGCGAGCCCACCTACGGCGGCTACTCCGAGAAGGTCGTCGTCGACGAGAACTTCGTCGTCCGCATCCCCGAGGGCCTGGCCCTCGACGAGGCCGCGCCGCTGCTGTGCGCCGGCATCACCACGTACTCCCCGCTCAAGCGCTGGGGTGCCGCCCCCGGCAAGAAGGTCGCCGTGATCGGTCTGGGCGGCCTCGGCCACATGGGCGTCAAGATCGCGCACGCGCTGGGTGCCGAGGTCACCGTCCTCTCGCAGTCCCTGCGCAAGAAGGACGACGGCCTCAAGCTGGGCGCCGACCACTACTACGCGACCAGCGACGAGACCACCTTCAAGGAGCTGGCCGGTTCCTTCGACCTGATCCTCTCGACGGTCTCGGCGCCGCTCGACTTCGGCGCCTACCTGAGCCTGCTCAAGGCGAACGGCGCCCTCGTCAACGTCGGCGCCCCCGAGGAGCCGATCGCCCTGAACCTCTTCTCCCTCATCGGCGGCAGCAAGACCCTCGCCGGTTCGGCGATCGGCGGCATCGCCGAGACCCAGGAGATGCTGGACTTCTGCGCCGAGCACGGCATCGGCGCCGAGATCGAGCTGATCACCGCGTCGGAGATCAACGAGGCGTACGAGCGGGTCGTCAACAGCGACGTCCGCTACCGCTTCGTGATCGACACGGCGACGATCTGACACGCAGGGTGTGAGGGAGGGGCCCCGGTACGTCCTGTGCCGGGGTCTTTCGGCGTACGGCTCCGGCCTCGCACCGGGGTCCTTTCGTCACGGCCGCATGCCGGGGCCTCGGCTACGACTGCCGGTCGGCGCGCTTCGGCGTGCGGCTGGCTGCCGGGGCCCTTCATCTACGGCCGTCCGCTGGGCCCGTGAGCTACGGCTGTCTGTCGGGGCCGTTCGGCGTACGGCTGTCCGTCAGGGTTCTTCGGCCCGTGAGCGTCCACCGGACCCGTCAGCATACGGCCGTCCGTCGCCCCAGCAACCACAGCGATACGGCCCCCGACCAGCGAGGTCAGCGCCCCGACCGGGATCTCCGGCGGGAGCAGCAGAGTCCGTACGGCGAGATCGGCGGTGACCAGGACCACGGCACCGGTCAGCGCCGAGGACAGCAAGGGCAGTTGGGGCGTACGGGCAGCCGCCGGGCCGGCTGCGGCGAGGTCAGGCCCCGGTGGCGGTCGCGGCGAGCACCACCCCGAGCACGGGCGGCCCGAGCCGCACCCGGTCCACCCGCACGCCCCTCGTCCCGGTCGGGAGCTCGACGGCGTGACCCTCGACCACAGGGACACGACCGACGAGATCACGCCGCAGCACTACGCGTTCCTCGTCTCCGAGGCCGACTTCGACGCGATCTTCGCCGGGATCCGCGAAGCCGTTCGCGAGGCCTGACACGTCAATGCATTGAGCCCCTCCGATACGCCACCCCGTCATCATCCCCGGTCCGTGGGGGCGGCGGGTACGCGGGTTCCGCCCGTCTGATCGCGGCCGCGGCCAGGGGTGAAGCTCCCGTCCGTCCGGTCGGCTCCCCGAGCGATCTTGGGCCGGTTCCCGCAGGATGATGTTGGTTGCCCGGCCGACCGCCCGCGGGCAGCCGTTCCCATGCGCGGCGGTGCTCGCCCAGTCATCACTCAGGGAGCAGCTCATGGCAGTACCGGCGCTGTGTCGGCGTCCGGCATGGCTCCGCGGCGCCGGCTGATCGAGCCCACGGTCACCGAGCGGCGAGATACGCCGAACGGCGCCGCCTTTGACCGTGGTCCGAAGGGCCGTCGGCCTGTACGGCACGCACCGTGGCAGGGCCGAGCAGGCATGGGGCCACCGGTTCCCGGGCGGGCCCGTCGGGTTGACCGTGCCCATCAACGGAGAGGCTCACCGTGCGAATGACCGACATCCAGTGCTCTGAGGTCCGCCCCGGGCTCCTGGTCGAGTGGACGCTCGATGCGGCGGCGGCCGTCGAGACGGCGACGAACCTGCCCGAGGACTCCCGGCCGCCGTCGTATGCCCAGGAGACGCACGTCCGAACGGTTCGATCAGTGCGCGAAAACGGTCTGTTCATGCCCACCTGGCTCGGTACGGCATTCGACATGCCGGGCGGGGTCGATCTCCTCGTGCTGCAGGACGCACTACGGAGCTGGACTCTCCGGCACGAGACCTTGCGCAGCGGTTTCCGCCGGGTCGGCGACGAACTGCGCCGGTTCACCCTCGACGCCGATGCGGTGTCACTGCGTCGCGAGGTGGTCGGCGACTTCCCCGACGCGGAGGGACTGGCCCAGCACCTCCAGCACCGATTCGACGCAGAGACCTACGCACTCAGCTGGCCGAACTTCATCTACGCGGCGGTCGTCCGGGACGACTGCACAACCGTGTACATGGCCTTCGACCACAGCAACGTCGACTCGTACTCCATGCAGCGCATCCCCGCGGAGATCCACGAGCTGTGCATGGTGGGCGGCGCCGAGGACCGCGCCGTGGAGGAGACGCCGATCGGCAGCTACGTCGATTTCTGCGAGGTCGAGCGCACGGACGCGGACCAGATCGACGCCACGCACGAGGTCGTCGCACGCTGGCGGGGGTTCATAGGGCGGTGCGACGGGAAGCTGCCGAACTTTCCCGTCGACCTGGGCCTGGATCCCAGCGGCGAACTGCCCACGCAGCAGCTCCTGCACGAAATGATCGTGGGAGCCGACGACGCCGCCGCGTTCGAGACGTCCTGCCGGCCCTTCGGCGGGAGTATGGTCGGCATCCTGGCTGCCACAAGCCTCGTCGTCCACAAGATCGGTGGGGTGCCCGTCTACCGGACGGTTGTGCCGTTCCATACGAGGGCGAAGCCCGAATGGCGGGGCTCCGTGGGTTGGTACGTCGGCGGCGCGCCGATCGAGATTCCCGTTGCGCAGGCACCCGGCTTCCGGAGCGTCCTGGAGACCGTGCGCACCGAACTACGCGCCAACAGACCACTGGCCCGTATACCCAACGCCCGAGTACTGCGGCTGCTCGGCTCGGACTTCCACAAGACCTCGCCCGACATGTACTCGTTCGTCTCGTTCGTGGACGCCCGGGGCATCCACGGATCCGAGCGATGGGCCGAGTTGAAGGCGTACGGCCTGCTCCGGGTGTCGTACGGCGACAAGGTGTGCGCATGGTTCAACAGGCTGCATGAGGGTCTGTACTTCGCCTGCCGCTACCCCGACACCGACATCGCGCGCAAGAACATGCGGCTGTACGTCGAGCAGATGCGGCAAATCATCGTCTCGGTGGCCCGCAACGGCCTGGACGCGCCGTTCTGAAGCCCCTGCGCCTGCCGTAGGAAGCGGAACCGGACCGGCGGGAAGATGCTCCGCGAACCGGTTGTCCGGTGACGCTTCCCGCAAGACTGCGCAAGACTGCGTCCAGGTTCCTTTCGAAGTGCTCCAAACCGATGCCGAACTCCGCGATGCCCTGCCTTCCGTCCGGCCGCCGCCGACGGATTCGGGCTGTGAACCCGGCTTGACGACCCACGTCATCCGGTCCCGCTTCCCCACGGCGGGGAAACGGCCCTCGCGTGCGGCGGGCAGGCCGATCTCCGGCGCGTACGTCTGGTAGACGGTGATCGTGGACGCGGTGTGGAGTGCGCGGGTCCCGTGTGGTCGCGGTTCTTGCCTGGAGTACAGGGTGAGGCGGACGAGGATCACCCTTCCGGCGGCTTACGGACTGGGCGGACGGGTCCACAGGGTCACATCGCTGCTCGTCGCGACGGCGAGGGTGCGGCCGGAGGGGGAGAAGCCGACGGCCCGGAGTTCGGAGTAGTGGGAGTGGAAGATGTGCCAACATCGTTCGCCGTGCGGGTCGCGGTAGGGCATGCCGCTGCCGTGGGAGAGCAGGACACGTTCGTTCGGCCAGGACGGGGCGACGACCTCCACGTGCCAGCTGCCGGTGGCCGTGGTATGGAGGCCGCCGCCGTACAGCCCGGCGATGTGCACCCTGCTTCCGGCGACCGGTCCGAGGCCCGGGCAGGTCAGATCCGCGGCCGGGTCCGGCGTCTCGGGATCGGGGTCCCGGTCCCGCGCGATCCTCTCGCCTGTGACGGCGTCGAAGAGACCGTGACCGTCGGTCGAGACGACCATCACCAGGTCGTCGCCACTGTCGGGATGCGCCGCGAACCCGATCCCGAGCAGCCCTCCGACCGCGGCACACGACTCGAACACCGGCTGCCAGGGAGCAGGCGCGGGCACCACGGGCACGGCGAGCAAGCGATCACGCAAGTCCTGCTGATACGGCGAGAGTGCTGTCACCTCGCCATGGTCTCCTGCCCGACCGGGCGACCGTCCGCCGACCGGCGGGGCGAAGCGGCCGGTCGGACCGCGGGGCGACGCGGCCGGTCGAGCGGGGCCGGAATCGTGCGGAACCTTCGTGCGTTGAGGGGGGTGGGCACAGGATGCCGGTGGTGTGCGAGCAGAGTGGCCCGCCCGAATGACCGAGCCGACAGACAGGGAGGGCCGTAATGGCCGCGCAGACACAGAGGGCCGTGTTGGCGGGCGGATGCTTCTGGGGCATGGAGGAGTTGATCCGCCGCCTTCCAGGCGTGACGGGGACCCGGGTGGGATACACCGGGGGCGACGTGCCGAACGCGACGTACCGTAACCACGGCACGCACGCGGAGGCCATCGAGATCCTCTTCGACCCCGCGAAGACCGACTTCCGCACCCTCCTGGAGTTCTTCTTCCAGATCCACGACCCGAGCACCAAGAACCGCCAGGGCAACGACATCGGCCTCAGCTACCGCTCGGCGATCTACTACGTGGACGACGAGCAGAAGCGCATCGCCGAGGACACCATCGCGGACGTGGACGCCTCCGGCCTGTGGCCCGGAAAGGTCGTCACCGAGGTGGAGCCGGTCGGCCCCTTCTGGGAGGCCGAGCCCGAGCACCAGGACTACCTCCAGCGCTACCCGGACGGTTACACCTGCCACTTCCCGCGCCCGGGATGGCGGCTGCCCGCCCGCGCCGAGGGCTGACCGGCACGGGGTTGGCGAGAGGGTGCGCCCCTGGCCGGGGGCGCACCCACTGTCCATCCACTGGCCTACCGGGTGCCGTTCCCGGCGAACGTCCACACGGCACGGCTGCCCGGGCCGACGGTGAGGGTCGAGCGTCCGCCTCAGCCTGGCGTTGCAGTGTGCCCGGCCGCCTCAGCCCGGCGTGCACTTCAGGCCGGGGCCACCTGAGCCCGGGTCTGTCTGAGCCCGGCGTCTGTCTGAGCCCGGCGTCTGTCTGAGCCCGGCGTCCGCGTCAGCCCGGCGTCTGTCTGAGCCCGGCGTCTGCCTCAGCCCGGCGTCTGTCTGAGCCCGGCGTCTGCCTCAGCCCGGCGTCTGTCTGAGCCCGGCGTCTGCCTCAGCCCGGCGTCTGTCTGAGCCGGGCGTCCGTCTGAGCCCGGCGTCCGCCTCAGCCCGGCGTCTGCCTCAGCCCGGGTCTGTCTGAGCCCGCCGTGCACTGAGCCTGGCCTCAGACGCCATCCGCTTTCCGAACGTGATCGTTTGGTTCGGGGTGGGTGGGCATGAACTCCGGCTGGCGGCGGGAGAGATGGGCGTGGTTCGTCCGT